>JAILQS010000070.1 GCA_024698865.1 Lachnospiraceae bacterium | reverse complement strand
GGCATTATTAACTTTGAAAAACTTCCATCTGAAAAGAGTGAGCGAAAGAAATTTGCAGAGCTTTTTAAGCAGTTTAATAATTATTTAGAAGCGGCAAAGGTTCAAGGATTTTCATGGGAAAAGTTAGAATATAGTTTCTATAACGATGAAACTGGTGAAGAAGATATTATCACTTTGTTATTGGACGAGACGACATATCTTATTCTTGTGAAGCGTTATAAGGAACTCTTTGAACCTGGAACCGGACCGGGTGGACACGAGGTACCGTATGATATTGATGGCTATATTACAACTATTGATACGGATAAGATTGATTCTGATTATATGAACTCTCGATTTGAGAAGTACATAAAGATACTTCACACAGAGGGGGCTGATGCAGAAGAGTTAAAAAAAGCAGAAGAAGAGTTACACAAAACTTTTGCGACGTTATCGCAGGAAGAGCAGAAATTTGCAAACATATTCCTTCATGACATTCAAAGTGGAGATATAGTGGTTGTACCAGGTAAGACATTTAAGGAATATGTAATTGAATACTGCTCTAGGGCAAAAGATGATCAGATTCATAGATTAGCTGCATACGCTCTTGGGTTAAATGAGAAGATGCTTAGAGATATGATGGCGCAGAACATCACAGAAGACAATATCAATGAATTCGGTAGATTCGATGCGCTCAAGGCAACTGTAGATAAAGAGAGAGCTAGAGCATACTTCGAAAAGTTGACGGGGCAGAAACTACCGATTCCAAAGGTCAATGTAAAAGTTGATAGATTACTTAGAGAATTTATTCTGGAGGGCGGCTTTGATATTGAAGTCTTTGAGTAAAAGAACAGAATTACAGTATAAGCTTTGAGAGTCAGGGGAATCCTTGGCTCTCTTGATGATTTTGGGGACAGCGTGAGCACGTATATATATAGAAACGGAGGTGCAATATGTTAGATCAAGTAAAAAGCACAGATTTGTTCGCGGACTATTACGCACAGTGGGTTCATGTTTATAAGGATGGAGCCATTCGTAAAGTTACGTTGGATAAGTATTTGATGACTCAGACATGGCTGTACAAATTAATTCCGGAATTAAAGATGTGTGACATGACGAGAATCGCATATCAACAGTTGTTAAATGATTATGCAAAAAGTCATGAAAGGCAGACAACAATGGATTTCCATCACCAGCTAAAGGGTGCAATACTAGATGCTGTAGATGAAGGATTGATTGAAAGGGATCCGACAAGGAAGGTCATCATCAAAGGAAAGACACCGGCAGAGAAGAAGATAAAATATCTTAACCAGTTTGAACTGCATTCTCTACTTTTGGACTTGGATTTAGATAAAGAGATTAACTGGGATTGGTTTATATTGTTGGTGGCAAAGACAGGGATGCGTTTTTCAGAGGCGCTTGCATTGACCCCGAAAGATTTTGATTTTTCGCATCAAAATCTTTCTATAAGCAAAACATGGGACTATAAAGGGAAAGGAGGATTTCTTCCGACAAAGAATAAATCTTCAGTTAGGAAAATCCAAATTGATTGGCAGACAGTTGTTCAGTTTTCGGAACTGTTGAAAGATCTTCCGAAGGAGAAGCCGATATTTGTAACAAAGGACAGAGTTTATAACTCTACGGTGAATGACATTCTGGAAAGACATTGTAATTCCGCAGGCGTTCCGGTTATATCTGTACACGGACTTCGGCATACACATGCATCAATTTTGTTGTTTGCAGGGGTTTCTGTTGGAAGTGTGGCAAGGAGACTTGGGCACGCTAGTATGACAACTACGCAAAAGACTTATCTGCACATTATACATGAGCTGGAAAATCAAGATGTTGATTTGGTTATGAGGTCATTATCCAGCTTGAGTTAATAGGAACCTTATCATTCAAAGTGCTCACGCTGTGGAAGTGTTATACAACAAACTTTTGCTGTCGTAGTAACCGCTACGTGCAAAACCGAACGAAAGTGTCAGCCACTTGGGATAGTTGTGATATTCCATACGGTATTTATCAGACACAATATAACAAGTAATTTCCACATACGACCAATAGTTTGAAATAACCAACCATTGGTGTTACACTAGTAAAGTACCAAAACAAACGACGCAAGGAGAACCATCATGACCTATCAGGAAGCAATCGGTTACATAGAAGAACTAAATAAACTCGGAAGTGTATTAGGCTTAGATACCACAAGAGAATTGCTTAACAGAATCGGTAATCCTGAGCAATCGCTTTCCTTTGTTCACGTAGCCGGAACGAATGGAAAAGGGTCTGTTTGCACGTATATCGAATCCATTTTAAGAGAAGCGGGTTATGGTGTAGGCAGGTATATTTCTCCGGTGATTATGGATTATAGAGAAAAAATACAGTTCAATGGAGAATGGATTTCCAAAGAGGAAGTCGCTATATATGTTACAAAAATAGAGGAAGCATGCAGACAAATGCTTGCAGATGGACTGCCACAACCGACCGCATTTGAAGTCGAAACGGCAATGAGTTTTCTTTTTTTTAAAGAAAAGAAGTGCGATATTGTTATATTAGAAACCGGTATGGGAGGAAGGATGGATTCCACCAATGTAATTCCGGCACCGTTGCTTGCAGTAATTACGCCAATTGGACGGGATCATATGCAATTTCTCGGGAATACCATCGAGGAGATTGCAGCCGAAAAAGCCGGAATCATTAAAAAAGGCTGCGTAGTGGTGTCTGCGGAGCAAGAACCGAAGGTAGAGGAGGTTCTTGCGGCACAATGCAAAAAGGAGGATGTGCCTCTTTATTTTGTCAGGAAGAGTTCGCTTCATGATGATATTAGTTTGGAGGGTGCATGTTTTGTGTATGACGAGCAATCATATCATACGAGGATGCTTGGCAAATTTCAGGCCGATAATGCCCGACTTGCGATTCTGTCTGCCAAGAGTTTAAGAAAGCACTTTCCAATTACGGACGATCATATCCGTGCAGGTATTGAAAAAGCGTACTGGCCGGGAAGAGTGGAACTGCTTTCCAAAGAACCAATGGTAATTCTGGATGGCGCACACAATACCGACGGAGCAGAAGCATTAAAGGAAACGTTACAGGCGATTTTTGAAGATAAAAGAACTTATATCGGCGTTATGGGAATATTTGCAGATAAAGAATATCCGGATGTTGTAAAAACACTGGCACCGCTGTTTGACTGTATGTACCTGTTTAGACCGAATCACCCAAGAGGACTTAATTGTAACATATTACAGGAAGAGGTCAGAAAGTACGTCGCACAGTCGGAATGTTGTGAAAATGTAACGTTTGCCTACCAAAAGGCGAAAACGGCAGCCACAAAAAATGATGTGATTGTAATTTTTGGGTCACTTTCCTTCCAAAAGGAATTAAAACAGTTGCCAGAGTTTTACTAAGAGTGCTATAATCGTTTTTGCAATATTGACGTAGAAGAGGTCGAATTATGATAGATGAGAAGAAGATAAAAGAAGCAGTAAAATTATTTTTAGAGGGAATCGGTGAGGATCCGGAACGTGAGGGACTTTTGGATACGCCGGATCGTATTAGCGCGATGTGTCACGAATTGTTTGCGGGAATCGGACAAGATGCCAAGGAGCATTTATCCAAAACATTTACCGCCACGAACAATGAGATGGTTATCGTAAAGGATACACAGTTTTATTCTGTATGTGAGCATCATTTATTGCCGTTTTACGGAAAGATTCATATTGCATACATTCCGGACGGCAAGGTGGTAGGAATCAGCAAACTTGCGAGAACGATTGAAGTATACGCGAGAAGAACACAGATTCAGGAGCAGCTTACAGCACAGATTGCCGATGCAATAATGGAATATCTTGCACCAAAAGGAGTTATTGTTTATATTGAAGCGGAGCATATGTGTATGACGATGCGCGGAATTAAAAAGCCGGGAAGCAAGACGGTTACACTGGTTGCAAGAGGTGAACTTACAGAGGAGAAGAAGAAGGAAGAGTTTTTCCGTATGTTAAGTCTGTAGAATGAAAGAAAAGGATACAAAAAGATATGAAAATAGGAAACAGGGAGTTTAAGAACGGAGTGCATACCTATGTAATGGGAATTTTAAATGTCACTCCGGATTCTTTTTCAGACGGTGGTAATTACAATTCTGTAGAAAAAGCAAGAGAACATGCAAGGCAGATGATTCTCGAAGGCGCGGATATTATCGATGTGGGCGGTGAGTCGACGCGGCCGGGCTATACGATGATTCGTGAGGAAGAAGAAATCGCCCGCGTAGTGCCGGTGATTGAGATGTTAGCGAATGAATTTGATACGGTGATTTCCATCGATACATATAAAAGCAAGGTGGCAAAAGCGGCGCTTAAGGCAGGCGCTCACCTGGTAAACGACATCTGGGGACTTAAGTACGACGCGGATATGGCGCGTGTAATTAGTGAAGCAGATGCGTCGGTTTGTATTATGCATAACCGAAAAGAAATGGATTACAGCGATTTTCCAAAGGACTGGTTAAACGATATTGGAGAAAGTCTGCAAATTGCAAGGAATGCCGGAATTCCGGATGAGAAAATCATGATTGATCCGGGTGTTGGTTTTGCAAAGACGTACGAGATGAATTTGTATTGCATTCGGGAACTGAAGAAGCTTCACAAATTTGGTTTGCCGATTCTGCTTGGAACTTCCAGAAAATCGGTTATTGGACTGACGCTTGATTTGCCCAAAAACGAAAGAGAAGAAGGAACGATTGCAACAACAGTGCTGGCTGTGAAGGCAGGGTGCGATTTCGTGCGGGTACATAATGTGGCAGGCAATGTACGCGCGATTAAGATGGTAGAAGCAATACGAGATGTGAAAGAAGTTTGGACATAAGGAGGGGACAAATGGATTTTATTGAGATTAAACAATTAGAAGTATTTGCAAAGCATGGTGTAATGCGGGAAGAGAATATTCTGGGACAAAAGTTTTTGATTTCCCTGAAATTATATTTGGATACAAGATCCTCCGGTAAAAGAGATGATTTGGATAAAACAGTGAACTATGCTGACGTCGCAACCTATGTTACCGACTTCGTAAAAGAAAATAAGTTTAAGCTACTGGAAACGTTGGCAGAAAAACTTGCACAAAAAATTCTGATTCGTTATTCGCTTGTCGAAAGCCTGGACATCCGAATTGAAAAGCCTTGGGCACCGGTGGGACTTCCACTTAAGACGATTGCAGTAGAGATTCACAGAGGATGGAAAGAAGCCTACATCGCATTGGGTTCCAATATGGGAGAATCTGAGATAACGATCCGAAAAGCAATCGAAGCCCTAAGTGCGGAACGAAAGACGCGGGTCGAGAAGATTTCTTCTTTGATTAAGACGAAGCCTATGGGGGACGTGGAACAGGCGGATTTTGTGAATGCTGCCATCTGTGTGAAGACACTGGAAGAACCGGAGGAATTACTTGATCTGCTTTTGAGTCTGGAGAATCTGTTTCAACGTGTTCGTGATGTTCACTGGGGACCAAGAACACTGGATCTGGATTTGATTATGTACGATGATGTAGTGATGAATACGGAAAAACTTATACTACCACACCCGGGGATGTGTGACAGAGATTTTGTGCTGGTGCCGTTACAGGAGTTAAATCCGGTGCTGACACATCCGATAAACAAGAAAAATGTAACGCAGTTGCTCAAGGAATTGCCGAAAGATAAGCGTTATATATTATAAAGCAACCCGGGGGCTTGTCAGTCGCGAGAGGGAAAGTGCCTAAATGGAGCGAACTAGCCAAAAAGGTCTAAACTGCAAATAGTGCAGTTTAGACCTTTTACTCGATCACAAGACCGGCAAGCGGATGTATGCTTGCATCTGAACCCTTTCAAATCATTTACTTTGAAAGAACTTCCGGTTCAAAAATGCTGACCGAACTTCCGTCTCTTGAAGAGAGAGAGGTGGTTGGCATTTTATATATTTTTTTGCTTTCAAATTCTTTGAAAAAGATATAGGAGCTGGTAGTATAAATACTGTTAAAATCTCCTTCGAGTATGTCATGAGCTTCTCCACTTGATA
>JAILQS010000074.1 GCA_024698865.1 Lachnospiraceae bacterium | reverse complement strand
GCTGAAGCATACCCGAATCCGGCGCGCAAGACTCGCGAGCGAGTCTTGACTGCCATAGGAGCCCTCGCATATAGTGTTTTGACATGGAGGATTAGAATGAAACAAAATACAAAAAACAGATGGTATGGAAATGCTGCGCTTTTACTCGCAGCACTAATCTGGGGATTTGCGTTTGCGGCGCAAAGCGTTGGAATGGATTATGTGGGACCGTTCACATTTCAATCTACGCGCAGTATCCTTGGATTTTTGGCAACAATCGGGTTTGTTGCGATTAAAAATGTTTTGACCAAAGGAAATAAAACAGAACAAAACGTTACCAAAAATAATTCTACAAAGGATCTGCTGGTGAGTGGAACTATATGCGGAATCCTGTTAACGATTGCATCCTGCCTCCAGCAGTTTGGTATCCTGTATACGACCGTTGGAAAAGCAGGATTTTTGACTTCCCTGTATATTTTGGCGGTACCGCTCTTGGGATTATTCATTGGGCGTAAAGCCTCCAAAAAACTGTGGGGATGCATTCTGACTGCATGCGTTGGATTATATCTTTTATGCATAAAAGGCAGTTTTTCTATTTCGCTGGGAGATGGTTTGTGCCTGCTTTGTGCGGTTTGTTTTGCATTTCAGATTATGGTAATTGATTATTATGTAGACAGGGTGGATGGCGTGAAGCTTGCGTGCATGGAGTTTCTGATTTCAGCGGTTTTATCCGGAATTCCGATGGTGGTACTGGAGAAGCCGACGATGGCGATGATTCTTGCCGCATGGATGCCGATTGCTTATGCAGGAATTTTTTCTTCCGGTATGGGATACACACTTCAGATTGTCGGACAGAAATACGCAGAGCCTACGACTGCAACGTTGCTAATGAGTCTGGAATCTGTATTTTCCGTATTGGGTGGATTTTTGGTGCTTGGACAGAAACTCACACATTGGGAGGCAATCGGTTGTGTACTTATGTTTGCGGCAGTAGTGGCAGCGCAGCTTCCGGACGGATTTTTTCAAACAGACAAGTTATTTCACAGTGGAGTTAAAAACAAATACACACAAAAGGAAGAAATATGAAAAGAGAAAAAGTAACAGCAACAAATGCAAAGCCAAGAAATAGGAATCATTCTATGCAAACAAAATGCCCCTACGCCAAAAAATGTGGCGGATGCAAATATCAGGGAACAGAGTACACCAAACAATTGCAAATCAAAACGGACGAAGTAAAAGGACATTTGTCGCGCTTTGGAAAAGTGCATCCGGTTTGCAAAATGGAGCATCCGTATCATTATCGCAACAAAGTCCACGCGGTTTTTCATTATAATAAAGGACAGATCATTTCGGGAACGTATCAGGAGGGCAGCCATAAGGTCGTTTCGGTGGAAGAATGTAACATAGAAGATGTGAAGGCTGCGCCGATTGTTGCAACCATCCGTAAGCTTCTCAAATCTTTTAAAATCAAGATTTATAATGAAGATACCGGTTATGGTTTGTTTCGTCATGTTCTGATTCGGACCGGAAGAACCAGTGGACAGATTATGGTTGTGCTGGTGGTAGCTTCTCCGGTATTCCCTTCGCGAAAGAATTTTACAAAGGCACTTTTAAAGGAGCATCCGGAGATAACGACAGTTGTGATGAATATTAACGACCGTCACACGAGTATGATACTTGGTAATCGTGAGGAAACACTTTATGGTAAGGGATTTATTGAGGATTCGCTGTGCGATAAAGTCTTTCGCATTTCACCAAAGTCTTTTTATCAGGTAAATCCGGTACAGACCGAGAAACTGTATCGTAAGGCGATTGCGCTTGCCGGACTTACCGGCAGTGAAACTGTACTTGATGCATACTGTGGTATTGGTACGATAGGAATTATCGCTGCAGATGCAGCCAAAGAGGTAATCGGCGTTGAATTAAATAAAGATGCCGTTAGAGATGCGAGAGGCAATGCCAGAAGAAATGGAGTTAAAAACATTTCCTTCTATGAAAATGATGCCGGAGAGTTTATGCGCAAACTGGCGATAGAAGGTGTTGCTATCGATACGGTATTTATGGATCCGCCTCGGGCAGGCAGTAGTAAAATGTTCATGGATGCCATTTTTAAACTTGCACCAAAGAAAGTGGTTTATGTGTCGTGCAATCCGGAGACGATGGCACGGGATATTGCATACATGCAAAAAAACGGATATCGTACGAACGAATTCTATCCGTATGATATGTTTCCACACACCGGACATGTGGAGACGGTAGTATTGATGTCGCGAACTATGTAAAAAGTGGGGGGGGGAAAGATCTTCTATTTTGTATCTTTATTAGTGAAGCAGTTGATATAGGATGCTTCGGAAGGGAGAGTATTAGAAGATGAAGAAAAGATGGAAAGAGTATATGGGCATTTTGCTCATCATTACGCTTGTGCTGGGGCTGATGCCGGAAATGAGTTTGACGGTACATGCAGATGGCAACCCGGTACCGGTGACAATCAAGGCAAAGGATCAGGAAAGGGATAATATTATATCCTCTCCGGAATATACTGAGGTCGAAGGACTGATGGACGGACATACGCTATACGCCGTGCAAATTGATTTTGACGCGCAATCAGGCAGGGTATTTCCTTCCGCCGCGGTCATTCATAACGGCGAAGGGGTAGATGTAACAGAACAGTACAACATTACTTATGAGCCCGGAACGGCAACAGGTGCGGACAGGATATATTTTACGGTAAGATTTGTTGTTAAAAATGGAGCATGGAACAACGGGAAAACCACAGATAAGGTCGTTACACTTTCCCGACGCAAGGATGAAGATTTGCTATTGGTTCTGAGGGAAGAAGATATTCCACAGGCAGGTCAAAGACCGGATAGCGGTTTTGCGGAAGGTGTTTGGGATGCGGTACCGTCCGATGACTGGGCAATCTCGCGGGATTTGACTTACACCTATTCCTATATACAAAATCCGCTCGCCGAAATTACAAGGATGCCATCACGTAATGACTCCATTTATGATGGAACAGCGCAGAAGTTGTTGAAGAATGATGGTGAAGCCAGCGGGGGAACGCTTCAGTACGCACTTGGAACAGTGGCTGCCCCGACAGACACTTTTAGCAACGATATTTGTACCGGAACGGATGCCGGAACCTATTATGTTTGGGTGAAAGCTGCGGGAGACGCTAATCACAGCGACTGTACCGCGCAGCGTGTCCGGGTCGATATTTCTCCGGCGTGGCTTGATTTGCAACCGGCCAACGGAAACTGGATTTATGACGGACAGGAGCATACAGCGCCGGAAGTAACCGTGAAAGAAGGCACTCAGCTGTATGGAGAGGACACACTTGTTGCTACAGCTACAGGTAGTGTTAAGAATGTTGAAGATACTGCAATCGCAAATAATACGGTTGCTCCCGGATACAAGGTAATGCGGGGGAATGAAGATGTTACTGCAAACTATAATATATGGTGCTATAAAGGAAACCTGACTGTTACAAAACGCGACGTGAGGCTGACTAGTGAAAGCGGTGAGAAGGCGTATGACGGAGAGGCTCTGACAAAGCCGGGTGTTTCGGTAAGTGGCAGTGGATTTGTCGAAGGTGAAGTGAACAATATACGGGCAACCGGTAGCGTGACTACAGTGGAGCAGGGAGAAGTTATGAATACGATTACCTGGACGCCGGGTGCCTCATTCAATGAGAATAACTATGAGATTACAAAGAGTGAAGGTAAGCTGAGAATTACGCAAGCCAATCTGGATATGTCTGCACTGAAGGTGAAGCCACTGACCTATAACGGGCATGAGCAGGTGCTGGTTGAAACTGGTTCCATAACCGGTGGCGAGGTGTACTACGCCCTTGGTGAAAGTGAGGTTGTCGCTCCTGATACATCAGATTATACGGCTTCTGTTCCTAAAGCCACCGAAGCGGGAACTTATTATGTGTGGTTCAAAGCAAAAGGCGACAGTAATCATACAGATTTTGAGCCGGAATGTTTAACCGTGAAAATAAATAAAGCTCTGCTGACCATTACTGCTAATGACCAGACCTATATCTATAACGGTGAGACTTACGGCCCTGGAGATACCGTTTATGATGAGCCGACGGAAATTGCCAGGGAAGTCAAGGTGGACGGACTGCAGGAGGGTGACGTGCTGACTAGTATCGCTATTGACGGTCAGGGCAAAGAGGTAGGAACATATGACCTTGTTCCATCGATTGCCATGGTCAACGGAGAAAGTGCGACAAAAAATTATGATGTTGCGTACGTTAAAGGCACACTCACAATCGCGTCTGCACCAACAACGAAAAATTACGGTACGATTCTTTCAAAGATGACATCCAAAGGTAAGAATAGTCTTGTGCTGACCTGGAACAAGATGGATGGTGTAGAGGGCTATGATATTTATTTTGCACAATGCAACCACAACGAGAAGCATGGTTGTAAGAAAATAAAGACAATCAAAGGTAACAAGACTTGCAAATGGACCAAATCCGGTCTTAAGAAATCAACATCGTATAAAGCATATGTCAAAGCCTACGTTATAAAGGATGGCAAGAAGACCTATGTAAAGACCAGCCTGACAGTGCACGCCTACACCTCCGGAGGTTCGAGCAAGTACACAAATGCTAAGGGCGTTACTGTGAAAAAGACGAGTGTTTCCCTCAAAACCGGGAAGACATATAATATAAAGGCAAGTGTGACGAAACTTCAGAAAGGAAAGAAACTGATGCCAAAAGGGCATGCGGCGAAATTGCGATATATCAGTAGTGACAAGGAGATTGCAACAGTCAATAAATCAGGAAAGATTACTGCAAAAAGAAATGGCAACTGCAAGATTTATGTTATTGCAGTTAATGGAGCGAGTAAGGCGGTCAAGGTCACAGTCAGATAAAGAAAAAGCAAACGCGTACGTCTACTTTTTCTTAATTGGATATAGAATTCTAGTCAGGAACCTTTCCGGTTGATTGCCAAGCGTTGATGGACCTTCCAACCATATAAAACGTAGTGGCCCCGAAACAGTTAGATTATTCTCGCTGATAAAAGAGTCTAATTCCTTCGTGGGTATAGCCAGTTTTTCATAGGGGCCACGAAATGTTAAACCTACCGCTTCAGTCTCCTCCAAGACATAACGATTTGGACCATTATAATCATCATCCATTGCCACCAGATTTAAAAAAGTATTTTCTGCAGAGTCTGTTTC
>JAILQS010000063.1 GCA_024698865.1 Lachnospiraceae bacterium | reverse complement strand
TTTCCAAAAGTAGTACAAGTTATACCTAAAGAGAATTATACGGTATATGTATATTTTGATGACGGCAAAATAGTATGTTATGATGCATCTCATATGCTCGATAAAGAGTCATTTTGTATACTAAAGAATATAGATATATTTATGAATACCTGTACAGTAATGAATGACACACTTGCGTGGGATATAAAAATGAACAGGGATAATACGTCGTGTTTGGATATAGACCCAGATACATTATATGAATTACCATATGTAAATGAGCAAATAGCATAGTACTTATTATCGAATGTTTTAAAAATATATAGGAAAATTTATAGAACCTCAGGACAGTTTGTTCTGAGGTTTTTATTGTAAAGGAAAGCTCTCTGAACTCCTGAGCGATAAGAAAAGGTTATCGCTAACGATAAAAATCAACAAATTTACAAACTTCCAAGTCGCAATTACAATAAGGACATCCTAATTGAAGGACGACAGATAGTACTATATGAACAGTCTTACAATATTTCTTTTCACCCATATGTAAAAGAAAATGAAAGGTAGATTATGAAGGAAATAGTGGAATATTTTCAAACAGATTGGTCTGAATATATTAGTCTTTTGCTGGGACATATAGGAATCAGCATAGCGTCAGTGTTGCTTGCAATGTTGGTAGCAATTCCACTGGGGGTACTAATATACAGATATGCAGTTGGTCGCATTATAGCAGAACGATTCTTTGGTCTGCTTAGAATTGTACCATCGCTCGCGATTCTTATCATACTGATTCCGATTATGGGAACGGGAGTGAAACCAAGTGTTATTGCACTTACCATTTTAGCAATCCCCCCTATTTTGATGAATACGGTACAGGCATTCCTAGGTTTACCGCAACCTATGTTAGAAGCTGCAAAGGGGATGGGGATGGATACAAGACAGGCTTTTTGGAAAGTTAAATTGCCGCTCGCATTTCCGTTAATGTATGCCGGGATACGAACAGCCGTAGTTGAAGTGATTGCGTCTGCGATACTTGCTTCCTATATCGGAGCAGGAGGGCTGGGAGATATCATTTTCACAGGACTTGCATTACTCAGATACAGTCTGTTGATTATCGGCGGTGGTTCGGTTGCAATATTGTCTTTGCTTACGGGATATATTTTGGATCAGATTTATAAGTACCTGACAAGATATCAGCGACCATAACCTGGTGTTTAACGGAAGAAGAAAGTATATAAGACCATAGCAATCAGAAAATAGCAACCAGAAAATGGAATCGGAAATAAGTATCACGTTGCCGCATAAAGAAGGCGGCAGAATGGAGGATTAATATGAAAAATAGAATTAAAAAAACATTGGCAGTTATACTTACAGGAGTATTAGGATTATCAGTTTTGACAGGATGTAGTGCACCGGGAGCTTCGGCCGGAGAAAAAGGCGGTAAGATTAAAGTTGCATCCAAAGACTTTACAGAAAATGAAATTGTAGCAGAGGTTTATGCACTTGCATTAGAAGATGCCGGATTTGAAGTAGAGAGAGTATTTGATGTCGGATCGGCAGTAATACATACTTCCTTAGAGAGTGATGAAATTGATTTGTATCCGGAGTATACCGGTACCGGATTACTCTCCGTTCTTGAAAAGGACCCGATTACGGATCCGCAGGAAGTATTTGACACAGTAAAAGAAGGGTATGAAGAGCAGTTTAAAATTACTTGGTTAGATTATTCTCAGGCAAATGATGGACAGGGAATTGTTGTTCGTACAGAAGTTGCAGAAAAATATGGAATCAAAACACTTTCTGATTTGCAGAAATATGCGACAGAGCTTCGATTTGCTTCCCAGGGTGAATTTGATAAACGTGCCGATGGAATTCCGGCTTTGGAAGCAACCTACGGCCCATTTGAATGGAAGAGCAGCAAAGTATATGATAACTCATTAAAATATGAGATTCTGGAAAATGATGAAGCAGACGTTGCACCGGCATATACAACAGAAGGTAAACTCGTTGAGGAACAGTTTACATTGCTTGAAGATGATAAAAAGGTATGGCCGCCATACAATCTTGCACCGGTAGTTAGAGATGAAGTACTGGAAGCAAATCCAAAAATTGAAGAGGTGTTAAACAAGGTGAGCGCTAAGTTCACAACCGAAAATATCACACAGTTAAATGCTCAGGTAGATATTGATGGAGAAGAATACAGTGCAGTAGCAAAGAAATTCTATGATTCCATCAAGTAGAATGGTGCATAGCATCACAGAAGAAATGAATGTAGAAGTTACCGGTGACTTGTGAGAAAAGATAAAGAGATAATAAGAAAGCAGGGAAGGCTCAGATGACAGCAGTAGAGTTGAAAAATGTAAATAAACAGTTTAGCGGGATGGGATATAAAGCGTTAGACAATGTAAATATTTCAATCAAAGAAGGCGAGTTTGTCACGATTCTGGGGTCTTCCGGCTGCGGAAAGACAACCCTCATTAAAACGGTGAACCGTCTTTATGAGCCGGACTCGGGGGAAGTCTTCCTTTTTGGAAAGAATGTACTGGAAGAAGACCCGGTGCAGCTTCGACGTAGAATCGGTTATGTGATTCAGCAGATTGGTTTATTTCCTCATATGACCGTAAGGGATAACATTGCTACCATTCCTAAAATATTGAAATGGGAGAAGCAAAAGATTGATGAGGAAGTAAATCGTATACTTAAACTTGTGCAATTAGATCCTAAGGAGTTTCGGAACCGTTATCCGGCGCAGTTGTCGGGAGGACAGCAGCAGAGAATCGGGCTGGCGAGAGCGTTGATTTGCGATCCGAAAGTTATGTTGTTAGATGAACCCTTTGGTGCCATAGACGCAATCAATCGCGAGAAACTCCAAAAGGAACTAAAAAATATTCACTCTCAATCTAAGAAAACTTATCTTTTTGTAACCCATGATATACAGGAGGCATTTCGATTGGGAACCAAGGTTGTGATTATGAATCAGGGAAGGATTTTACAGTATGCTACTCCGGAAGAGATTATAGAACATCCTGCAGATGCCTTTGTGGAAAGATTAATACACACATCTGAAACAATCAAGGATTATGTGGAAGACGGGGAGGGGATATAAAGTATGTTTCCGTATTTTATAGAACATTCCGACCAACTGATGGAAGCTTTTTGGGAGCACCTGGAGATTGTGATTGTCACAATGGCGATATCGCTTTTTCTGGCAACAGTAATTTCTTATCTGCTTCTAAAATCTGAGAGAGCGACCAATCTTGTTGTTCAGGTTTTTGGTGCAATATATTCGGTGCCGTCCATGGCATTGTTTGCCTTGTTGATTCCATTGCTTGGATTGGGGAACTCAACAGCAATCCCTGTGTTGGTTGCATATAATCAATACTTACTGATTCGAAATATAATGACCGGAATGCAAAATGTGGACAAGAATTTGCTGGAGGCTGGTACAGGTATGGGAATGAGCCACTTTCAACTGGTAACCAGAGTACAGATTCCTTTGGCAATGCCATCTATCGTGGCAGGTATCCGGCTTGCTATTATATCTACAACAGGAATTGCAGTGATTGCTGCAACGATTAATGCGGGAGGTTTAGGTAAAATATTGCTTTCCGGACTGCGTACCATGAACATTTATAAGATAAGCTGGGGAACGATACTAAGTGTTGTGATAGCATTGGTAGCCGACCTTGTGTTAAAACGACTGGAACGCTTAACCGTAAAAAGAACGATTGCCGGCAGATAGGCAGAGAGGTTTTAACTCAGTCGGAGAAATCCCCCACCTCTAAGCGTTAGCGTAGGTGGGGGTTATGACAAACTATACTCAGTCGGGGTACAAGCTCCGACTGAGTTAAACGCTCCGCGAGGATGCGCACGGATTCGGACAGGAATTTGT
>JAILQS010000062.1 GCA_024698865.1 Lachnospiraceae bacterium | reverse complement strand
TACAGTAAAGTACTGAACAAAAAAGTGAAATAATATCTTTACACTAAGTAAAGAACAATAAAAGAAAACGGCGGTTTCTGCTTGAAACCGTCGTTTTTGAATTATACTATATAAAGTTTTACTGCTCACGCAATGTGACAGCTTGAAAAGCTGTCTTAAGGTAAAAAAAGTTTACTGCTCACGTAGCGTGACAGCTTTTGCTGCGCGTCGTTTCCGGTCCTCATCCAGTGCGGCATAATGCTTCTTGGTTGTGTTAACATCATTATGTCCAAGTACCTCGGCTACCAGATAGATATCGCCGGTTTCGCGATATAAGGAGGTGCCGTATGTGCTTCTTAATTTGTGTGGCGTGATATGCTTTAAGGTCGTAATCTGACTTGCATAATCAGATACCAGATTCTCGATTGCTTTAACAGTCATTCGTTTGCGTTGGATGGAATAGAAGAGAGCGTCTTCGTGTCCGGGAACCGGAGTAATCTGTTTCCTGGAATTATTGATGTAATTTAACAGTGCCTGTTCTACCTCTTCACCAAAATATACAAAATCTTCTTTGCCACCTTTTCTAAGAATTTTCATCCGGTTATTTTTAAAATCAAGATCCGAAAGACCAAGACCGACGCATTCGGATACACGTATGCCGGTTCCTAATAATAAGGTAAAAATTGCCAGATTGCGTTCTTTATTTTTCTCGAAATAAACCCGTTTCATACCGGTTAGATTGTCATTACCATTCTCTACCAAATCCAACAAAGAGGCAATTTCATCATAATCGAGCCGGATGATTTCTTTTTCGTGTAATTTGGGCATATCTACGAGTATAACCGGGTTGTTTTTTAACAGCTGGCGCTTATTAAAATATTGAAAGAACGAACGTAATGCAGATAATTTACGGTGAATGCCGCGTTCATCGTTGGTATGGATGACGCCGTCACGGGTTTTATAATATTTGAGATATTCAAGGTATTCCTCAATATCAACAGCCTCTAAGCGTTCCAAATCATTTAAAGTAAACGCATTGGTCGTATAGTCGTTATAAACAGGATTGCTTTGAATCAAAAATTCAAAGAAGACCCGGATATCATAAGCGTAAGAAATTCTTGTTTTGGCGGAGGTACGAATCTCCATGGCGCGAAAATAATCACCGGCAAAAGACGGAAGTGTCTTGCGGATCTCGCGAAGCTTTTCTGTATTTTGAATATATAATTGGTCGTGATAACTTAAGTTGGATACGTTCTTCGAACCCTTATTGGATGTGTGGTTATCAGAGGGTTTCGAAGTGTTATTTTGTGTAGGCATGAAAGAACCTCCTTTTATGTATATCTCTTTTCGTAAAACTGGAGTTTGTCGAAGAGAGTTATTTATATCTTTATTATATCATACGTGCTACACTCTTGCAATAGATACTGTAAATATTGTAAAATATAAAATGTGTGTATAAGCAAGCACATATTGAATAATTTACTTATGAAAGGGGAAATGTTAATATGACCACAAAAATTGTTTTAATTGTAGTTGTTGTAGTAATTCTATTGCTTATTATTATGTTACTCAAAGACTACAACGCACTGATTCGTTTGAGAAACCAGGTAGATGAGGCTTTTTCAACGATGGATATTTATTTGAAAAAACGTTTTGATCTGATTCCTAACCTCGTAGAAACTGTTAAGGGATATGCAAAACACGAATCAGAAACGTTAGAAAACGTAATCAAAATGAGAAACAGCGCTGTAAGCCCTGCAGAACAGGTAGAGGCTGAAAATCAGATTACCGGTGCTTTACGCGGTTTATTTGCGCTAAGTGAAAGTTATCCTGATCTGAAAGCGAATGAGAACTTTATGGATCTTTCACAGCAATTACAGAAAATTGAGTTGGATATTGCAGAGTCACGTAAGTATTACAATGGATGCGTAAAGATTTATAACGACAAATGCATGGTATTCCCATCCAATATTGTTGCTTCTTTGTTCCATTTTGAGAAAAGAACGATGTTTGCAATTCAGAATCCGGAGGAGGCACAAAATGTCAAAGTTCAATTTTAATAATGTATTATCCCGTAAAATTGGTATACATTTTATTGGAATTGCAGCACTACTTCTCTTCTTTTGTTCGGCTTTTGTTGCATTCCCGGCAAAAGCCTCCGCTGAGGACACCGGTTTTGTTATCACCGACTATTATGTAGAAGGTGATTGGCATGACAACAATGTTGTTACCGTGAGGGAACACATCGAAGTGGATTTTAAAGAAAAGAGACATGGTATCTTCCGTTCTTTTCCGGATAGATTCTATCTTGGAGCTGCAGCCTATGGTGGCAAAGAAACCTTGACTTACTATTCGAAAGTCAAAAACATACATGTGGAGGAAGATAAATATTCCGTTGATACGGAAGACGGTTATACAACCATCAAGATCGGTAATAAATATAAGACTGTCACCGGTAAAAAATCATACGATATTTCTTATGATTTCGTGATTCCGGATGACAGAATAGATACGATGGACTTTATCTACTACTCTCCACTTGGTGCTCAGTGGGATACGCAAATCAAGCATTTTTCATTTAGCTTCCTTTTTGATAAAGATTTACCGGAAGATACGATTAACAAAATAAACTTCTATAGTGGGGAACATGGTTCTGAGGAAAATGCACTTAATGTTACGTATGATGTAACTTCAAATGAAATATACGGTGAAGCAAGTAATATCGGTCCGCAAAATGCGATTACCTTTTATTCGAGTTTACCGGAAGGCTTTTTCGTGAAAGAAAAAAGTGTAAAACCATATCTTCTGTATGTTTTCACTGCTTTACTGTTTTTATCATCGGCAGCTACTATTGCTATGGCATTGTTTAAAAAGAAAAAACATATTGTTCAGACAGTACAGTTTTATCCACCGGAGAATTTTACAAGCGCTGAGGTTGGCGTTGTAATGGATGAAAGCACAGATGATGTTGATATGGCATCGCTTATTCCGTACTGGGCCGCAAAAGGCTATATAACAATTGCTGAAGATGACAAAAAAAGTATTACCTTACATAAAGTGAAAGAACTACCGGAGGATGCACCGGATTATCAGTTGACGTTGTATGATGCATTTTTCAAAAAAGATACCTGTGTCCTCAAAAGACTGGGCTCCCGCTTTGCAGAACGCTACACGCAGGCAAAGTCTGAACTTGGAAGTGAATTTACGGATGATAAGGAATTGTCTACCGGATCGGGCAAAGCATTTCTTATGGGACTGTTGGTTAGCTTGTCCTATTTTGTAATACTGTCGTCAAATACCCGCTTGAAATTCTTTGATGATTATATTTTGGGCTTGTTTGGTGCAGGGGCACTGCTTGTGATCAGCATCGTGCATATCACAATGTACGGTAATATGCGATATAGAAAGAAACGTATTATTTTCTACCTGATTGCTGTTGGATTGGGACTTATCACATATCTAAATGTATGGCTTTGTTCGGGTAGTCAATACAATTATTTCTACTCACAGAAGTTTATGAGTATTCTTTTCCTGGTAGCCTTTGGCGCTACTGCTTTGAGTGGTCGTATTATTACCGAAACCGATTACAAAATTGAATTACTCGGTAAATTGTTTGGTTTGAGGGAATTTATCCGAGTTGCAGAAAAACCAAGACTTGAAATGCTTATTAACGAAAATCCGGATTATTATTATGAAATACTTCCGTATGCTATGGTATTTGGCATGGCAGATGAATGGGCGAAGCGTTTCGAAGACTTCAAAATGGAATCGCCACAATGGTATCATTCCCGTAGTGATGATATGATGTTTAACGCTTTATTGTTCCAGCAGACATTGACGCATAGCGTTGTGAAACCGGTACAGGTTGCCAATGCAAAGGCTGCGGCAAGTCACTCTTCCAGTGGAGGATTCTCCGGTGGCGGAGGCGGCGGAGGTGGCGGCGGAAGCTGGTAATCTTCGTATATTTAATTATTTAACTCAGTCGGAGAAATCCCCCACCTCTAAGCGTTAGCGTAGGTGGGGGTTATGACAAACGATACTCAGTCGGGGTACAAGCTCCGACTGAGTTAAACGCTCCGCGAGGATGCGCACGGATTCGGACAGGAATTTGACTGCTGAAGCAGACCCGAATCCGGCGCGCATGACTCGCGAGCGAGTCTTGACGTATTTCTGAATAGATTAACTTCCAATTAAATGCTCCAAGATTCTTGAACTCAAGCTGCACTACATTCGCTTTAGAGTTGCGGGTGTGAATATCTTCTCTACCACTATCTCTGTCATCTCTTGCACCGATTCTGTATAACCGCCTCTGGCCCATTTTATAAATATCCCAAAAAGG
>JAILQS010000018.1 GCA_024698865.1 Lachnospiraceae bacterium | reverse complement strand
CCCATTTCTTTTTCCTTTCTTCTGAAACTAAGTGTATTTCTATTCGTTTTCGTTAGTTATTCAAGTGTAACTAAATTTTTTTTCTTTGTCAATATGGTTATTCTCAAATTTTCTTTACGGTTATAATCTGTAGTGTTAAAGAGACGTCCGGATACACCATCTAACCCGGTGGCTGACGCTTTCGCTCTGTTCCAAACGTAACAGTACTACGGCAGCTAAATACGCTGCCTAGTGCTGACGTTTGAAAAGGCAGCCTCGAGGTTAGATGGTGTATCCGGACTGTTTCTCTAATCCCTATAGATAGGCACAAACCTCGAACTGACCGGTTGCTCCCCCGACTTGTTTTTTTTGCCTTTTTCGGCTGGTTTGCTCCGTTTAGGCAACTTCCTTCCGATGCCCGGTAAGCGCCCAACTTGCCTTTTGTGCCTTTTGAGACTGGTTGCCTTCGTTTAGGCAACTTCCTTCCGGTGCCCGGTAAGTTCCCAACTTGCCTTTTGTGCCTTTTGGGACTGGTTCGCTCCGTTTAGGCAATTTTCTTCCGAATCCCCGCAAGCTCCCAACTTGCCTTTTGTGCCTTTTGAGGCTGGTTTCCTTCGTTTAGGCAACTTTCTTCCGAATCCCCGCAAGTTCCCAACTTGCTTTTTGTGCCTTTTTTGGCTGGTTTCCTTCATTTAGGCAATTTCCCTCCGATGCCCGGTAAGTTCCCAACTTGCCTTTTGTGCCTTTTGAGGTTGGTTTGCTCCGTTTAGGCAACTTCCTTCCGAATCCCGGTAAGTTCCCAACTTGCTTTTTGTGCCTTTTGAGGCTGGTTTCCTTCATTTAGGCAACTTCCTTCCGAATCCCGGCAAGCTCCCAACTTGCTTTTTGTGCCTTTTGAGACTGGTTCGCTCCGTTTAGGCAACTTCCTTCCGGTGCCCGGTAAGTTCCCAACTTGCTTTTTGTGCCTTTTGAGGCTGGTTTCCTTCATTTAGGCAATTTCCCTCCGACTCGCACGAAAGAAACAGACTTGCTGCACTCTACTGATTCCCGCCGAGAAAGGCTTGCCGGCGAAGAAAGAAACAGACTTGTCAGGCTCTATTGATTCCATTAGGGGGCTTTGAGTACGTCGGTACTTGGGTTGCGTCTTTTGCAATCCTAGTACCGCTACGTACTCAACTGGCGAAAGCGTACCCCGTTTGGAATTAATAGAGTCTACAAGTCTTCTTTCTCGCCGGCTTACCTCACTTGTAATTAATAAAGCGACCACTCGTAAAGTCTTAGCGTTCCTGCTCCATCATCCGGCGCAAATATTTTCATCATCACGTATCTTGCGCGCTGATTTCCTATGTTGTAAGATGCAATGGCATCTGCTCCGCTTGTCTGGTAATCTACGCTTCTGAAGTTAACGCCGTCATCCGAAATGAGTATTTCCCACTCATTCATATTGCCATACCATTCTTTGCTTCTTGTATTATGTATTGTATAGGTAGAGAAATTCTTCATTTCGCCAAGATCTACACATACCCACTGTGCTACGCGATTCAATGCGTAGGTTTTGTCTACCACATCTTCTTTTCTTGCACACCATTTTGTTGCGGTATCGCCGTCTATCAGTTTGGTTACTGCTTCATTTGCATTGATTTGTCCGGAATAACCTGCAATAGTTTTGTTCTGCAACAGGTTGTTACCGGTGGTAACCGGATTGGCGAGTTTTGGATTGGTGATATTACCGTGGATTCTCTCTCCTAACATCGGATAGGTTGGATTCGGTACGCCCTCGATATTTTCCGTAATCCAGTTATCTGTATAGTTACCAAAACCGGTAAATGTCCATGTACCGTTCTGCAATTCACTTACATAATGAAGACGCAGCGATTCGATACAGTCGTATCCGGTAATATCCCGTACCACATGGTTAAATGGTGTTGACGTATTGTATGGATCGTCTGTATAAGCACTTCCCGTGTTATTTGTCTTAATCAAATGGTTCAAAGCGTCGATTAAGCCCAAATGAATATTGCCGGAATTATCCCGTGTGGTAGGATACTTTGCATCCATATAAGCAAAGAACCATTTGTTATTGCCATAGTTCTCATATCCCCAATCCTGAAGGCTTGGATCGCTAGCCTCATAGATTTGTACGTATTTCGGATTGGACCAGTGGAAATAACGGAATCCACCGTAGTTTGCCATATTTTCCGTCCACCATGCAACGTCATCTCCGTAATTCAGACGATTGTTATACTGCTGCACGGAGTGCGTAATCTCATGTGAGAAAAATCCTATGTCATTTGGATGCGAATTTGCATAGTTCGTTGAAACACAAACCGTCGTTCCCTGGCAATATGCAACTCCGTCATAATTTTTATCCGCTTTAAAGGAAATGGTCTTAGGCTCGGATCCATCTCCCCATCTTGCATATAATCTTGGATAGCTGTTGTAGAATAATTTAACAAGTTCATTTACATAACCGGTGGATGTAACCAGATCCCAGTCACCGG
Source organism: Lachnospiraceae bacterium (assembly GCA_024698865.1). Taxonomy (GTDB): domain Bacteria; phylum Bacillota; class Clostridia; order Lachnospirales; family Lachnospiraceae; genus JAILQS01. The sequence continues at coordinate 37,515 of JAILQS010000018.1, read as the reverse complement.
TAAACAAAATGTCGTACTCACTCTTACTTACTGCTACTCCGGCAAACGATAATTCGGAAAGCTGGAAAGAGTTGCCGTAGTTTTCGCTGATATCCAATTTGTAATGTTTATATTTGCCCGGCTGATCTACCGCAAATGTGTATGGTGTATAGTTTACATCACCCATACCACTATTATTTACCGTATCAATAACCGACCAGTTTGAACCATTATTTGAACCGTACAATACCCAGTTCTTCGGGTTACGGTTATGGTAAATGGCATTGTCATTCGCTGTTGTAAGCGTATAAGAATACATATATACCGGGTCTTTCATACTCCAGCAAATAGTTCCTGTCTTTGAAGAAAATACTTTAGTCGCGGTATTTCCGTCAAATATATTTGCTGTAAGTTCATTGCTGTAACCGGTAACTGTACTTGCGGCGCTGTCAAATGCCTCAAACGAATCCATAAGTGATGCGCCAATATCAGCCGCTGGTGCAACCACATCACCAAACATGGATACTTCTGAAAGCTGGAATCCACCGTAACCGCCAGTCTTTTCCACCTGCAACTGATAGAATTGAAATGCTTCCTGTTTGTCGGTTTCGTACGTATATCCCGTATAGTTTACCGCGCCGATTCCTCCATTCGTCACGCGGTCAATCTGCGTCCAGGTCGTGCCGTCATTCGAACCGAACAACTGCCAGTCCACCGGATTTCGAAAAGAATACGTAGCACTGTCGTTGGCTGTAGTCAGCGTGTAGTTTTTAACGATTACAGGTTGCTTCATTTCCCATGCAACGCGAATCGGTGTGTAGTTGCCGGTATACATTTTCGTATTTACATTACCGTCAAACAAATTTGCACTGACTTCACTGCCCGCTCCTGTCGTAGATGAACTCTTTGCATCCACACAAGAAAAATAAGCCCCCAAAGATACATTTTGAGCGCTTAATTGATTACCTGCAGCATTAACAGGTACGCTGTTTCCCAAAAAGGAAACACTACTGATTGCCATAGCTCCCATAACCGCTAAGGCCGTTGTAACATTCATTACCTTTCTCATGAAAACCCTCCTTTTCATAAAGTGGCAAAGAATATATAGTCCATTCCAGAAAAGACCATACATTTTCGCTACAATTCACAAGCTACGTTTTTATTATCTCACAACTCATTTTATTGCTCAATAATAGTTTTGTTTTTCGTGAATTTTCACAACTTTAGTGTTGGCAATCAGAATAACTACTATGAAATTTTAACTCGCCCCGCAATTATTTAATTTACCGGCAAAGAAAGGCGACCTGCGTTGGTCTCCTCGCCTTCCAGCCAGGCAAGTTCCCAACTTGCCTTTTGTGACTTTTTCGGTTGGTTTGCTCCGTTTAGGCAACTTCCCTCCGGTGCCCGGTAAGTTCCCAACTTGCTTTTTGTGCCTTTTTCGGCACGTTCGCTTCGTTTAGGCAACTTCCTTCCGAATCCCGGCAAGCTCCCAACTTGCTTTTTGTGCCTTTTGAGGATGGTTTGCTCCGTTTAGGCAACTTCCTTCCGGCGCCCGGTAAGTTCCCAACTTGCCTTTTGTGCCTTTTTCAGCTGGTTCGCTTCGTTTAGGCAACTTCCTTCCGGTGCCCGGTAAGTTCCCAACTTGCCTTTTGTGCCTTTTTCGGCACGTTCGCTTCGTTTAGGCACCTTCCTTCCGAATCCCGGCAAGCTCCCAACTTGCTTTTTGTGCCTTTTTCGGCTGGTTTGCTTCGTTTAGGCAACTTCCTTCCGATGCCCGGCAAGTTCCCAACTTGCTTTTTGTGCCTTTTTCGGCTGGTTTGCTTCATTTAGGCAACTTCCTTCCGATGCCCGGCAAGCTCCCAACTTGCTTTTTGTGCCTTTTGAGGCTAGTTTCCTTCATTTAGGCAATTTCCCTCCGACTCGCATGAAAGAAACAGACTTGCCACACTCTTTCAACTCCCGCCAAGAGAGTCTTGCCGGCGAAGAAAGAAACAGACTTGTCGGGCTCTTTCAACTCCAGCCAAGAGAGTCTATGCCGGCGAAGAAAGAAACAGACTTGTCAGGCTCTATTGATTCCATTAGGGGGCTTTGAGTACGTCGGTACTTGGGTTGCGTCCTTTGCAATCCTAGTACCGCACGTACTCAACTGGCGAAAGCGTACCCCGTTTGGAATTAATAGAGTCTACAAGTCCTCTTTCTCGCCGGCTTACCTCTCTTAGAATTAATAAAGCAGCAAGTCCTCTTTCTCGCCGGCTTACCTCACTTGGAATTAATAGAGTCTACAAGTCCTCTTTCTCGCCGGCTTACCTCTCCGTTCTACTCTAGCAAATACAGCATCGCATCCGTCTCAAAGTCCTTATACGAACGAGGACTATATCTTCCTCTATGCCAAAGAAGAGCATTACCGTGTATGTCCACTATTGGTCGTGCATTTCTAAAATCTCCCACTCCAATGGACTCTTTGTATATGGAATCTTCAACATATACCTCTTCTCCATCAATGCCATATAATTCTATACAATCAAATCCATTTTCATTGCGTGCTACCACAAATCGATTGTCCAAAATAAATGCCGCACCACATTGGTACTTTGGATATATGTGTTTTCCGCCCTCACATATATCTATATTTTTCCCATTTACATATAACTTATAGGCACTGTTTGTTCCTATTTCAGTGTCAGGCGTCACTGTGTATAATACCTTCGTATCCTCAGGTTTGGAGATTGCAATATCAAACATCCTCTGTGACTTTCCTTCTTCTATAGGGATTATTTTGCTAAATTTCGTATTGGCAACACCGGTTTCTCCCAAGATTGTTTTTCCGTCTGCATTATATACTTTTCCGGTTCCCGGTTTAAAAAAGCCCATGCGAATACTGTTATCGTTTTTATTTGGGTTTGAATACATACATATTCGGATTGTTTCCTCATCTGTTGTTGGGACAAATCTGCAATAGTACTGTGTATTGGCATCTACAAGAATCTTCTCATCTGACCATTTAATTCCATTACGCGTTCTCCGATATGCCCAATCCTGATTTGCTACTCTGTAAAAAACATAATAGTAACTCTTGTAGCGCACAATCTGACTGTAGCATACTCTATCAGCCGAACGCAAAACAGTCTCCGTTGAAAATTTTGTAATGTCTTCCGGATGATTCGATATACGAACATGTATATCCCTATCTGAATTATGTCCTCCGGCATATACACACATGATACGTCCATCGTCCATAACTGTAATTGCCATTCCATTGTGATCATCTGCGACAACAGATTTTTTGAGGAATGTCTTCTTAATTTCTTTATTATCGTAATTATAGGACGCAATACCGCAGTATCCATCCTTCGTTGCAAATCCCCAATATAAACGATTCTTTGTGCCGGTATAGGAAATAACCTGCGGATAGTACCACCAACTCCAGATCATATCGTCACTTCCATCGGAACTGATATTGAGCGCTTCCAACGACCATCTCGCATACAAATCAATACGTCCGTATTTGCCCTTTTTAATCTTTGTAATTTTATTCTTACATTCGTCTTCTGTATACCAGCCCATGAACACAAATCCATCTCTGACCGGCTCATTCAACGTAAGCTGCTTGTTATACGTATAGGTGGAAGGATTGTCATGGTCATTAATTCCACCCTTTAAATGGTAGGTTATCCTATACGTACACGCCTGCCATTTTGCAAAAAGTTTCACGTCTCCGGTCGTTCCCTTTGGAATCGATGTTACCTTTTTGGTACATTTGCTGTCTGCATACCATCCGACAAAAGAAAAGCCGGTTCTGGTAGGCCGCTTCAGCTTAATGCTTGTATTGTATGTATACTCGTCAGGATTCGACAGTGCATTGATTCCGCCTGCCATCGCATATTCGATATTGTAAATTCCAAGCTGCCATTTGGCGTATAATGTTATGTTGCCTTTTGTAGATTTCGTGATCTTCCGAACTCTTTTTTTGTATTTTTTATCTGCATACCAACCTTTAAAGGTATATCCCTTTTTGTATGGGGTATAGAGCTTTGTCGCTTTCCCTGCGGTATATTTTCTTGGCGAACGCCTGTCTGGTCTGCCACCGTTCATCTTATATGAAATACTATACGCTCTTCCTGCTGCTGTCGCACTACGCCCATTGATACCACAAAGTGCAATCAAAAGCATTGCACAAAAAATAAAACCTACATATATCCCTCTGTTCTTTCTCATGAAATTCCCTCTTATCCTTTCATCTCCCAAATTTCTCTTATCATTATATACCAAATATATATGTTTTTTCTATGGTTATTTAAGTTTTGCTTTATAACAATCCCAGTGAAAATATAAATTTGTACTTAATCCTTCTGAAACAACAATAAAACGCGGAAGGTACCGGTATGTACACATCCGCGTTTTTGCTCGGGACAACCTTTCGCTTGCTCCCGCTATATTTGATTCTGTTATATATGACTACATCATTCCGCCCATACCCGGTGCTCCTGCCGGCATCATAGGCATATCTTCTTTGATGTTTGCTACTACAGATTCTGTAGTAAGGAGTGTAGATGCTACGCTCGTTGCGTTCTGAAGGGCACTTCTTGTAACCTTGGCAGGATCTAAGATTCCGTCCTTCACCATATCTACATACTGTTCTGTCAAAGCATTGAATCCGTTACCCGGTTTGGACTCACGTACATTGTTAATGATAACAGAGCCTTCTAAGCCGGCATTATATGCGATTGTAAATAATGGCGCTTCCAAAGCTTTCAGAATAATGTTGGCACCTGTCTTTTCGTCACCCTCTAAAGTAGCTGCAAGTTTTGCTACCTCTTTAGAAGCATGGATATAAGCAGATCCACCACCGGAAATGATTCCTTCTTCTACTGCTGCTCTTGTAGCTGCAAGTGCGTCTTCCATACGCAGTTTGCTTTCCTGCATTTCTGTCTCAGTTGCTGCACCAACACGAATTACTGCAACACCACCGGAAAGTTTTGCAAGTCTTTCCTGGAATTTCTCTTTATCAAATTCAGAAGTTGTTTCTTCCATCTGTTTCTTAATCTGTGCTACTCTCTTTTCGATGCTTGCTGTGTCTCCGGCACCATCAACGATGATAGTGTTCTCTTTCTGAACTTTAACTGATTTTGCACGTCCTAACTGATCTAATGTGGTTTCTTTCAGATCTAATCCCAATTCCTCAGTAATTACCTGACCACCGGTAAGAATTGCGATATCCTCTAACATAGCTTTTCTTCTATCTCCATAACCCGGTGCTTTTACTGCTACTACCTGGAAGGTTCCACGAAGTTTATTCAGTACTAATGTAGACAATGCTTCTCCTTCTACATCTTCTGCGATGATAAGAAGTTTGGCTCCGGACTGAACAATCTGCTCCAGGAGAGGAAGGATTTCCTGAATATTAGAAATCTTCTTGTCTGTAATTAAAATATATGGATCTTCCAGATTAGCTTCCATTTTGTCCATATCGGTTGCCATATATGCAGAAACATATCCACGGTCAAACTGCATACCTTCTACTAAGTCTAATTCTGTTTTCATAGTCTTAGACTCTTCAATGGTAATAACACCGTTGTTAGATACTTTTTCCATAGCATCGGCTACCATTGCTCCAACTTCTTCGTCTCCTGCAGAGATAGATGCTACTTTTGCAATCTGCTCTTTACCGGTTACTTTAGAACTCATTCCGGCGATTGCTTCTACTGCACAATCACATGCTTTTTTCATTCCTTTACGAAGAATGATTGGATTAGCTCCTGCTGCAAGGTTTTTGATTCCTTCATTAATCATAGCCTGTGCAAGTACGGTTGCAGTTGTTGTTCCGTCACCGGCTACGTCATTGGTCTTGGTAGCAACTTCTTTTACAAGCTGTGCTCCCATATTTTCAAATGCATCTTCTAACTCTACTTCTTTTGCGATTGTAACACCGTCATTCGTGATGAGTGGTGCGCCAAAAGACTTATCCAAAACTACATTTCTTCCTTTTGGTCCAAGTGTTACTTTAACTGTATTTGCAAGCTGGTTTACTCCGGCTTCTAATGCTGCTCTTGCTTCAGCGCCATATTTAATTTCTTTTGCCATTATAAAAACCTCCTAATTGATTTATAAACAATATAATCCTTATATTCGAATAAATTAATCTTCTACGATTGCAACGATGTCATTCTGACGAACAATGATATAAGTCTCATCTTCTAATTTAACATCTGTTCCTGCATATTTTGAATAAATAACTTTATCGCCAACTTTAACCTGCATCGTAACTTCTTTTCCATCGACAATTCCACCAGGCCCCACTGCAATTACTTCCGCCTGCTGTGGTTTCTCCTGTGCCTGTCCGGGTAATACGATACCAGACTTGGTTGTTTCTTCTGCTTCTAACTGTTTTAAAACTACTTTGTCTCCTAATGGTACTAATTTCATTTTATTACCTCCTAACTATTTATTAGCACTCTCTCGAATTGAGTGCTAATCCATTTACATATAATAGATTCTTTTGCGAAAAAGCGCAACTTAATAGTTGCGCTTAATAATTGTTATCTTTTGTATTTCTATGTATATTCTCTCGCATACTCTTGAATGCTCTTTTTTTCTCATTTTTTCAAATCAAGCATTGTTCGCTGGCATTAGAAGTCACCTGTTATTCTGTCGCATTCACATCTTCGCTGCCATCATTCGGAAGCAGTTCAATTAATTCTTTTAACTCTCTCGCTTTATCCTTGATTCGTTTGCTGGCAGAATGAGAAAGAATAATTTTCCCGACCAATTGCATTGCTTCTCTCTTCTTACCACATTTTCTCGCCAATTCCGCCACCAGATAATTGGTTGTCATCTCATCCATACCGCACATCGGAAAACGTTCCGTCGAAAATGCAGAAACAAATCCTTCGTAGGCTTTTATAATATATTCATCCTCTTCCTTCTTATATTCCTTTATTTTTTTCGTTTCCGGATTAGAACTGCGCTCCATCTCCTCTATAGCACCACGTATCAGCCAGGCAATCTTCAGACAAAGATATGCCCTTTCACTGGTTCGCTGGCGGGAAACCAATGCACTAACCAGTGCAAGTTTTGCCCTTCCAATCGCTTCGTCATAAGTGTAGATATCCCCGGACTCCGGCAAGCCTTTGAACTCTTTGGAAATACTTTCACGAATCAGTTTAATCTGTCCGGAAGTCAGGTAACCAAAATTACGTGCCAATGCTCCAAATCCACATTTCGGACAAACAACAACATCATATTTTAACGGGTCTCCAAGTGCATATTTTGGTCTTAAGTCCGTATCAGAACCAACTAATTTGGACTTTCCTGCTCTTACGGTCTTCGCTTTTACTTCGCTGTCACATACCGGGCAGGTATACTTCTTTTCAAATAAAATATCTGCCTCAGACAGTGTCACAAACTCTTTTGGAACCGGCTGCTCCTCTATTGCTTTCTCGCTTACATTTACTTCACCATCGTTGAAAATGTCATCTGTTTTAAATTTGCCAAGACCAAAGTTCTCTAAACCTGATAAAATTCCCATATTATTCCTCCACTAAATGCTTTTATTTATTTGGTTTGTAGGAACTCTTCTGCGATACAATACGATTAAATACCAGATGTTCTTTTGTTGAGTCTTTTGCATCCACACAGAAATATCCATGTCTTAAGAATTGGAAACTGTCGTATTTGTCTGCATCCTTAAGTGCAGGCTCTACATAACAATTCTTTAATACCGTAAGCGAATTCGGGTTCAAATTCAAACTTCCGTCTTCGTTATATACACCCTTTTCTTCATCGATAATATTTTCATATAAACGAACTTCTGCTGGAATTGCTTCTTTGGCACATACCCAATGAATCGTACCTTTTACTTTACGTCCGGTAAATCCGCTTCCGCTTCTGGTCTCCGGATCGTATGTGCAATGTACTTCTGTAACATTTCCATTTTCATCGGTTACATAACTTTCACATTTTACAAAGTATGCATGCATCAGGCGAACTTCATTGCCAGGATAGAGACGGAAATATTTTCTTGGTGGTTCAATCTTGAAATCTTCTCTATCAATATACAGTTCTTTTGCAAATGGAATCTTACGTTCTCCAAGTTCTTCATTTTCCTGGTTATTTGGCATATCCAGATATTCTACCTGATCTTCCGGATAGTTATCAATAACCAGTTTGATTGGATCCAGAACAGCCATCATTCTTGGTCGTTTTAATTTTAAATCCTCTCGGATACAATATTCTAACATGGCGTAATCTACAGAGCTGTTGGCCTTGGAAACACCTACAAGTTCCATAAACATACGAATTGATTCCGGTGTGAAGCCTCTTCTTCTAAGTGCCGCAATAGACACCATACGTGGATCGTCCCATCCGTCTACAATTCCATCTTCCACTAATTTCTTGATATATCTCTTACCTGTAATAACATTTGTAAGATAAAGCTTTGCAAATTCAATCTGCTTTGGTGGGTTCTCATATTCTAATTCACGAACTACCCAATCATATAATGGTCTGTGATCTTCAAACTCCAATGTACAAATGGAATGTGTAACACCTTCGATAGCATCCTCGATTGGATGTGCAAAATCGTACATCGGATAAATACACCATTTGTCTCCGGTGTTGTGATGTGTCATATGCGCCACTCTGTAAAGAATCGGATCTCTCATATTGATGTTTGGAGATGCCATATCAATCTTGGCACGAAGCACTTTCGCACCGTCTTCAAATTTGCCATTTTTCATATCTTCAAACAGCGCAAGATTCTCTTCTACGGAACGTTCTCTGTAAGGACTGTTCTTTCCCGGTTCCGTAAGTGTTCCTCTATATTCACGAATCTCGTCTGCGGAAAGATCACAAACATATGCCTTTCCCTTTTTGATTAATTTGATTGCTGCTTCATACATCTGGTCGAAATAATCAGACGCAAAAAAAACACGATCCTCAAAGTTACCGCCAATCCATTGTACATCCTTTTTAATAGATTCCACGAATTCTACTTTCTCTTTTGTTGGATTTGTATCGTCAAAACGTAAATTAAACTGTCCGTTATATTCATCTGCAAGTCCACTGTTTAATAAAATGGATTTTGCATGTCCGATATGAAGATATCCGTTTGGCTCCGGTGGAAAACGGGTAACCACCTTGGCACAATGACCCTCTTTAATATCTTTTTCTATAATCTGTTCAATAAAATTCTTTGAGACAACCTCTTCTGACTCGATTCCCATGGTTGTACCCTCCTTAACTGTAAATAAAAATAGAAGCACGGTTGCCCAAAGCAACATCTTCCATACGAGTGATATAATAACACAATTCTTGAATTTATGAAACCCCTGCGCCGATAAAAGAGACCGAAGTTTCGGAAAAATAAAAAGAGGACGGAAAAACCGTCCCCTGATTTTAATTATTTGAACATATGTCCTGCAAGTGTATATTTGGCATTGCTTACATATCCACTGAAATACAGGAATTTCTTCATGTTAACTTTCTCGCCGCCATACTCTACCGTCTTAACGCCGGATAAAGCTTCTTTTGCAGCTTTGATACACTGTTTATCCTGCTTGGTATTGAATTTACCTGCATCGTATCTTGCTAACGCTTTCTTTAAGGAACCGTTTCTTGCAGGTCCGAACTGATATGGCTGATAAACAACCTTTTTCATGGTGTTCGGGAACTCTTTGGAATTCATACGGTTAAGTACTACAATTCCTACTGCAACTTTTCCAGCGTATGGCTCGATTCCTGCTTCACAGTAAATCAAGCAAGATAATAATCTTAACTGACCTTTTGTGTAAGTGGTCTTGGTCTTACTCTTTTTCTTTGCTTTGCTCTTCTTTGCTTTTTTGTTCTTTTTCTTAGACTTCTTGGTTTTCTTTTTGCTTTTCTTTTTAGATTTCTTTTTAGATTTCTTTTTGGTTTCCTTAGTATCTTTAGTGGAACTTGATTCGGTAGCTGCCTGTGCTACAGTAGCAACATCTACTGAAGCTACGCCTGAAAGCATGAACATTGCTAAGAGGCAAATCAGCATTCTTTTCAATTTCATTTCATTCTCCTTATAACTTTATTACATAATTTAATTAATTTGTTACAACGAATAACAATTCGTTAACATTTGTGTAATATATTATATGAGAGTGAATTTCAAAAATCAAGCCCAAAATCGCGATTTTTTCAGCATTATTAATTCTACATAATTTGACATCTGTATTTTTTGTGTTTTATTGCACAACATGTCATCATTTAGTGGTCATCTTTTTATATACTTTGCACAATTAATTTTTCAGAGCGAAAAATTTATTGTTCATTGCTATGCAATTTTCTTAATATTTTTGTAATAAATTAATGATTTTTATCCATAAAATCAGTGCAAACCCGCATAAACACTGGGTTTATGCGGGTTTTTCAGGCCTTTTTTATATGTTAACAATCTGCTCAAAAGGAAGATTTCCACCGAAAATATCCAGGGCACTGCCGATAGTATAGTCTAATTTGTCACATCCAAGTCGCTGTAAAAGTTGAATATCCTCCAAGGTTGATATGCCACCTGCATAGGTAATCGGTATCTTTCCCCAGGCTCCAAGGACGCCTGCAAGTTCCCCCTCAATTCCGGAGGCTTTTCCTTCCACATCCACTGCATGCACCAAAAATTCACTGCAATAAGCAGCCAGTTGTTCCATCAATTCTTTCGTGACTACCTCATTCGTAAACTTTTGCCAGCGATCGGTTACGATATAATACGCACCGTCACGTTTTCTGCAGCTTAAATCAAGCACCAGATGCTCCTTTCCGACTGCACGCACCATTTTCTTCAGATTTTCAAAATTAATGCATCCGTTGGAAAACACATAAGATGTTACAATTATGTGCGATGCGCCATACTCCAAAAATGCTTTTGCATTTTCGCTGTTCATTCCTCCACCAATCTGCAATCCTCCCGGATACGCAGCAAGCGCTAACTTTGCCTGTGCTACATCAGCCTCATATTCTTTCGTATTAACCGGATTCAGAAGAATAATATGGCCACCTTTTAAATTATATTTCTTATACAATGTGCCGTAAAAGCCGGCATCCTGGCTTGCGACAAAATTCTCGTCTGCGCTGCTTTTGCCACTACTTCCATTATCGGATAAACTCCCTCCGACAATTTGTTTTACTTGTCCGTTATGTATATCAATACATGGTCGAAATCCCATTTTATCTGTTCCTGCCTTCTCTATGGTCTGATCTGTCCGTTGCCTCGTATGGTGAATTTGGTAGACGTTAACGCCTCCAAGCCCATCGGTCCTCTTGCATGAAGCTTCTGCGTGCTGATTCCGATTTCTGCTCCAAACCCAAATTCAAACCCGTCTGTAAATCGTGTCGATGCATTTACATATACTGCTGCTGCATCCACTTCCTTAAGGAAACGCTGGGAATTCTCATAATCTTTGGTAACGATTGCCTCTGAATGACCGGTATTGTACTTATTAATATGTGAAATTGCCTCTTCCACACCGGATACCACTTTAATGGAAATAATAGAGTCCAGATACTCCGTTCCCCAGTCTTCCTCCGTTGCCTTTACCATATCCGCACAGATCCCGGTACTACGCTCACAACCGCGCATTTCTACACTTTTACGGCTTAGACGCTTGTGTACCATTGGAAGAAAGGCATCTGCAATCTTCTCGTGTACCAGCAAGGACTCACAGGCATTGCATACCCCAAGTCTTTGCGTCTTTGCATTTTCAATAATATCTAACGCCATATCAAAATCAGCGCTTTCATCCACATATACGTGACAGTTTCCTGTTCCGGTCTCAATAACCGGAATTGTGCTGTTCTCTACCGTCGTACGAATCAGTCCGGCACCACCTCTTGGGATTAAAACGTCTACATAACGGTTCAAACGCATAAATTCTCTAGCCGTATCACGACTCGTATCTTCTATTAAAAGTATCGCATCTTCCGGAAGTTCTGCCTCCGAAAGTGCACCACGTATAATTTCTGTAATCTTCTTATTAGAGTGAATTGCATCACTTCCTCCACGAAGAATCACTGCATTTCCTGCTTTAAAACACAAACCGAAGGCATCTGCTGTAACATTTGGTCTGGATTCATAAATAATGCCAATTACTCCGATTGGCACGCGAATCTGTTCAATACTAAGACCGTTTGGCCGAACTGCAGAATCTACCACTTTTCCAACCGGATCTTCCAAAGCGGCAATCTGACGAAGTCCCTCTGCCATTCCTTCTATTCTTTCATCTGTCAGACGCAATCTGTCAATCAACGGCTTACTCATACCTTTTTCTTCTGCATTTTTGATATCTATCTCATTCGCCTCACAAATTGCCTCTCTCTCGCTTAAAAGCTTATTTGCGGCATGTAACAGTCCTTTATTCTTCTCCGCCTGTCCAAGACGGTTCATAACACGACTTGCCTGTTTACTTCTTGCTCCAAGTTCATTTAAGTAATCCATTTCTTTCTTCCTCCTGATTGCTCTCATTCTTTATCATAGTTAACATCCCACAAAAACAGTCCTTGCGGCGGGGCGGTAAACCCGGCCAATTGACGGTTTCTCTCTATTATAACAGCATCTACGGATGTTGCTTCTCGCTTACCCATACCGACCTCAATCAGCGTGCCGGTAAGTATTCTTACCATATTATATAAAAATCCATTGCCTTTGTAGGTGATTTTAATACGATGTCCCTCTTCCTCAATCAAAATGTCGGAAATCGTACGTATTGTAGAAGCATTCTCCGGCAATTCTTCCTTTCTCAATGAGGAAAATCCAATAAAATCATGCGTTCCAACCAACCGTTGGGCGGCTTGTCTCATCTTCTCCAGGCAAAGAGTTTCTTCTATATAATATGTATATTTTCTTTGAAAAACTTCTGCGTCTTCTCCTGCACTAATATAATATACGTATGTTTTGCCGGTTGCACTCAATCTGGCATGAAATCCACGCGGTACTACTTCGACGCTTTTTACTCTGATATCCGACGGTAACGTTTCATTTAAATGGTGCAGAAACATCGGAAAATCCGGCTTATTCCGGCAGGCAAACGTAACTACCTGTCCCTTTGCGTGCACACCCTTGTCCGTTCGACCAGAGCCTGCGACTTCGCAGCTTTCCTTCAGCGTGGTTTGTATTGCATTTTCCAGAGTTTCCTGCAGTGTCTTTGCGGTATTTTTCTGCTTCTGCCAACCGTTATACGCGCTTCCATCGTACTCTATCTGCATTTTTATATTTATCATATGGAAATTATAATAAGAAAGTGTTTTTTTGTAAAGTTATGAGCGACAATTTTCTTGCAACAACACTCTAAAACCCTTATAATTAGATTATAATGTATTTTGTGTATTTAATTATTTATGGAGGGTACCACTATGAACGAGTCAAGTTTTTCTTTATTGAGCCAGGAAGAAATTGATACCCTGGTAGATTTTCTATCATCCAAACAATCAGAACTTAGCAGTGAAGTATTGAATCAAGAAAGTATAGACAAACTGATTAACTTAATTACCAATAATGATTTGAACAAAATCCGTATCGATGCTATGGATACTATGGATATTCTTCCGCCTTCTATGTTAGTTTCCATTCCTATTCGCAAAGATGCGGAAGATGTCTGTGAACTTTTAGTTGAGACCAACCCCGAGACCAAATATATCGAATTAATTGCCAAGAATCAGGCTACCGGCGAAACACACCCGATTATCCCGGCTTCTTTAGATCGTCTGGAAGTGGTAGAAGGCATCTCCTCCTGGGGATATTCCATCGCACCTATTCTGTTCGATAAAATTGCCCGTATTTTCTCTTTGAAATATTCGAGAGAAACCTATGAAAAGATTTGTGCAATCTATGCGGATATCAACTTTGGCAACAAAGAAGAGAAATTACCTGCCATGTATTATCCGACAAGTGCTCAGTTATTGGATAATTTACTCTAAAATACCGCTTTATATCATATACAACAAAAGTTCTAAACCCGAGCGGTTTAGAACTTTTTGTTATTTGTCCTCTGATAAACAATCAAGGAAATCAATCATGCTAATCGTCTCGCGCACCGTTTCCTGCTGACGATCCAATTCTCTTTCATTCTTATGTGCAAGTACCGACATATCATTCACGGCTTTCTCAATATATTCCATGTGCTTACTGATTTCCTCTACGGTCCTCATCAGTTCTTTCTGACTTTCTTTCTGTCCGTCTTCTCCGGAAATTTTTTGCATCTCATAAAAAGCTTCTCTCAAAGCCTTCTGTCGTCTCACTATTTCATCGGAACAATTTAGAATATCATACCCCAAACCTTCCAGTTTCTTTTGCGAACGTTCCATTTTACCAATGATTTCATTGGAAGTTCCAAAAATACGCTCGTCCATAAGTTTCTCCTATCTGCTATGATCAGCTTGCTAGAAATATTCCACAAGTTCTCTGATGTTGCTAATGCCGACGATCTTCATACCCTGCAAATCCTGTGATTTGATTTCCATTCTATCTTTATTTGCCTTCGGCAAAATACAACACTTAAATCCGAGTTTCGCGGCTTCCATCACACGCTGATCCAGCATAGTTACAGCTCTGACTTCTCCTGTCAATCCCACTTCTCCAAAGAGAATTACATTTTCTCCAATTGGTTGATTCCGATAACTCGAAATAACCGCGGCAACAAGTGCCAAATCCAACGCCGGTTCATTGATACGAATACCACCGGCAATATTTACATAGGCGTCACAATCTCCAATCGATAATCCCAGTTTCTTCTCAATTACGGCCAACAGCAAATTCACGCGGTTAAAATCCACTCCTGCTGCTGTTCTCTTCGGATAATTAAAACTGGTTCGACACAACAACGCCTGTATCTCTACCAAAAGTGTTCTAGAGCCTTCTACAGAGCAAGATACCACAGATCCTGCTGCCGCCTCCGGTCTCCCCTGAAGCATATATTCCGAAGGATTCAATACCTCCCGCAACCCCTCAGTACGCATTTCAAATACACCTATTTCATTCGTAGAACCAAATCTGTTCTTAACTGCACGCAGGATTCTGTATACCATATTGGCGTCACCTTCGAGATACAACACGGTATCTACCATGTGTTCCAAAACCCTAGGACCCGCTACAACTCCTTCTTTGGTCACGTGACCGATAATAAAAACAGAGATTCCATGATCCTTTGCAATTCTCATAAGCGTAGTCGTTATCTCACGAACCTGGCTTACACTTCCGGGTGCGGAACCAAGCTCCTCTTTAAATAATGTCTGAATAGAATCAATGACAACTACTGATGGTTTATGTTTGAGAATTGTTTCTTCTATCACATCCAGATTGGTTTCACATAAAAGGAGCATATCCCGTTCAAATTCTCCGAGACGATTCGCTCTCATCTTAATCTGATGCAGGGATTCTTCTCCCGATATATACATAACATCTACATTGCAAGGATTGTCCTTCCTCAAAAGATGCTGACACATCTGTAACAGCAATGTGGATTTGCCGATTCCCGGATCTCCGCCTACCAGACACAAACCGCCGACAACAATACCACCGCCAAGTACACGATCCAATTCACCAACACCGGTAAGTATCCGGTCTTCCTGCGTGGTGGATATCTCATTCAGACGTTTGGGTTCATTTGCAACCTTGCTTACCGCGCGACTCGCCACGCTTTTTATAACTACCGGTTCCTCTGTCAGCGTATTCCATTCCTTGCATCCCGGGCATTGTCCGACCCATTTGGGAGTTTCAAATCCGCATTCTTTACAGAAAAAGACTGTTTTTGATTTTGCCATTCGTTATGTCCTGTTTATGCTTTCTTTATAACTTTAACCTGATGATTCTCTCCTTCTGCAAGACTAATACTGAATGTAATCTTGCCTCCAAGATTAGATTTTAAATCACCACTGCTAACATCATCTTTGATTAGTTCATAGTTCATTTCCGGTTCCAGTTCCAATGTAATCTCAGCATCCTGTAATCCTTCTACACAAAAGGCAACGCTTTCTTCACTGGCAACGAAATTAGTTACTGCTGTTCCGGGAACTGACTCATATACAAACATCTCATTTTTTTCAAGCTTTGTAATCTCCTGAAAAGTCTTGACTTTATATAAGTCACCTTTGAATTCAAAATCGGATAGTTTCTTTTTTTCAGGTAATGTGTAATCTCCAAAACTGAGAGCGTTCTCATTTTCTTTACGAATCAATTCTTTTATTGCTGCCATAATAACAACTTCCTCCTAAAATGTGGCTGTACGCTACTGTTTTATATAGGACAGTATACAATATTTTTCGTGTTTTTTCTACTATTTTATCAAAAACGAAAGTTCTTTTCCCTTCATACGAATGGAAACATTATCTCCCGGTTTTACCGTCTTTTCCAACACTGCCTCTGCAAGCCGGTCCTCGACATCTGTCTGAATGGTTCTTCTAAGCGGACGTGCACCGTATTTGGCGTCATATCCTTTTCCAACGATGTAATCAATCGCACCTTTGGTCGGCTTCAGTGTAATATTCATCTGTGCCTGGATGCGGTTGTTAATTGTCTTGAACATATTGCCTACAATTTCTTTGATATTATCTTTGGTCAACTGGTGGAAGACAATAATCTCATCGATACGGTTTAAAAATTCCGGTTTAAACATTCTGCGAATCTCTTCCATAACGCCGGACTTCATATTCCGGTAGTTGGCATTTTCGTCCGTCTGTGTAGCAAAACCTAAGGTCTTAGGCTCGACAATACGCTGTGCCCCCGCATTGGAAGTCATAATAATTACTGTATTCTTAAAGCTTACTTTTCTTCCTTGTGAGTCTGTAATATGTCCGTCATCCAGCACCTGAAGTAATATGTTAAATACATCCGGATGTGCTTTTTCAATTTCATCGAAAAGAATTACGGAGTATGGATTCTGTCGAACCTTTTCACTCAACTGTCCACCTTCGTCAAAACCTACATATCCCGGAGGTGAACCAATCATTTTAGAGACGCTGTGTTTCTCCATATATTCAGACATATCAACACGAATCATTGCGTCATCTCTACCAAACATCGCCTCAGCAAGCGCTTTTGACAGCTCCGTTTTTCCTACGCCGGTAGGTCCTAAGAATAAAAATGAACCAATTGGTCTGTTTGGATCCTTTAAACCGACTCTTCCTCTTCGAATTGCTTTTGCCACTGCCGATACAGCTTCTTCCTGTCCAACAACTCTTTCATGAAGAATCTTCTCGAGCTTGCGAAGTCGCTCGCTCTCTTCCTCCTCAAGACGTTTTACCGGTATCTTTGTCCATCCGGACACAATGTCAGCGATTTCTTCCTCATCGACAAACAGTTCCTTTTCCTGTCTTTCTTTTTCCTCTTTTTCTTTTAGTTTTGCAATGTTATCTGCATTAATCTTTTGCTGTTTTTTGATAGTTCCCGCCTCTTCATAGGCTTCTCTTTTAATGGCGTCTTCTTTTTGCATCTCGAGCTGCTTATTTGCTGCTTCCAATTCCTTCACTTCCTGCGAAGGTTCGTATACACTCAGTCTTACTTTGGAAGCTGCCTCATCAATCAGATCAATCGCTTTATCCGGCAACATTCGATCGTTAATATATCTTGCCGACATCTTAACTGCCGCTACAATTGCATTGTCCGTAATTGTAACTTTGTGATGATCCTCATATCGTTCACGAAGTCCCTTTAAAATCTCAATGGATTCATCTTCGCTCGGTTCTTCCACTACAACCGGCTGAAATCTTCTTTCCAGCGCCGCATCTTTCTCGATGTATTTACGATATTCTTCTCTTGTGGTTGCTCCAACCAGCTGAATTTCACCTCTTGCAAGAGATGGTTTTAAAATGTTAGAGGCATCAATGGCACCTTCTGCGCCTCCTGCGCCGATAATCGTGTGGAGTTCATCGATAAAGAGTAATACATTGCCATCTTTGATCACTTCGGCAATCACCTTCTTGATACGTTCTTCAAACTCTCCACGATATTTTGAACCGGCTACCATACCGGATAAATCCAGTGTAACCAGACGTTTTTCTTTGATATTATCCGGAATATTTCCTTCGACAATTCGACTGGCAAGACATTCTGCAATCGCCGTTTTACCAACTCCCGGCTCTCCTACAAGACATGGATTATTCTTGGTTCTTCGGCTTAAAATCTGGACTACTCTCTGTATCTCTGTATCTCTTCCAATCACCGGATCCAGTTTTCCTTCTCTTGCAAGCTGCGTCAGATCGCGGCTGTATGCATCCAAAGTAGGCGTAGCTGATTTGCCTTTCCCTTTTCCTCTGTTTTTGGTGTAATCATTTTTGGCACTTGCGCTGTCCTGTCCCATTGCGGTTAACAAATCCACATAAATCTGCGCTACATTTGCCCCCATGGTATTCATCAATCGCACCGCAACACAATCTCCTTCTCTGAGGATTGCCAGTAAAATGTGCTCTGTACCGACCAGCTGTGACTTAAGACGCGCTGCCTCTTTGATACTCATATCCAGAATCCGCTGGGTTCTTGGAGTGAACTCGCCCAGTTCTTTTGTGCTTAGTGGCGTAGAACCGTTAATCAACTGTTTAATCATTGAAATCATGGTGTCCTTTTCGACGTAATGTTCCTCCAAAACTCTGTTTGCCACACCCGGTACACTCAATAGTCCGACAAGCAAATGCTCGGAACCCACATAACTGTGCGACAGGGCAAAGGCGGTTTCTCTTGCAGCCTGTATTGCCTGTCTTGCATTATCCGTATATCTTTCAAACATAATAATCTCCTTTTTGTTCGTTTCTATTTGCTGCTATCTGTGTCTCGAATCCGCAACTTTACACCAGTTCCGGAAGATGTGTATTGATATAAGCTGCTCTGGCTTTCTCCCTTGCGGCTGTACCCAGTTTTCTTCCTTCTCTTTCTGCAATGTTGCAAGACTGTATCTCCATCATTAACTGATACATATTTGCATAGTCCTTAGATGCCAATATTCCCGTGTCAAATCCAAATTTAATTTGTGCGAGCAGGATCATAGCGTCCTTCGTATTAATCTGCCGTGCATACTTAAGCACTCCGTAGGAACGATACACCTGATCCTCTAAGGTGTCATAACTGTTCATCAA
Source organism: Lachnospiraceae bacterium (assembly GCA_024698865.1). Classification (GTDB taxonomy): domain Bacteria; phylum Bacillota; class Clostridia; order Lachnospirales; family Lachnospiraceae; genus JAILQS01. The sequence goes on along the minus strand of JAILQS010000018.1, from coordinate 18,459 downwards.
CAGGTACTCCCTGTGTTTACGCTCCTGTTTTACTACCTGCATTACAATATCATTGATATTGTTCATGATTCCTTCTTCACTTTCTCCCAAGGAACGTTGGTTGGAAATCTGATAAATATTTGCAACCGGTTGGGAACCTTCTCCATAAGTACCACGAAGTGTAACACCGTATTTGGCAAGTTCCTGTGCCAGTGTCTGCAACTTTCCGGACGCCTCAAGCGCCGGGACAAATATCATATACGACGCCCGAAGCCCCGTTCCAAGATTCGTCGGACAAGTAGTAAGATAACCGTACTTTGTATCAAATGCGACATCCATCTTCCCGGAAATGAAATCATCGATTTCGTTGGCCTTCTCATAGGCTTTTCGCATATTCATACCGCCACATAACACCTGTATACGAAGATGCTCTTCTTCGTTAATCAATACGGAGTAGTTTTCTGTCGGCGAAAGCAGTACTCCCGCCTCCTGTTTTTTGTCAGCCAGCGTCGGGCTAAGTACATGTCGCTCGACCAGCGCATATTTCTCTACACCGGATAGTTTGGACAGCCTGCAAAACATCATTTTACCGTCCTCATCCTGATAATCCTTAAATACGTTCTCCACTTCGTTGACGAGTTGTTCCGCCTGTTCATCCTTTAACTTTATGGAAAACGGATATTTACGCAGGTTTCTCGCATAACGCAATCTGCTCGAAATTACTACGTCTGAAAATTCTCCTTTTTCTTCATACCATTTTGCCATAGTTATGCATCCTTTCCGGAAGATGCCGATTGTTGTCTTAATTCCCTGAGCTGATCTCTAATCTGAGCCGCTCTCTCAAATTCCTCCGTTTCAATCGCTTCCTGTAATGATATTTCTAATCTTTCTTCCATCGGAATATCGGTAAATTCCGTTGTTCTGTTCTGTTTATATCCAACCGGCACTTTACCCACATGTCTTGTAGCCCCTTGAATACTTGGCAGTCCGCTTTCCAATACCTGATGAAATGTCTTGTAACACTGAGCACATCCAAGCTTACCGGTACTTAGCATTTCACCATACGTAAGTCCACATTTCGGGCAGACCTGATTCTTTTTCTCGCTGGAATTACTCGGCATTCCGGACAATACCCCTCCGGCTGTTTTCATTTCAATTGACGTTACTTCCGCAGCACATTGTTCACAAAGACACTGCTCTCTCTTTTCCCCTTGCATATATTCCATCAAAAAAACGGTTGCTTTTCTTTGTTTGCATTTTTCACATAACATAGTCCCGCCTCCTTCTATTCTGCCATAAAATGATTGTACACCTCATCTACAATCCGATGCATATCTTCTCTGGAAACATCTCTGCAAATTCCCTCTGCTATAATATGTTTCATTGCCTCTTTCATTTCCATTATCGCTGCATACTTATCGATATCCAAAGCAATGATTGCTCCTTTTCTGCGATCCACCTTCAGATAACCTTCCTGTCTGAGCATGGTATATGCTTTGTTTACCGTATGCATATTAATACCGACCACATCCGCCAGTTCACGAACCGATGGCAGACTGTCTCCTTCCTGAATCTGAGAAGTAGCAATCGCATATATAATCTGATTACGCAATTGGATATACAAGGCTTCCTCACTATTAAAATCTATGCTTACAAACATACTATCACCATTCCTCATCCTACAATTTCATTTGTTCTATTTGTAGTATAACACAAGGACATTCTCTAAACAAGAGAATGTCCTTGCGTATCGTTTCTTTTTTGGTTAGTAGCGGGTGATATATTTCGCACCGTATGCATCCAACTCTGACTTGTAAATTACTCTGCCCCACATAATAATGCACGTATTGCCGTAGTTACACTCGGTTACCACAACATGATCGCTGTGTTTTTCTGTGATAATTACCGAATGTCCATTGTATCGGATATGGTCACCAATCTTTGCTTTTTTGAAAGAATAATGGCTTCTTACCGGCGCCTTCTTTCCGAAAATCAAATCACTTACTTTGGATGCATATCCATAACACTGATATCCCATAACTCCGTCCGCGCCAAGGTAATTGTTACACGTACTGCTCACCCATGAATTTGATGAATGATGACACGGTCTGTTAGTTACAATATTACTGTTATCTTTGCCCGGGGAAATATTCTTTCCTGCATGGTTCCAATACTTTCCATCCGGGAATTTTTTCTTGATTGCTTTTAATTTTTTGACAATAGTTGCGGTCTTTGTACTGTATACCTGAATATATCCGGCATTGGAGGAATCGCTCTTAATGGATTTACCGCTTACTTTTCCAACGGCTTTGACCTTGAAATAATGGAATCCTTTTCCCAGTTTCTTTTTCTTGAAAGTGAATTTCTTTTTCTTGCCTGCTTTGATTGTTTTGATTTTCTTATATCCGGAGTATTCCTTTTTGGAACTGTAAATAACGTAGGACTTAGCACCTGAAACTGCTTTCCATGTAAGAACGGCAGTTTTTGTACCGGATTTTTTAACTTTTAACTTTGGTGTGGAAAGATATGTAATCGCACTTACATCCGCAGAAGGAGTACCAACAAGACTGCCATCTATCGTACTTACCACGGCACATATTCTTATGTAGTATTTTGAATGGCTCTTTAACTGGTACAACGTAAGTTCATTCGAATACGAAATCCCGGCGTCTTTAAAATGTTTATTATCGCCTTTACTGTAATAAATACGATAATAGTAGGCATCCGGATGTTCATTCCACTTTAAGTAGATGCTGTACTCGCTCACACCTTTGGCTTTCACACCGGTAACCGCTGTCGGATAGCCATAGATGGTTATGACTTTCGGCGTTCCTTTGCAAACAACCTGAAAACTTGAAACGAATTCCCCTTTCTCCCAAACCGGCTGAACAATTGTATAATCTTTCGTTTCTACAAATTCATCACCGCTCTCGCCTTCGTATACAAGAAACACTTTAAGTTCACTTTGAGAAATGGTGCTTCCCCATTCTTTTACCTGAGGATACGTCTGCACATAAAATGCATACGGTAATTTTTCTGCTTTTTCCTTTTCTACAATGTGAAGAAGTTCAAAGTCTTCTTCCTCCGCATCCGGGAGCACTACACTGTTTTCTTCTGTATTTGAAGTATCTTCTGCGATCTGCTCATCGTTTTGTTCCTTGCGTGTTTCGTCCGGCAATTCAACAGTTAAATCTTGTGTTAACTTATCTTGTGGATTGTCATTGGCAAAAACATCACCGGTTTGATCCGATGTGCCACTTTCTTCTGCATGTACAAGCAGTGGTGCGCCTGCAGACACTTCCGTTGTAAAGGTAAGTACGAGTACCATTCCTAATACAATAATTTTTTGAAGAATTCTATTTTTCTTTCTTTCCATAAACGTCTCCTTTTCTTATTACAGCAAATCGCTAAAATCATCGGTTTCCTTTTCTTTTACCCTATAGTATAAAACTACGGTTAAAACAAGAAACAGTATGGAAACACAGGATAAAATTGCAATTGCAAGATACAATAAACCGTTCGATGTTCCAGAATTTGCGCCATCTTCCGGTTCGAGAATATAGCCTTTTCCATCAATATATTTTTGAAGGGTTCTTCCGGCACGATCATATTGATAGAAGGATTTTTCCTCATAACCGTTTTCTCCATAGATTAGGAAGAAACGATTATCCGGATTGCTCTCCGGTACATATCCTGTAAATTTATTGCCATCTAATTCTATTTCCAAGGGAATGTATCCCTTTGGTATCTCTACATCCTTAGGCAAATCGATAATCTGAATACAGTAACTGCCACTCATTAATAATTTGCCGTCTTTTTCAATCACCTCTGCCTGCGTTCCGGGCTCTTCCATACTTCCCGTCTCGCTCTGATTACTCTGTTGTTCGCCTTTTTCTTCTCCCTTGGCTTCATTCGGGCCGGCACTCGGTGTCGGAGATGTCGGTACTTGCTTCGCAGGATTATTATTGTCCTGCGGTGGTTGCCCGGGCGTGCTGCTTCCCTGTGGTTTGGGCGATGTCATAACCGTTGGCGCATTCGTTGATGTCTTAGGTGTTTTATTTGTGTTTTTCGTATTTGGTGCTTGAGGATTTGCAGTCTCTTTTGGCATATCCTCTTCCGATATTTCAACTTTTAACGAGCTTCCCGCGACTGACATCAACGCACCGGTATCACTGTTAAATATCTGCGGTTGGTCGGAAACAGCAAACGTAGCTGTTCCATTCTTTCTTGCTTTAAATGTCATTGCGTATTTCTTTCTTGTAGACGCAATGCCGGATTCCCAATCCGAAATAAGAATAAGTCCCTTTCCGCCGGTTCCGTATATTCCGGCTGAGGTACATTTCACCAGTTCCTGATCAAAAGAAACAAATGCTTCTACATTTCCAATGTTATCCGTCGAAGAAATTGTCAGCATAACAGTAAATTTTGTTCCCTTTTCCACTTCCAAAGCTGATGTAGAAAGCTGCATGGTTGCGCTGGAAGCAAGACTTCTGGGCGCCCCGACAAAGCTTGAGGCAATCATACAAACTGCTAACAGTCCCCCTATTATCAAGTTTTTGCCCTTCATATAATGTCCTTCCCTATTTTGTAATCGTTACCGTATAATCTGTCTTGGCTTTATTCTCGGCGGTAACAGTAATTTTCAAGATATTAGATCCACTGTTTACGTTTAGTGTTGCGCTTCCATTCTTAAGTGTAATTTTGCTGGTCTTTCCTCCGGTAACGTAATTAATTACCATAGTTGCTTTAGAGGAAGCACATGCAGTAGAAAGCGTAAGTGTTTTTACTGAAGTTGCTACTTTTGCACTCAAAGTCTGTCCTGCACCTTTCGATGCGCTAAATCCTGTTTTAATTTCTGTCGCTCCATTTTTCAGACTCAGTGTCTTGAGCCAGTTGTTAGGATTCGCCCCATCCGATGGAGCCTCACAGACTGCAGCCGGCATATTGTTATATACCGGGATAATAAACACTAACGGTTCACTCATCATTCCGCTATATGCATTATAGGTTTTAATTCCTTCTGAGTTTGCCGCTTCAACATTTTGCATATATTGATGATTATAGGTCTGATATGGTGTAACGTCAAATTTTTCAAGATAGATTGTGTTCTGTCCTCTGCTGATATAGCCATTTGAAATAAAGATGGCACCTCCAACGATTGCTCTGTATGGGTCTGTCCACGGAAGCATGTAGGTCGCATTGGTTCCTTTGGCATATTTGAGACCATTTACAATTGCGTTGGTTCCGGTCGCTCCAATATTATAAAAGTTATAATAACCGGCGTATCCGCTATAGGTTCCGGTTGCGGAATTGCTAAACTGTGTAGAACTCTTTACAACTTCCTGTTTCACACGACTTGCTAGATGGAACGGACTGACTTTGGAAGCCTTTGCCGCCTTCATAAACGCGTCGTGATAATACATCGTCGCCTTCTTGCCGGAAGTATTCGTATACGTGAACTTCTTAGAAGCCATTGGCGTATTGTTGATGATGGATTTTACGCCGCTTACCGTCTGGTACTCTGCCTGATACTCTAACGATTCGAACTGGAAAATACCCTGCTGTGTAATAAAATTACGCGGATCCATGTAGTAACTGATAGCTGCGCTCGAAGGTGCTGCCCACGCATTTCCGCTGTCATAACCGGTAAACGTATCGGTAAGATATGAGTAGTCCGCTGCAGCATAGGAGAACCATCCGCTTCCCTTCTTGGATTTTGAAATGAGGCATCTTTGATTCTTTCCTTCTTCTGTTACTGCTTTTTTCCAATCCAGATTCGTTTGGTATGCTTTAAAAACCCAGCTTGGATGCTGCTTATGAACAGTTCTCAAATACGGTTTGTAGCTTTCCGGAAATCCCTGTTCCGTCATGTAGCTTTCAAAATCAATACCGGAACTTGATCCGGTTGACAGGTCCCTATTTAAAAGTTTTGTATGTATCGCCTTAATATAACCGGTTTTACGTGAACTTCCGCTTGTATAAGAAACCAAAAACCATGGACTGCCTTTTGCATCGCGGTACTCACCTTTTATACGGAATTTCTTGTTAAGCTTTAAACTGTCTATATTATTTTCTTTTTGGATAATTCCGTCTTCCTTAGTGGTAACGCTCCAGACTTTAATCGAATCCGTACACTTTACAACTTTTCCGATAACATCATACTCTAAAGAAATATTGGCATACTTGCTTTTAATATAACCTTTGTACGTTTTCTTATTGTATACAAAACGAATCTTATAGTATTTACCCGTACCGATTATTTTTTGTGAGATAACCTCAACGGAGTTGTTATCCTTTAATTTGACATACTTACCGGACACTTTCAACTCATATCCCTTCGCAACCGGTTTCTTTCGCACCGTGACGGAATGATTGAGTGTAGCCGGAAACACCTTGGGATCCTGAGACTCAACTGCTTTGACGGAAGCATTCCCAAAGAATACAACCCCCACGAATAATAAAAACAATATGGATTTAGTTATAAAAATTATTTTTTCATTTAACTTTAGTTGTTTTCTCATCCTTTTCCCCTTTGTAAATGATTATTATCTACCTTTGTAGAACTTAGTATAATCTAGTCATTGGGCATATGTGTGTCACAGTCATCCTGTTTTTTGTCTCAGTCCTATTTGCCTTTCTTTAAGATGGATTTCAGATCCTCAACAGAAAATTCATAGGCTTTATTACAGAAATGACATTTCACCTCAATCGGTTTCCCTTCCTGTATCATTTCCTTAATATCTTTTTCACCAATGCTTACAATCGCTTTGCTGACTCTTTCCCTGCTACAGTTACAGTGATAGCTGGTTTCCACCTTTTCGTTAATCTCAACACCGAATTCTCCAAGCAGTTCTTCGAGGATATCTTCCGGCGTCATCTCTTTATCCAACATATTCGTAACGGAATCCAGTTCCTTAATTTTTTCTTCCAGGCGATCAATCACTTTATCTTCTGCAAAAGGCATCAACTGCAAAATGAATCCGCCGGCACGTTTTACGGTGTTGTCCTTGTTCATCAGTACACCAAGCCCTACCGAAGACGGTACTTGCTCAGAAGTAGCAAAATAATAAGTCAGATCCTCAGCAATCTCACCGGACACCAACTGTGTCTGTCCGACATAAGGCTCCTTTAAGCCCATATCTTTAATGACACTTAATACTCCAAGGTCTAACGCACCACCAACATCCAATTTGCCAAGTTTGTTGGGCGGTAACATAACCTGCGGATTGTATACGTCTCCTTTTACACGTGCATTTCCATCTGCAACAACGGTAAGTCCGCCAATTGGACCACTGCATTTAATCTGCAGGGTCAGGCTGTCCTGCTCATTTTTGAGCATTGCTCCCATCATGCTTCCCGCAGTTAAAAGTCGTCCAAGTGCAGCGGTTGCAACAGGACTTGTGTTATGAATCTGTCTCGCTTCTTCTACCAGATTTCTTGTAGTTACGGCAAATACACGAATTTGTCCCTGTGCTGCCGTCGCTCTGACCAGATAATCTTTGTACTCCATGTTATAATCCTCAACTTTCTTTTATTATATCTTGTTTTAACAGTAGTATTTTCCCTCTTGTCTGCCTTCTTTTGCAACTACATAAATCCGCTCACTATCCGGCTTTACCGCCTCTTTCGTGAACGCATCATATGCAACAACAAACTCTAACCCCGCTTTTTTTAACAGCTCTTTGATCTTATCCAGATGGTATCCTCTTTGATAATGCACTTCATCAAACCTTTCATACAGACCATCCTCCTGTTGAACAAACAATGTAAGGTCATATTCGTTCACCTGTGTTTGCGGATCATAAAAATTATCCCAAATAAAGCTGCAATCTTCCCGGCTTTCTGCAATTGTATTGTCCGCCAGAATATTTTCATACTTATAGACCGTATTCAAATCAAAAACGAATAAGCCCCCGCGTTCAAGATAATTGTTTACAAGCGTGAAAACCTGCAACATATCTTCTTCCTCGACTATGTAGTTCAAGCTGTCACATATACTGACGACCGCTTCTACCGTACCGTATAACTCAAACTCTCTCATATCCTGCAACAGATACAGTATGCCACGCGAATGCTCCATTTCTTTTTCCTGCGCAATTTGAAGCATTTCCTCAGAATTATCAACGCCTATCATATCATAGCCTTTATCCGCCAAGCGCTCGCATACGCTTCCGGTTCCGCATCCCAGCTCCAATACCAGACCGTTATTCACACCGTTTTCTTTTAGTATACTTTCCAGATAGTCACACCATTTGTCATATGGAATATTATCCATAAACAAATCATAAACCTGGGCAAAACCTGAATATGAACTCATTTTCCTACTTCTTTCTAATCGTATAATATTTACATTTCCGCCATTTTAAGCGCTATCATTTTATATGAAATAGTTGCAAATAGCAACCCTTACACGTAACTCCCATTTATCGCCTGTTCCCGTTCGAATTGATTACGACCTCTTTTCCAAGTCCAAAGGAGTACATCGATACCTGTGAAACCTCTTTTCCCATGATTTGTTCCAGCGCACGTTTATATAACTCCAACTGCTTCTTATATCGTCCCACCAGCACCTTTTCGTCCTCTACACGATCCGTTTTGTAATCCATTATAAAAAGCTTGTCCTCTTCTTCAAAATAGGCATCTATAATTCCCTGCACCATAAGCGTTTCCTCTGTATCGATTTCAGGATATATTTCTGTTGCCGGAATACCAAGTACAAAAGGCTGCTCTTTGAATAATTTCTTCTGCTTTGCCGCCACCTGCATTCTCTTGGCCAGATCACTCTTTAAAAATTCACGTATTTTCCCCGGTTCCACCAGACGGATTTCTCCCGCCGTAAAATATCCTTTCTCAACCAGACTTTTTAAAAATACATCCAATGCAACATTCTCCTCTTCAAACGGAAAATGTTCCATGACGCCATGATATACCGTGCCTCGCTCAGCACCGCTTACAGAGGTCTTTGTTTTGTCGAATTGTGGAACATAAGCTTCCTCTGCTTCCTCAGGCAAAACAAGTTTTTCCGTAAGCTCGTCATTTTCTTCCATCGCCTGATGCTTTAATTCTGATACGCTAAATTTAGATTTAATTTCAAGTTCTTTTCCGAAATGATATTGATATTCCAAACGTTCTTTCATCCGTTTCAGCTTCTCTTCTTCCGGTCTGTAACTGCTGTATTTTTCCTTTAATTCTTCTATTAGCTCTTCCCTGCTGATTTGTTCCTGTTCTACGTTTTCCACCAATTCATCTCTGTCCAGAATATGTATCTGATTAGGATATTCTTTCAACATAACCGGCATAACCCAATCTAACGGGTATTCTGCCGCGAGCTTCTCGTTGTAGCTTAATGTTGAATTCAACCAGGATGCCTTTTTCTTCTCAAAGTTTTTCACAACTCCGGTAAGAATCATTTTATCTCTGGCTCTCGTCATTGCAACATAGTAAACGCGAAGTTCTTCTCCAAGAGCATCTTCTTCGATGAATTGTTGAATCCCTTTTTTAAAAATGGATTTCTCGACGATACGATTCTTTTTCCAGAAAACATCCATGCCGACTCCTGCCTCATAGTGGATTGCTACCGCATCTCTGCTGTCCTGCTTGTTGAACATTTTTCCCATTCCACTAAGAAATACAACCGGAAATTCGAGACCTTTACTCTTATGGATGGACATAATCTGCACCGCATTTTGCGTTGACGACCCAACGGATTCTCCAAAATCAATATCCAACTCCTGCATCTTTTGAATATATCGGTTAAACTGGAATAATCCGCTATAGGAGGTCTTCTCAAATTCTCTTGCTTTCTGGAGTAATATTTCCAGATTGCCGCATCGTACATCGCCTCCCGGCAGCACGCGCACATAGTCTTCAAAGCCGGAATCTTCATAAATGTAGAGCAAAAGATTGTACACTTCGCTATATAAGGCACGTTTCCGGTAGTCCTCTATTCTTTTTATAAAACGGGTGATCTTTTCACTTAAATCATCCTGCATGATCTCTACATAGTTTTTTAATTTCTCCCACATACAAAGGTGTCGTTCCTCACAACGCACAACAATCTGCGCCAGCTCCTCGTTGCTGAAATCGCCAATGGAAGAAGCGAGTACAGAGGTAAGCGGAATGTCCTGACGCGGATTATCAATCGCTAAAAGAAGATTTAACATAATTTGAATCTCCTTTGCCGCAAAGAAACCACCGGAAACATTGGCGATTGCAGGAATACCTGCAGCCGTCAGTTCCTGCACAAAAATATCCGTCCATCCCGTTGGACTCCTTAAGATAATAACAATATCCCGGTACGTGATATCTCTGGTCGTCTCATCTTCCGGAACCTGGAATTTACTTTCTATCAGTTCCCGAATTTTCTGGGATACCAGACGCGCCTCACATACCTTCGGTGGATCGACCTCCATACGCAATACACCGTTTTCTCCTTCTATTTCAGTGCTTTTCTTGGAATCATCTACAATATAGCATTCCGTATTGCAATCCGAGATTCCTTTTTCATATTCTCTTCCCACGTGCAGTGCTACATCTTCGTTATATTTTACCCCACCAAAATCTGACGTCATATTTGCAAGGAATACAGAGTTTGCAAAATCAAGCACTTCGCGTCGACTTCGGAAATTCTTACGAAGCTCTACTTTCTGATAATCGGAGTCCTCTACTGTATAGGACTCATACTTCTCCGTAAACAGTTCCGGTCTTGCCTGTCTGAAGCCGTAAATACTCTGTTTAACATCACCTACCATAAAGGTGTTCGGTTTTCCGATGCTTTCTCTGGATACGCTATTTAAAATGCTCTCCTGAACATCATCACTGTCCTGGTACTCATCAATCAGTATTTCTTCGTAATATTCCTGTAATTCCTTTGCAACACTCGAAAGTACCTCGTTGCCATTTTCATCTTCTGTAATTAAAATATCCACTGCATAGTGCGCAATGTCGCTGAATTCAAATATTTTTCGTTCCTGCTTGGCATCCATATATGCGTTTCCGAACTTAAGCGTAATATCCACAAATGCATCAATCATCGGTTTTAGCGCCTTAACTTCACGTAAGACGTCCTCCGGTGATTTACCGATGAAATCCGTTCTGATTTTCTCCACCTGACCCTTTATTTTGTTCCGTGATTCCTTAACCCATGCCAGTTTATCCGGATCACCGTCAAAATTTCGCTTCGACGGAAGTCTCTTAGCAAAAAACGGCATTTTTAGAACCTCATGTATCTGACGGTAATCGTCCATTTCGCTAACAGTTTTAAACACTTCAAGTTCCGGTTCAATTGCTTCCAGATAATGTTCCGGACCATCCAATTCGCAGCAGACCTTATACATTTCTTTATAGATTTCATAAGCAGAATCCAAAATGCTCTTTACTTTTTTGACAACATACTTCACAACCGGGTGGTTGATTGCCTCATCCACGTCATCGATTGCATAAACATTTTTTTGCTGTTCCAACCACTTCTTAGGATGTGGGGAGCATTGTGACTTATCGTACAGTTTCAGAATCATTTCCTCGAACGCTTTATCCGTACGGTCATTTGAAAAGAGTTCAATTACATATGTTAATTCTTCATTTAATTCCTCATAAGAATCTTCCAACACCTTGGAAACCACATCCTTACGAAGCATCTTAAGCTCCGTTTCGTCTCCGACACGTACCGCCGGATCAAGTTCGATCATATTGAAGTAGTTTTTTACGAGATAGTTGCAAAAAGAATCAATTGTCATAATCTGCGCATGAGATAACAGGAGAATCTGTTTTTGTAAATGCTGATTCTCCGGTTCCACTTCCAGTCTTGCCTCCAGCGCCCTGGATATTTTCATTTTCATCTCTGTCGCTGCCGCCTTGGTAAATGTCACCACAAGGAGGCGGTCAATATCAATCGGATATTCCTCATCCGTAATAAGTCTGATTACGCGCTCTACCAAAACTCCGGTTTTACCGGAACCAGCTGCCGCGGAAACAAGTATATTGCGATTTCTAAGCTCAATCGCCTTTATTTGGCTATCTGTCCATTTCACTTCTGACATTGAATATCCTCCTAATATCATCATCCTTCATTTTTTCCAGTTCACGATAACCTACGCCTGTTTTTTCTCCTTCAAACTTACAGATAGCTTTGTAAGCACAGTATTCACAAGGCGTCGCATCATCAATCCGGTATGGAGTCGTCGCAATATTTCCCTCCATAATTTCCTGTGAACCCTGAATAATCATTTTATTCACGTGTTCCTCCAAAACTTCCAGGACTTCATTATCAATAATTTCACTTGTTTTTGAAGCGCTTCCATCTTTGTTAATTCCAACTTTAATTACTTTCTCGTCTGTGTTGAATCCGCCACTTACTTCCAATGCCGCAATTTTTGAAGAAGACAAACCGCGCAGTAGCAATTCCTCCATCAGTCGCTTTTTGATACCGAAATTATCATCACTTTTATTTGTAACCTCAATACTCTCTCCGGTTATTTTTCTAACCTCTTCCCCTTTTAGTTTGGGATTGGAAATATGATAATAGTACATTCCTGCAAGCTCCGGATTGCCACCGATTTCCGCCAGTCGTTTATCTCTTTTTAATGCACTTGCATAGGTTAACAGCTGAAGTTGAAGTCCGTAATACACCTTATATAACTCCAGCTTCTGCTTGCCGGTTTTGTAATCAACCACGCGGTAATACAAGGTATTATCCACTTTCGCATAATCGGTTCGGTCAATTTTTCCGGACAAAACAATCTTAGGATTCTTTTCCTGCAACAGATATCTAAATTCCATCTCAAAGAAGGAATCCACCAGTTCTCCGGCACACGCCTGGCGATGTACCGCCCACACCGTTCGTTTTGCTGTGCTTTTGATACGATTCGCCATGTATTCGTAACGGTGGTTGCTTTTAAAGATTCCATTCTGAAAATCATCAAGAACCGTGGTACAGGCCTTGTTCAACAGGCGTTCACGATCGTCATCGGAAAGTTTTTTCCAATTCAGGTCTTCTTCTTTCATCAGATTGCCGAACGTTTCCAGAATCTCATGATATACATTTCCAAGCTCCAGATTATCTACCTTATAATCAGCACTCTCGGAAAGTCCAAGCCCGTATGTAAGGAACTGTGCATAAGGACAAGTATAGTATTTCTCTAAGCGGGTCACACTTCCCATAATCATATTACCGTAAAGATTTTCTGCTGCTTCCTTTGAAATATGACTCGTAATCGGGAGCGTGGACGCCGCGGTTAGTTTACTTTCTAAATCTTCTTTTAACATTTCTGTATTGAAGAACCATGTAAAAAGTGACTTCCACTCTTCATCAACCTCCTGTCCATCCGCATATTTACGGACACCTTCAAGTACATAACTATAGGCTTCTTTTACATTAAAATTAAGGTATTCCTCCTCTTGTTCTACAGTTGTAGTGTCACCTAGTATTTTATCTATCTCACGTACCAACCTGGACGCTTTCATCTCTGTATTGTCATTTGCAAAATGACAATACAATATGTAAAGTTTGTTTTTTGCTTTTGTCAAATTTAAATATAAATAATATTGTTCGATATAGGTTTGTTCTTTGGAGGATGGTGCGATTTCAATCTCTTTTTCTCTCAAATATTCCCTTTCTCGATCCGAAATCAATCCTCCATTCAGGAAAGTACGTGGTATCTGTCCTTCATTGGCACCTAACACAAACATCGCCTTTATATTATTTAATCTGGTTCTTTGCATATCCCCCACGACCAGTTGGTCTAGACTTGCCGGAATCAGTCCGACACGGATTTCACGAATTCCAACACCGAGCAGTTCCTGATACTCTTTGAGTGTGACTTTTTCTGCACCGATCACCCGGCTTAATTCCTCTAGCACTTTAACTACCTGAGGATACACCTGCTTATATTCCCGTGCATCCAACGGCCGATCATTTTCTTCAAACATTTGCTCAATACTTTTGAGCTGACTATGCATATCTATCTCTACAAGAAACTCATACAACGCCACTGAGATTTGTCTGATAGAGACCTTTTTCGCTCTTCCGTCTCCATAAATCTTCTTTCGGAAATTCTCAACCGGAACGATAAAATCTTTCCGAATCCGGTTAATTCGTTCCAGTTCTTCGTCACTCATCTTCCTTAAAAGGACGCTAAACGGCTCTAAATAGCGATTACGTCCTCTGATACCGGTACTTCGCACATACTCCTCGAATACATCCACTTCATCACTGCTAACTCCTGTAAGCTGCGTTCTAAGATAACTGATTACCGATTCATAACTATAATTCTGTGTTTGTATTTCGAGCAAATGCAAAATTACCGACACCATTGGATTCTTGATTACACTTCTTTTTTGATCCATGAAAAAGTTAATATTCGCGGACTTAAATTCACGTTCCAAAAGATGTCCGTATACATCCATATCGCCTGTTACAACAGCGATATCACGGTATCTCCAGCCTTTTTTACGTATTAGCCTCTGTATTTCCTTAGCCACAAAGGAAACCTCATCCTGTGGAGAACGGAAGCCTTCTACATGCACGTCATCCCGCGCACCGGTATAGGCACCTTTTTTGTAACGGAATAATCTTTGCTCGAGCGCTGCAAGCGTTTGGCTCTCCCGGAATCGATATGGAGTTTCTCCCTTTGCACATGGGTAAAACGGCTCGTCCACCGCAACCTTGTGCAATTTGGCGAGTTCGTACAATTTGTGAATCGTTTTCTTGCTCATGTGAAATAAGCGATATTCCGGATCCATTTTGACAATATCTTCGTCCTCCGGAATTGTAACCGTTACATACACCTGCTTTGCCACTGCAAGAATTCTTTCAATGATTTTATATTGGTTTGGCGTAAAGCCGGTAAATCCGTCGAAACAAAAAACAGCATCCCGTAAAAGAGAAGAATCCAAAATCGCATCATAGAAAATATCATATATTTCCTCTGCTACAATATAATGATCTCCCAAATACTCAGAAAACGCCTGATATATTGTTAAAACATCTTTAAACTTCGCTGAAAGCACCGGTTTTTCAGCACTTTCTTCGATGATACGCTCAATCCCTTCCGCATCTATATTATATTGAAAAATCTCCGATAACAGAGATTTGATTTCATCTACAAAACCTTTATTATGAACGTTTCCTTTAAAATAAAGCAGTTTATCCTCGTTCTCTTCCAGTATTTTGCCCAGAACCATACTTTTTCCCATGTCCTCAAGAACCGGCAGGCTCTCTCTTCCCGTCTCCCCGATTACACGATACGCAAGTCTGACAAAGCTGGAAATATCGATATTCAAAATACCTTTATTTGCGCTCATAGTAACAAAATCTTTTTGTGTTTCCATCGTAAACTGCTCCGGAACTATCACAAAAAAATTGGCATTCAAATCCTCTGCTGCCTGCTCAAGTATTTTCTTGTACGCCCAGGTCGACTTTCCAGCGCCTGAACTACCCAAAATCAGTTGTAATCCCATGCGATTATAAACCTCCATATCTTACTACTCTCTATTGTAATGTAGTTGCGCCAAAAATGAAAGATGCATAAATTAACTGATTTTTGAATATAGTGTAGTATCCCATATCAGAACGGAGTTTCTTATGAGCAAAACCAAGATCCTTATTTTTCAATTAAAAGAACTTATTTATACCGGAATCTTTATCGGCCTTATTCTATTACTGGTTGTTCTGCTTTTTATTATGTTTCGCCAGGACAGCGATGACACTGCAAATATCTCTATGAATAACGCATCCGATCACGGTACACTTTACCACGCCGGTACATACAACACTACATTTTCCCTTGGAAATTCCCGTGTGGAACTAAGCGTCACGACAGACGAAAACCACATTAAAGAAATCAAACTTAATCAATTGGACGAATCGGTCGCAGCCATGTATCCACTTGTCACCGTAGTTACGGAAGAAATCAATGCCCAGTTACAAAAAGGAGTAGACTTAAACGCTATCACTACCGCCCCGGAGAACCAATACACCAAATCCGTTTTAGTGGAAGCAATTTCAAATGCCTTAGAAAAAGCAACACGCGATGGAAACTAAGTTTCCATCGCGTGTTGCAAAATAGTCAAGACTCGCGGAGCGTTTAACTCAGTCGGAGCTTGTACCCCGACTGAGTATAGTTTGTCATAACCCCCACCTACGCTAACGCTTATAGGTGGGGGATTTCTCCGACTGAGTTAAAATGTTAAGGCTCGTCGTCTGCTGAGCGTATATCTCCTTCTAAAAATGCCGGGATGTAGGCCGTAATATGAATCCCGTCGGCTTCATATTCTTCACTTAAAAGTTGTCCGTATTTACGGATCAGGGAAAGCTTTGAGCCTTCTGTATACGAAAGTACAGTATCGATATGCTTTCTCCCTTCTCTTATCATCTGCGCTATGAGATTGGCAAGTTCATCTATACCTTTTCCCGTCTTAGCAGAGATATGAATGCTCTTTTGTGCCAAGGGGTCTCGAATGGGATCTTCCGCTGCCGGAAGGTCACTTTTATTTATTACAAGAAGGATCGGTTTGCCTGTGACGCCAAGATCATTTAAGGTGTCATAAACCACCTTCATACGAAGGTCAGAGTCCTCATTGGAGCCATCCACCACATGAATAATATAGTCTGCATATTTGGCCTCCTCGAGGGTACTTCTAAAAGCATCTATAAGATGATGGGGAAGTTTGTTAATAAATCCTACGGTATCGGTAAGCAAAACTTCCTGACCGTCCTCCAACCTGCAAACTCTTGTTGTCGGATCGAGAGTTGCAAAAAGCTTGTCTTCCGCCAGTATATCGGAGGATGTCAATTTATTCAAAAGAGTGGATTTACCGGCGTTGGTATATCCCACTATCGCAGCTGTCGGGAGGGCGCTTCCCTGTCTTTTTTTCCGGGTAGTCTCCCTGACATTT
Source organism: Lachnospiraceae bacterium (assembly GCA_024698865.1). Lineage (GTDB taxonomy): Bacteria > Bacillota > Clostridia > Lachnospirales > Lachnospiraceae > JAILQS01. The sequence continues at coordinate 1,587 of JAILQS010000018.1, read as the reverse complement.
TTCATTCTTTCTATTTCGGAAGAAAGCGCTGCCACCTTCCTTTTTATGGCACGTCTGTCAGTTTCAAGCTTGGTCTCACCCGGACCTCTCGTTCCGATTCCTCCTCCAAGGCGGGAAAGAGCTACGCCCATACCCCTAAGCCTGCTCATCCTGTATTTAAGCTGAGCCATCTCTACCTGGATCTGTCCTTCCTTGGTTCGGGCATGAGCCGCAAAAATGTCAAGGATAAGCATAGTCCGATCTATGACTTTACCGCCTGTTATCTCGGAAAGATTCTTAAGCTGCATCGGAGATAACTCGTCATCACAGAGAATCCCGTCTGCCCTGTAGGCTTCTGTCAATTCCCCGAGTTCTCTTGCCTTACCTGAACCTGTATATGTGGCGGGATCGGGATGAGGCAGTCTTTGAATGAAGCCCTCTACCGCTTCTCCGCCGGCGGTCTTTAATAGATCTTTAAGCTCATCAAGTGAAGCCCATGCCTCGTCTTCATCTCCCGTGGCAACTGCTACCAGAAGATATCTTTCTTTTTCCATTTACTTTCTCCTATGCAGGTCTGAAAAACATTAGCGCTCCTGCTATCATTTGGCAGGAGCGTTTATTATACCCCATTTGATAAACATGGGGTAAATGTAGGAAATGCCTCTTATATCCCCTATCTGCTTGGGGCGTGTTATTATTTCATCCTGCATTTCTTTTGCCTTTTTAAATGCGAGGGCTACCGAGCTCCAGGACAGAGTCTTGCTCTCCTTTCGTCGGCTTACTATAAGCTCTCTGTTATACCCTCCGTTTTTGCCGATCTTGAGCCGGTAAGAAAAGGGCAGTCCCTTCATTGTTGTGAAGGGATGATCCTGAAATGCTATAACCGCTTCCCAAAGGGCTTCTTCGGAAAGTTGTTCTTTAAGTCTGCTCACGCATTCTTCCTTAGTATCTTTGTCATCCAATCTAAGCTACCTCTTATAAGATCATAAAACCTTTTTCGGTCGATACCGACGAATCATATTATGTCCGATATCGTACATCTTGCTACGGATATAAGATCCTCCGGCGCAAGCTCTATCTGAAATCCAACCTTTCCCGCACTGACAAACATTTTATCGAAATCGGAAGCCGTTTCGTGCAAATAAGTGGGAAACTGTTTTTTCATACCAATTGGTGAGCATCCCCCATGAACATATCCGGTAAGGGGAAGAAGCTCTTTTTGTTTTATCATTGCAACCGATTTCTCGCCTGCTGCCTTAGCTGCTTTTTTAAGGTCAAGTTCAGCCTCTACCGGTACAACAAATACATAATATGCTCCGCTTTTCCCCTGAGTAACAAGTGTTTTAAAAACCTTCTTTGCATCTTCCCCTAAGATGGCAGCTATCTCTTCTCCGCTCATCGAAGGGTCCGGCTCATAGGTATGGCTTTGATAGGAAATCTTTTTCCCGTCCAAAACCCGCATTACATTGGTCTTTTCTTCTTTTTTCATCGTGCTAAACCTCTGATCAAAGCGGACATCAGGCAATTGAAATCGCGTATCTGCTTATTTGATCCCTGATCATCGCTTCGGGCAGTATCTTATATACAAGCTCGTCTGACGCCTCGTTA
>JAILQS010000012.1 GCA_024698865.1 Lachnospiraceae bacterium | reverse complement strand
GGAGAATATGTAGGTAAGATTTATCTTGAGACCAAACACAGACCTAGATTTATAATCAGTGAGAAAACTGAAAATAGCGATACTAATGATTAATTTATAGTACAAAAACCTCTGATGGTGTATAATTTATACATGGAAGAGGTTTTTGTTCTTTGATATTTAAATAAATGCAGCAGTTCTTTATGGATTGCTGTTTTTTGTTTTTTAACTCAGTCGGAGAAATCCCCCACCTCTAAGCGTTAGCGTAGGTGGGGGTTATGACAAACTATAATCAGTCGGGGTACAAGCTCCGACTGAGTTAAACGCTCCGCGAGGATGCGCACGGATTCGGACAGGGATTTGTCTGCTGAAGCAGACCCGAATCCGGCGCGCAAGACTCGCGAGCGAGTCTTGACTTAGATTGAATAGGCAGAAATATATGACCGGTATTTTTCGGGAAACTGAGAAATACCGGTCATTTTATGTTATATAAGAATTACAGGGGTGTTTTTTATTTGGAAAAAACGCTATCAGTGATAATCATAGGTTATCGCTAACAATAAAATCAATCGAATTTTCAAAGTAATAGAGCAATGTTATGATAAATCCAACAAGAGAAACAATAAAAATTCTTGTGGAAAGGAACGTGGAATGTATGGAAACAATACTTGCATTTGGTGATTCAAATACATGGGGGCTGATACCGGGTGCCAAGACCTATGAACGTTATCCCTGGGAAGTAAGGTGGACCGGTCTGCTTCAACAAAAATGTGAAAAAAACAGAATCCTGGAAGAAGGACTTTGTGGCAGGACAACTGTGTTTGAAGATAAACTTCGACCGGGAAGACGGGGAATCACATCTTTGCCAATTCTGTTAGAGAGCCATCAGCCCTTAAACGCAGCAGTTCTAATGCTGGGTACCAATGACTGTAAGAGCATTTATGGAGCAAACGCATACACGATCGGAGAAGGGATTGAGTTGTGTTTGAACGAATTGGAAAAATACATTCCGAAAGAAAGAATACTGTTGGTTTCTCCTATTTTCCTCGGGGAAGATGTCTGGAAGCCTGAGAAGGATCCGGAATTTGAACCAAAATCCATCGAGGTCAGTCATGAGTTAAAAGATATATACAGCAAAATAGCAAAGAGAAGGGGAACCGGATTTCTTGCAGCATCAGATTTTGCCAAGGCAGATGAGGCAGATAACGAGCATCTGAATGAAAGCGGTCACAGGGCTTTGGCTGTTGCGGTATACAAAAAACTAGGAGAAATGAATGTATTATAAAAAATTAGTAGGAGGCTCAGACGCCAATGAGTTTGCTATCCGATTTGCCAAAGCATTTACCGGAAGAGATAAGATTTTCTCAAAATATGAGTCTTATCATGGGGGTACCTACGGTGCAGGCAGTCTTACGGAGGAACCGGACAGAGCAGCGTTATTCCCTACAATACCGGGCTTTGTTAAATTTGATGCCCCGCATACATACGGCTATGATATTAAGTTTGATACGGCAGATAAAAAAATTGAATTAAAATGTTAAAAAAATAATTGACTATCGGTCACTTTTGGAGTAACATACCTTAAGAATGACCGGTAGTCATTTTTTGATTACATACTCCCGGTTAGAATTTATGATAGAAAGGTGGAGACGAAAGTGATTCACATTGGTAAATGGATTACAAAACATAAGAACATCATTATTATCCTTGCAGTGCTGTTGTTAATTCCTTCTGTAATTGGATATATTAGTACAAGGGTAAATTACGACGTACTGTGCTATCTTCCGGACTCCCTGGAAACGGTAAAGGGACAGGATATTATGGTAGATGAGTTTGGAATGGGCGCATTTTCTATGATTGTAGTCGAAGATATGCCACTAAAGGATGTCAAGAAGATCGAAGAAAAGGTAGAGAATGTTGAGCATGTAAACAAAGTGCTCTGGTACGATGATGCAGTGGATCTTAACGTTCCGGTGGAGATATTACCAACGAAACTGCGGGATGCGTTCTTCAACGGGGATGCCACGATGATGATTGCGCTGTTCGATAATACGACTTCAGCGGATGATACAATGGAGGCTATTACAAACATTCGTAAGGAAGTTGGAAAAGAAGCATTTGCAAGTGGAATGTCCGGCGTTGTTACAGATATTAAAAACCTTGCATTAGAGGAGATGCCAGTTTATGTATTGATTGCTTCCGTGCTTTGTTTCCTGGTATTACTGCTTACTATGGATTCCGGACTGACACCGGTAATATTTTTGCTGACTGTCGGCATTTCTATTGTATACAACCTTGGAAGTAACATTTTCCTTGGTGATGTATCCTATATCACACAGGCGCTTGCCGCAGTATTGCAGCTGGCAGTAACGATGGATTATTCCATTTTCCTGTTGGAGAGTTATGAAGACAATAAAAAGAGATTTGAAAATGATAAGAAAAGGGCAATGTCACACGCCATCAGTAATACGTTCATTTCGGTTACAAGTAGTTCCATTACTACCATCGCCGGATTTTTGGCATTGTGCTTTATGACCTTTAAACTTGGAGCGAATATCGGAATTGTAATGTCCAAAGGTGTTGTAATCGGTGTGCTGGTATGTGTTACCGTACTGCCGGCGATGATTCTTACCTTTGACAAACAGATTGAGAAAACAACGCACAAGCCTTGGGTTCCGGATCTGAAAGGAGTATCCCGAAAGATTGTAAAGGGAAGATATGTAGCATTGGTACTCTTTTTATTACTGTTGATTCCGGCAGTACACGGCAATAAAAATTACGAGATTTATTATAATATTGATCAGTCCTTACCAAAGGACATTCCAAGTGCAATTGCCAATGAAAAATTAAAAGAGAATTTTGATATGAGCAATACGCACTTGTTGCTTTTGAAAAATGGCCTTTCTTCCAAAGAAAAGAATGAAATCATAGATAAAATCAAGAAAGTAGACGGCGTAAAACAGGTTATCGGAATTGACTCCTTTGTAGGTGCCAATATACCAATCAATATGTTGCCAAGTGATGTATCCAGTCAGTTAAAGAGCGAGGATTACGAATTGGTATTTGTAATATCCGATTACAGTTCGGCAACGGATGAGGTCAATGCGCAGATTGCCAGCATAGACAAAATCGTTAAGAGCTACCAGAAAGGCGGAATGGTAATCGGAGAAGCACCGCTTATGAAAGACTTACAGGATGTAACGGATGTGGATTTGAAAACGGTAAACTACATCTCCGTAGCAGCCATTTTCTTAATCATTATGTTTACCTTTAAGTCCGTTACGATTCCGGCGATATTAGTATCTATTATAGAGTTTGCGATTGCGTGCAATATGGCGGTTCCGTATTATACGAATACGCCGTTACCGTTTGTGGCAAGTATCGTAATCGGAACGATTCAGTTAGGAGCGACGGTGGATTATGCAATCCTTATGACGAGCCGTTACCACAAAGAAAGATGTGAGAGGGAAAAGACGAAGAAGGAAGCAATCAAGATTGCACATCAGGCTTCCATCAAATCCATTCTTACAAGTGGTTTCTGCTTCTTTGCTGCAACCTTTGGCGTAACGATGTACTCCAGAATTGACATGATTAGCGGTATATGTACATTGCTTTCAAGAGGTGCAATTATCAGTATGATCGTAGTTATCTGTATTTTACCGGCGATGCTTTGGATTTTTGATGGAGTGATTATAAGGACTTCTCTTGGAATGATTAAAGCCGGAGTTGCAAAAAGGGATAAAGAAATGAAAACAAAGGCAGTATAATTGGAGGTTATGATAATGAAGAAAATGATGATGAATAAGAAAAGAGTGAAAGCTTCCGTTTTTTGCGGAGTGATAACGACGGCTCTTGTTGCCGGAAGCGTGGCAGGTCATTCTGCACGACCATCCTATGCATTGGCAGAAGAGAAGAAAGTCGAAACGAAAGAGGATAAGACGGCAAAAGAGCAGACCGTGACATCCAAAGTCTCAAAAGAGGAAACTGTTTATGCCGTGCTTGACAATAGTGGAAAAGTGGAAGAAGTAATTGTATCCGACTGGCTGAAAAATGTATCCGGAAAAGAAGATATCAAGGATAGTTCAGAACTTGAGGATATCATGAATACCAAAGGGGAAGAAACCTTTTTGCAGGAAGGGGACGATATTACCTGGAAAGCAAATGGCAAGGACATTTACTACCAGGGAAGCACAACAAAGGAACTTCCGGTTTCTATGCAGATTTCTTATGAATTAGACGGAAAGAGTGTTTCGGCAAAAGAACTTAGCGGCAAAAGCGGTAAGCTTACAATGACGATTCATTATGAGAATCATACCAAGGACGCCAACAATGTTTCCACACCATTTGTTATGGTAACCGGAATGATTCTTCCGGTAGAAAATTTCAGCAATGTAACAGTTGATAAAGGCTACATTGCTTCCGAAGGAAATAACACCATTCTTGTAGCATACGGTATGCCGGGATTAAAAGAAAGTCTGGACTTAGATGGTATTTCCGTTCCGGATGATGCAAAAGAAAGCCTGGATAAGATCAAAGAAAAATTTAGTGATACGGTAACTATTTGTGCAGATGTTACAGATTTTGCAATGAAACAGACTTACACGGTTGCTTCCAATGAACTGTTTGAACATTTCGATACGGATACCATCAACAGTACCGAGGATCTGGATAAAGATCTCGATGAGATTACAGATGCTTCTGTAAAACTTGTAGATGGTACTTCTGAATTAAACGATGGAATCGAAACATTAGATGACAAATTCGGAGAATATAAAGACGGTGTAAAACAGTTAAATGACGGACAGTCAGACCTTTTTGACGGAACACTGGATATAAAAAACGGAGTGGATGCCTATACGAAAAATACGGATTTATTAGTAAGTAAAATCGGCAAATACACGGATGGCGTGAAAAAGGTGGCAAACGGAACCAAGGATTACACCAAGTATACCGGTCAGCTCGTAGATGCAATCGGATTGCTTAACGACAATGTTGCCGGAATGAATTTGAAATATGGTGATTTATCTGCTGCAATCAATACTTATGTGGATTCTTCCGTTTCTATTCTTTCAGCAGAGAATATGTCCAAACTTTCTCAAGGTGCGGGCGCATTAAAGAGTGGAGTTGCGAATATTAACTCCGGACTTAAAAAGGCAAAACAGGGCGTAAGCACACTTAACGATAAATCACAGGCACTGAAGAAAACAGATGAACTGGAACAGGTGGTTGCAGCACTTAAGGGAATGAAAGAAACAGAAACCGATGCAGGAAAGAAGGCAGCTCTTTCCGGAGCAATCAGTTATATCGAAGGTGGAGAGAATGCAGCAGCAGTTATAAGTGCAATTACCAACGGTTCATCGGATGGAGATACCGATAATGGTGGACAGTCCGATTTGTTGGCCGCACTTTCAACTATGGAACAGGCTACTTCGGATGAAGCAGATAACAGTTTATATAGCGGAGCAGCAGCTATGGAGTCTTCCGTTAATACAATGTCCGGTTATGCGAAACAATTAAGAGATAACGCTCCGGCATTAAAAGAAGGCAATTCACAGATGAAAAACGGTGTGAAAGCACTTGCGGACGGAAGTAAGAAAATCAATGATTCCGGCAAGCAGATTGTATCCAAGAATAAAGAACTGGTGGATGGAACCAATGCCTTAATCAGTAACGGCAAGCTGCTCAAATCCAAATCAAAACAGTTGACAGCTGCAAGTCCGAAACTTAGAAAAGGTGCAAAAGACTTATCCGATGGTGCATCGAAATTAAAAGACGGTGTGTCACAGATATTTACCGCAACAGGAAGTGTTTCGGATGGAATTAAAGAATTAAAAGACGGGGCATCAAAGATTAAAGACGGAATGTCAGAGTTTAAAGAAGAAGCGGTTGATAAAATCACGGAAACCATAAGAGATATGACAGATGGACTTGGGGAGCTTCGTGATAAAGTTGATGAGGTGAAGGCTGCATCAAAAGAGTACAGAAGTTTTTCCGGCATTTCAGATACTATGGATGGAAACGTTAAATTTATCATGACGACCAAAGAAATTACGAACGAATAACAGGTTAGGGTTACAAATGGAGGAAGACTATGGGTCTGGTAGATGAAAAGAAAAGAAAAAAACAGCAGGAATTGTTGGCTTCCGCATTCTCATTGTTTACGGAAAAAGGTATTAATGAAACCTCCATATCGGATATAGTAAATAAGGCAAAGATGGCGAAGGGGACATTTTATCTGTATTTCAAGGATAAATACGATATTCGGGACAGGCTGATTACGCATCACGCAAATATTGTTTTTGCCAATGCGAACAGAATGATTCGAAAAAAACACAAACTGGACATGAGCAAACCGGATGCACTGGAACGATATATTGTCGCAATTACAGATAATATTATTGATCAGCTCAACGAAAACAAAGTGATGATGCGTTTTATTTCCAAAAACTTAAGCTGGGGTGTTTTCTCCAATATCAAAATTGAAGAAATGGACAACAAAAGTTGTATGGAAGTGATGGAGGAAATGATTCGACTTTCCGGAAGAAAGTTCAGGAATACACAATTGCTCGTATTTATGATTGTGGAGCTGGTAAATTCTACGTGCTTTAACGTAATTCTGAATCAGCAGCCGGTAACAGTGAAAGAGTTGAAAAAAGAGTTGAATCTCGCAATTTGTGGTTTGATTAAACAATTCGAGATTTTGCCGGAATAAAAGAAAGCATTCTAAAACAGGGAAGCGTAATTTGTATTGCGTTTCCCTGTTTTTATGTGGTAAAATTTCATTATTCGAATAACATAAATGAACGGAGTTTAAGGAGGGTACAGTATGAACAAATCAAAAGTTTATTTCACGACATTTAAAGCGACAGAGCATGAGAATTTGTTGCAAAAACTGCACAGACTTATGAAGACAGCAGGTTTTGAAAACATTGATTTTACCGATAAATATGCAGCAATCAAGATACATTTTGGTGAGTACGGAAATCTTGCGTTCTTAAGACCAAACTATGCAAGAGTCGTAGCAGACTATGTAAAAGAACTGGGAGGCAAACCTTACCTTACAGATTGTAATACACTTTATGTAGGTAGTCGTAAGAATGCATTGGATCATCTGGATACTGCGTATGTGAACGGTTTTTCTCCACTTCAGACCGGATGTCATGTAATTATTGGTGACGGATTGAAAGGAACCGATGAAACACTGGTACCAATCGATGGTGAATACGTAAAAGAAGCTAAGATTGGTCATGCAATTATGGATGCGGATGTATTTATTTCTCTGACACATTTCAAAGGACATGAGATGGCAGGTTTTGGTGGCACACTTAAAAATATCGGAATGGGTTGCGGTTCCAGAGCAGGTAAGATGGAGCAGCATTGCGATGGTAAACCGGAGGTCGCACAAAACCTTTGTATTGGTTGTGGCGCATGTTCAAGAATCTGTGCACATGGAGCACCGGAGATTACAAACGGCAAAGCGACGATTAATCACGATAAATGCGTAGGTTGCGGAAGATGTCTTGCAGTCTGTCCAAAGGATGCAATCAGTGCGGCATTTGCAGATTCGCTTACGTTACTGAACTGTAAAATGGCAGAGTATAGTCTGGCAGTGTGCAAAGACAGACCTTGTTTCCATATTTCATTAATCTGTGATGTATCACCAAACTGTGACTGTCACGCAGAAAATGATATTCCAATTATCTCTGACATTGGAATGTTGGCTTCTTTCGATCCGGTTGCATTAGATCAGGCGTGCGCAGACCTTTGTAACAAATCAGAGCCGGTTCCACAGAGTATTCTTGGACAGAACCTCGAAAAAGAACATGGTCAGGAACATGAGCATCACGATCATTTTAAGATGGTTCATCCGGACACTGAGTGGAAGAGTTGTATTGCACACGCAGTCAAAATCGGGCTTGGTACGAACGAGTATGAACTGGAGCAGATTTAAACGGAGTTTTATCAATGAACTGGTTAAAGGAACTATTTACAAGTAAAGTAACAGATTTTCGAGAAAAAATATTTTTGGTAATGGCACTCAGCGGTGGAATTATTTCCGCCGCTGCTGCTGTGGAATGCTTATTTATTTTTGACAATCTGTTTTTCGCAATTATAGATACTATCGTTGCCGTATACGCGATATTTGCCTTTTTCTACACAACCACGACAGGTAATTACAAATTGTGCTTTTTTGTAACGATTTTTCTTATATTTTTTGTGTGTTATGGTGTCTGGTTTATAATGGATGGCGGCTATCTGAGCGGAATGCAGGCCTATTTTATATTTGGAGTTATTTTCACCTGCCTTTTGCTGGACGACAAATGGGGACTGATTCTGGTTGGCCTGGAATTGGTGTTTGATATTTTGTTGTGTTTTTACGCTTACTTTTATCCGGATCATATTATCAAACTGGAGCCGGAGTTAAACGTTGTTTTAGATGTTGTCTTTTCACTTGTAATGGTTAGCATTGTACTGGTTGTGGCGGTGCGTGCAAACCTGAAAGCATACAAAGGACAGCAGGTGCAGCTGTGGAAAGCGCTGGAGGAAAGAGAGCAGGCGTCAAGAACGAGAAATCGCTTTATGGCACATATGAGCCATGAGCTGCGTACACCAATCAACTCAATTCTTGGAATGAATGAGATGATTTTGCGGGAACTTAGTGAAATAAACAGTGAGGACTGGGATGTACAGGATACCAATCGCAAAAAACACGACGGTATATACAGAATGCGAGAATACAGCAATCGACTTGAAAAGTCCGGTCTGGCACTTTTAGGTCTTATAACAAATGTAATCAATCTGACAAAGATAGAAAGCGGTGAGTTCGAAATTCGGGAAACGGTTTACGATACCTACACGCAAATGAGTAATTTTTTTGAACGGGCGCGGACCGAGTGTGAGAACAAAAACATCACCTTTATTTCCGAGTATTATGAAAATATGCCAATGACTTTAAAAGGCGATATTTTCTGCCTTGGCATGATGTTCAACATTCTTTTGAGCAATTCTGTGCGGTTTACGTCAGAGGGAAGGATCCATGTCTCTTTTTCGTATCTGGAAGCAAGTGAACCGGGCAAAGTCCTCTTATTATTCCAGATTAGTGATACAGGAATCGGGATGAACGAGGAACAGGTGCGTTCTATTTTTTCACCACAGGTATACTCTGAGAATAGTTCCATGGATGATAATATGGATGCCGGAATCGGTCTTTCCATTGTAAGAGAACTGGTTGAACGAATGGAAGGAACCGTAGAGGTGCAGAGTAAGTTCGGAGAGGGCACTACATTTACACTTCGTATTCCGCAAATCTGTGTAAACCGTAAATCCATTAGCACGAATCACGTAAACTTCCGCTATGATACGGAGGAACATGTTTTATTTGAAGCGAGAGATGCGAAGATATTGGTAGTGGATGACAATGAAGAGAATTTATTTACCATTCAAAGTCTTCTCGGACGTACAAAGGTACAGGTAACCACTGCCGGCAGTGGAGAAGAGGCACTTTTAAAGGTGCAACAGGATACGTTTCATCTAATTATCATGGATTATATGATGCAGGGATTGGATGGACTACAGACACTTTCCGAAATGAAAAAAAGAGGATTAATTGAAAATATTCCTGTGATTGCATTGACGGCAAATGCCATGGAAAAAACTGCGGACACCCTGCTGCAAAACGGATTTGATGAATATCTGACCAAACCGATTAGTGGTGGAAAATTAGAGTACTATGTATTAAAATATTTACCTGAAGAACTCATTAAAAATCTTGGTGTGGAAGAATTTATCAAAAAGAATTCCAAAAAAGAAATTCACAAATACGCGGTTCCTATAAAAGAGTACGATATTGATCTCGAAGCGGCGATGGAGCATCACAATCACCAGCTGCTCACCTATCGTAAAATGGCAGAAATTAATTACGAGAGCGGACAAAAAGGAATTGAAAAATACAAACAAAGACTGGCAGAAGGAAAGTTCGATATACTTTGGTTTACGGTACATTCGCTGAAGGCGAATGCACTCTCTATGGGAGCGATAGAGCTTCATAAGATAGCCAAAAGTATAGAGGAAAGAGAATCGGACTATGTCTATATGGAAGCAGCCTCCAACATTCTTCTTGTGGAATGGAAGCGAATGCTCGATGGACTCAAATGGTTCATAGAGCATACCGAGCATCTGGCTGTAACAAATGAGAAGGAAGAAGCCGGTCAGACAGATCTTGGCGAGACGCTCACACAATTAAAACGCAGTCTGTTTGAATATAACTATAAAACTTCAGATATGTTTGTAAAGCAGTTACTGCAAAATGAAGAAATTACAGACCATGCGCTCAAAACGTCGCTGTCGCAATTAGAAACTTACATATCGGAACTGGATTTTGACCGCGCAGAGGAATTGGCAGAAGATATTTACAGAAAGTACGGATGATACAAGAGGGAAAGAGATGACGAGAGGAAGAGTAATGATAATCGACGATGACGAGGAGATTTTGAAAGTTACTTCGGAATTGTTGTATGGAGATTATGAAGTAAGCATTGCCCAAAACGGCAATATGGGACTGAAGCTTCTGGACAGAGGCGTGATACCGGACATTATTTTGCTGGATATCAACATGCCGGGAATGGACGGTTTCGAAACCTTGAAACTGATCCGGCAAAGAGATGCTGCAAGGCATATACCGGTTGTGTTTCTGACGGGGCTTATGTCGGAGGAAGATGAGTTAAAGGGGCTTAGTCTGGGGGCCGTGGATTATATCCGCAAACCGTTTAATCTGGACGTATTGCAGACCAGATTGCATATACATATGGAAAATGGACGGCGTATGCGGGGAGATGCTTTGCTGGATGATGACAAAATCCGGAAAGCGGGTGCAGCTTTATCTGAGACAGAGTATAAAGTGGCGAGCTGTCTTGCCAGAGGTGCTACAAATGAAGAAATTGCAATGGAGTTGTCTTATTCGGAAGGCTATATTAAACAGGTTGTTTCCCGTATTCTATCGAAATTGTGCATTGATAAACGAAATGAAATCAAGAAATTTTTGAAGTAGTAACTTTTTGTTACTATTCAAAATATACGAAAGTAGATAGAATGTAGACAGTGTATAGAGTGTTTAAGAGAGGAAATGCATTATACGCGACTTCCTGAAAGCAAAAGATAAAATTTACCGAAGATTTTATGGTTTTGTTGTTCTGGGAACGGGGAAGGTGTACAATTAATAACGTATGAGAAGAACTCCTTGGAATTGTTGTTCCGGGAGTTCTTTTGGTATACAGGAATATATGTGTTTTCGTGAACAATACATATCCTTTTTTTGAGTGACATATAGTAACATAGAGTAACGTATGGAGGCGTTTATGTATACAGATTTGAGTTTACAGGAAAGGGAACGGATTGCGATTCGTGTATCTAATCGCAGTCTTTTGATAAATGCAGTTTTGTCACTGCTTAAGTTTTTTGCCGGAATCGTTGCACATTCCGGTGCGATGGTATCGGATGCGGTGCATTCGGTGTCAGATGTTTTCAGTACGCTGATTGTGATTCTGGGCGTGAAAATTTCCAGTAGAGAAGCAGATGAAAGGCATCAGTACGGACATGAGCGATTTGAAAGCATAACCGGAATTGTGCTTTCAATCATACTTGCACTGACCGGTCTTGCCATTGGTTATAAGGGGACTACGAATATTATCAGCGGTGCATACCGTCATTTGCCACAGCCGGGGATTTTGGCACTTGTTGCCGCAATCGTGTCGATTGTAGTAAAGGAGGCTATGTTCTGGTACACAAATATCTATGCAAAGAAAATAAAATCAACGGCACTTAGGGCAGATGCCTGGCACCACCGTTCAGATGCATTGTCTTCCGTTGGAAGTTTGATTGGTATAGCCGGAGCGCGAATGGGATGGATGGTATGTGACTCGGCAGTCAGTATATTGATTTGTGTTCTGATTATGAAAGCTGCGATTGAAATATTTGTGGATGCAGTCAAACGTCTGACGGATGAATCCTTAAATGCAGAAGAAGAGGAAAAAATGAAAGCAGTCATTCTTGCCCAGGAAGGAGTATTGCAGTTGGATTTACTGCAGACGAGAAAGTTTGGCGCAAGAGTCTATGTTGACGTCGAAATCTCTGCAGACGGGAATCTGAAACTGTTTGAATCCCACGAAATTGCGCAAAAGGTGCATGATGAGATAGAACACACATTTCCGGAGGTTAAGCATTGTATGGTTCATGTAAATCCAATGGAAATTTGTCAGACACAAGAATAATCTTGTTGAAAATGACTACCTATAATGGACTATCAATTAAGCAGTATTCACAAAAATGATTTTTTGTTCAAAAAAGACTTACCAAATATTTTTTCAGGTGTTAAAATACAAGAGTAGTTTGTGACTTAAGAACTGTTCCCGGTAATGTTAGAACAGTTCTTTCTTTGTAACAAAATGATAGACAATTGTAAAATTCAGACGAAGAGGAGAGGCGCTTGGGTTTTCAGAGAAAAGTGGAAAACAATAGAAAGGAAGTTGATCATGTTTCAAAAAGATGATTTTATAATCTATGGTAAGAACGGCGTATGTAAGGTTGAAGATATTACCGAGATGGACCTGTCCGGAAGCGGCAATGAGCGCACTTATTATGTACTTTCACCTAAGTTTGTAAACGGAAGCAAACTATACTGTCCGGTGGACAATAAGAATGTAGTAATGCGAAAGATTCTGACAGAACCGGAAGCAAGACAATTACTGAAAGAGATACCTAAGATTGATACGATTGGAATACCGAATGACCGTCTGCGGGAAGAGGAATACAAAATGGCGCTTCGAAGCTGTGATTGCAGACAATGGATCAAAGTGATTAAGACACTGTATTCCAGAAGAGATGACAGGATTGCACACGGCAAGAAAGTAACCAGTACCGATGAAAGATATCTGAAGATGGCGGAAGATTACCTGTATCGGGAACTTGCGGTTGTTTTTCATAAAGACCAAAATGAAGTGAAAGAGTATATCGGATTAGATAAAGGAAAGATGATTGTTTAGAGAGATGCAGAGCATTGTAGAAAATAATTTTTTACAATGCTCTGTTTTTTGTAGCACAAGACCGGCAAGCGGATGCATGCTTGCATGCAAATCCATTTGCCGGTCGTAAGAACATGGAGCACGAAGTGCGGAATGTTCAGATGCAAAATTTCGTGTATTTTGTGTTTTGAAGGGGATAAGGGTTGAAGATGATGTGGTTTAGTTATATAATAATAAGATGACAGAATATGTTTTCTATAACTGTAGTATAAATACAGCAAAACGATAACGAATTATAATCAGATAATTGAGATAGAGCGGTGGGAAACTGCCGATACAAGGAGGAACCGTAATGATAAAAAGCGAGTGGAGGAATCTTTTAAAGAATAAGATGCTGCTGATTGTTGTAGTGGCAATTATGCTAATTCCATCTATATATGCCGCATTGTTTCTGGCATCAATGTGGAACCCTTATGAAAGTCTGGAGAAATTGCCGGTAGCAGTAGTGAACAAAGATAAAACAGTTACCTATAACGACCAGGAGCTTAGTGTGGGCGATGATTTAGTAAAACGTCTTAAAAAGAAAAAGGAACTTGCGTTTAACTTCGTGGATGCAGATACTGCAAACAGGGGGCTTAAAAACGGAACCTTCTATATGGTTATTACAATTCCAAAGAATTTTTCTGAGAATGCAACTACGCTTATGGAAGAAGACCCGGAGAAAATGGTACTCAAATACGATATCAATCCTGGTACGAACTATATTGCATCTCAGTTAAGTAAGTCAGAAGTGAAGAAAATCAAAGACAACGTGGCAAAAGAAGTAACCAAGGTATATACCGAGAGTGTATTTGACCAATTGATGTCTATAGCAGATGATATGGATGCTGCAGTTGAAACGACGGATTCCATGATTGAGGGCGAGGATGAACTGGTAAACGGCAATCAGGGTATTACGGACAAATTAAATCTTCTTTCGCAAAGTACGTTGACTTTCAAAAGTGATGCGGGAGAACTGAAGAACGGAATTGCTTCCTATGTTTCAAATGTATCCAATATTAATAGCGGTGCAAGACAGGTAGATTCCGGCATCAGTGAAATGCAGGGCGCCGCAGACAGAGGAATCAATAAATTGGCCGGCGGCTCCAAATCACTAAATAAAAATGTTACGGATTACACAAAGGGATTAAAGAAAATTTATACGGGAGCCAAGAGTCTTGTATCCGGCAATAAAAAGCTGAATAATTCCATCAAGACAATGACAACGGCGACCAAGAATTCAAGAACCCGTTCCAGCAATTTATATAAAGGTCTAAAATCTGTTTCTACCTCGATTGGAACTTCGCTTTCCAGTGCGAACCAGACACAGATTAAGTCAACCGCAACTACGATTGACAGTGTTGGTAAAAAAATCGCTTTAACAGAAGCAGATGAGACAGATGCCACCGGTATTACTACCGGAACGACAAGTATTACTACACAGGCGTCTGCTGTATCGACCGAAACAACGACCGTGCTTGAACAGCTTAACGCGCTTGATACAAGCGGAATGAGCAGCGCACAAAGAGAAGCACTGGACAATGCCAAAACTGCGATTACCAATGCACAGACGGCAAGCAATACGATTTTAACCGATATGGAAACCATGAATCCATTGATAAATCGTGCAGTTGCTGCAGATGTAGCAGTTGCAGGCCTGAAAAAACAGGTAGTGACAACGGGTGGCGTCAATGTTTTGAGCAATGGTGCGACAGTGATGAATTCTCTTATGAATTCTAATTTATCCGTTAAACAGACACTCGATTCCAAATGGATTCCGGAAACCAAGACGTTATATTCCGGAATTAATAAGACCTATAGTGATCTGACGAAAAAGAAAGGTATAAAATCCAGCATAAAGAGTTATACGGATGCTGTAGCAACAATCAGTAACGGTGCAAAGCAGTTAAATTCCAAATCCGGAAGACTGGTAAATGGAACAAAAGAAATTTCTTCCGGAGTGTCCGGACTCAACAGCAGCATGGATAGTGGATTAGGCAGATTATCGAGCGGTGCCGGACAGGTAGTATCCGGAACGACCAAGATGATGGATAGTAATAACAAACTCAGTCAGGATGCTGAAAAGGTGCTCACCGGCGCGGGTGAAATTAACGACAGTATCGGTGAGATTTCCGATAGTTCTTCAGAACTTGGCAACAGTATTGTAGAAGTTCAGAACAGCACGACAACATTACAGGGTGATTTGTCAGACTCTTCTGTAGAGATTCGAAACAACGAAGCTTCCAAGGATACAATTGAAATGTTCATTGATCCGGTAGAAACAAAAGAGAAAAAAATTACAAAGGTTGAGACAAACGGTGACGCGATGGCAGCCTACATGATGACTGTCGGACTTTGGATTGGATGTATTGTGTTCTGTATTATGTATCCGATTACCAGATTCTACAGCGAATTAAAAGGTGGAGCCAGATGGTGGTTCAGTAAGGCGACAGTACTGTATCCAATGGTAGTTGCCATGGCAATTGGAATGGTATTTGTTCTTTACCGCGTAAACGGTTTCCGGCCGGTTAGCTTAAAGAAGACGTTTTTGGTTGCCTGCGCTACAGCAGTTGCCTTTATGTCAATCGTATACTTCTTCCATGTTCTGTTCGGAAAGATTGGAAGTTTTATGATGTTAATTGCCTTAATCATACAGATTTCCGGTTCGGCAGGTATTTTCCCGGTAGCAATTTCCGGAAGAATCGTTGGCAAAATTCATAAATATATGCCGTTTACATATGCAATCGAAGCTTTCAAAAGCACGATATGCGGTGGCACCAGTATACGAAAAGAACTGTTTGTGCTTGGTATGTTGACTGTGTTCTTTGCAGTTTGTACACTTGTAGCGTTTATTTATCGTACAAAGCGGATTCGTCAAAACTCACCGACTTTGTATGAGTGGCTTGTCAAAAGAGGTATTGCGTGATAAAGTGAAATTGTTAGTGTGACTTGGTCACAGTAAACTCCGAAAAGTTGGTTATAATGTAAGTATAAAGTTTAACAAAATGTGTTATCAATAAGGAGGTAATTATGGCAGTTACAGTAATAACAAAGGACAATTTTGAACAGGAAGTATTAAAAGAAAGCAAAACCGTATTGATTGATTTTTGGGCAGACTGGTGCGGACCATGTAAAATGCTTTCACCGGTAGTAGACGAAATCGCAGAAGAGAATGACGCTATTAAGGTATGCAAAGTAAATGTAGATGACAATCAGGAGCTGGCAGCACAGTTTCAGATTATGAGTATTCCGACACTTGTTGTGATGAAAGATGGAAAAGTAGTAAACCAGTCCATCGGTGTGCAGCCAAAAGAAGCAATCTTAAGTATGCTTCAGTAGAAAAGCATCAAAACAGAACGATTTAAACCACGTTATGTGTAGTTACATAGCGTGGTTTTTTTGTTATACCAATATTGTTAAAAATTCGTAACATAATCGCATAAAAACGTAACGAACATTCGTTGACTGCGTATCTAAAAAACCTTACTATTTAAATAGGTCTATTTGCCTATTTTAGTGTTATACAACGAAAAAGGGTTTTATCTTTCGGCAAAAGATTTAAAATAGAAATGAGGGAAGTTATGGATTATATTGAAGTTAAAATTAGTGAAGATGAAATGACTGCCTGGATGAGCTTGAATTTTCCACAAGATGGAACAGAATATACAGATGATTTTATCGTACAGAGACTAGAGGAAAAAGGCGTCCGTTTTGGAATTGATGAAGAAATGATTCACAAAATGGTTTATAATATGATTTATAATAAGATGTTGGAAGTTGCACATGGGGTTCCGGCGACGAAAGGCAAGGAAGGTTATTATGAATATCTGTTTGATACGAATGCGGAAACCGGTATTCCAAAGATATTACCAAATGGCAGCGTGGATTATTCGAACATTATCGACCTTGTACACGAGGGAGAAGTGGTGGCAAGATACCATCCTGCAGTGCAGGGACAGCATGGTTCTAATGTGCGTGGTCTTACAATCAAGTCTGATTTTATCCGCGAATTACAGCCGTTAAAGTGTAAAGGCGTTGTAAAAGACGGTAATGATTATAAGGCTGCATTATCCGGCAGAATTTCATTAAAGGGAATTTTACTTGAGATACACGATTCTCTGGAGATAGACGGCGATGTTAATAATACCTACGGTAACGTTCGTTTTAATGGTAATGTAATTGTGCACGGAGATGTTGCAAGTGGAATGACCATTGAGGCGAAAGGCTCCATTACGGTTGATGGTACGATAGAAGATGCACATATTATTGCAGGAGAAGATGTTATTGTAGGGAACGGAATCCATGGCAAAGAAAGCGCTTACGTTTCTGCCGGTCGAAGAGTTACATGCAACTTTATCGAACAGGCAAAGGTAGAATCCGAAGGGGATGTGGATGCAGGTTCTATTGTTAATTCCTATATAGTTGCCAAAGGAAGAGTCCGTGTTACAGACGGAGTCGGAGCAATTATTGGCGGTACCGTGTGCGGTATGCTTGGTGTTGAAGTGAACAAGACAGGCAATCGCAAAGAAACCCCAACCTGGATTTATGCAGGGGCTGCACCGGAAGACGTAGAGGTGGTAAACCGCCTCAGAGATAATATAAATATTGCAAAAGATGAACTTCGTCTTTTGGAAAAAGAGAAGGTTTGTCTGGAAAATGATGCGGTAGCGGCGGATAAAGAGAACCGCAAAGTAGAGATTTTAAAAGACAAATTACTTAAGAATGATTATCTTTTGGATAACCGGACAGAACTGGAAGAGAAGATGCGTGATTTGAATTACGCTTCTGATGCTTCGGTTATTGTACACGGAACGATACATAAAGATACACATATTTATGTTTGTACCTTGAAGGCAGATGATATTTACGATGTATCCGGATTCCGGTTCCAGGCGGCCGGAGGACAGGTGATGACTGTGATAGACGATGGTAAGAGTCTTGCAGACCTGGAGGCAATCCGACTGAAGAACAGTAAGAATGAAGAAGAGGATGAAGGAAAGAAAATGATTCTTGTAGTGGACGATGATGCCAATATGCTTCGCATTCTTCGCTCCATGCTAAAAGATCATTACAAGGTAGTGTGCGTGAATTCCGGTAAGGATGCGATTGGTTTTGTAGACAAGCATCAGCCGAATGTGATTCTGTTGGATCAGATGATGCCGGAACTTGACGGTGCTACAACACTCCGTATGATTCGAAGTATGCCGGATTTAGACAGCATCCCGGTAGTGTTTTTATCCGGAGCAAAAGATAAAAAGAATGTTAGGACATGTATATCGCTTAAACCGCAGGGATATTTGATTAAACCTGTGGAGTCAGAAAAATTGTTACAGGTTTTAGGAAAGTTGTGCCAAGACTAATCGATGGAGGTGGTCGCAATGAAAAAACTATTTGCCCGTTACTTTGATATTCAGCATTTATCACCGAAGGAATCGCTTTTTGATGTTATCGTTTTGGGCAGTATTGCGGCCGGAATCATTAGTATTATTAATACACATATTTCAAAAATAGGAGCAGTAGCGACAATATTGGCATCTGTTACGGAAGCCATTATTGTTCTGCTGTTTTTTGTTGCGCACAAATACAAAATATATGACAAGGTATCGGTTTTTATATGCGCACTGGCAGTGTTGATTTTGTTTCCGATGAATTTCTTTTATGGAGGCGGAATTGACAGTGGTATGCCAATCTGGTTTGTGCTTGGGATTTTATTTACGGTTTTGCTGTTGGAAGGAAGAGCGTTCTGGGTAACGTTGATTATGGAATTGATTGTTGACTGTATTGTATTTGCGGTTTCCTATCGGTATCCGGAGTTGGTGATTCCCTTCAAAAATTCAGCCACCCGTTATGTTGATGTAATGCAGGCGTTATTTTTTGTAGGTATTGTTCTTGGGGCTATTCTTAAGTACCAGCAGTGGATTTATCAAAGACTGCAGGAGGATATTGAAAAGAAAAATGAGATGCTGACCCAAAGTATCCGCAAATCGGAACTTGCCGAAGAAGAAATGAAAGAAGCGTGGGATGAGGCGGAGCAGGCGCGCATTGAAGCAGAAATGGCGAATCGTGCGAAAGATGACTTTCTTGCAAATATGAGCCACGAGATGCGTACGCCTATGAATGCAATTGTTGGTCTGTCAGAGATTCTTTTGCGTGATGATTTGCATGCAAGGGAACGTGACATGATTGTACAAATTAAATCTGCCGGAAATACGCTGTTGGAGATTATTAACGAGACTTTGGATTTTTCCAAAATCAAAGCCGGTAAACTCAAAATTTCCGAAAGTGAATATGCACTTACAGACGTGATCAAAGGTGTGAGCCAGCTGGTAGCAATCAGAATAAAGGCGCAGGAAGTGAACTTTATCGTAGAGACAGACGGGACGCTTCCAAGAGTTTTATATGGGGATGCTCTGCGGATTCGGCAGGTGTTAGTAAACCTTTTGACCAATGCTATCAAATTTACCAAGAAAGGCTATATCAAACTACGTGTATACAGAGAAGAACAATCTATCCTGGAGCCAAACAGGATATCACTGGGATTTTGCGTAGAGGATACCGGTATTGGTATTACGGAAAAAGATATGGAGCATTTATTTGATTCTTTCTATCAGGTGGATGCCAAGAAAAACAGAGAGATTGAGGGAACCGGACTGGGTCTTGCCATCGCGAAACAGTTGGCGGAAAAGATGGGGGGCAATCTTGTTGTTAAAAGTACATACGGTCATGGAAGCGAGTTTGTATTCACCATAAACCAGACAGT
Source organism: Lachnospiraceae bacterium (assembly GCA_024698865.1). Lineage (GTDB taxonomy): Bacteria > Bacillota > Clostridia > Lachnospirales > Lachnospiraceae > JAILQS01. The sequence goes on along the minus strand of JAILQS010000012.1, from coordinate 8,900 downwards.
CATAGATTCGTCTCCGATTTCACAATTTTCGGAGGATGAACAACTCGAAGTTTATGCCTGCTTTAAAAATGAGCATTTGAAGGATGCATTGCGACGGTTCTTTGTGGATGAACCGGTAGTGCTTAGATTTGTGAGTCGTAAAGAAATCAAAGATATTCCGGACAATGAAAAATGTATTATTTTTGTGGAATACTCTGAGTATGTTGGAAGCCTCAAAAAGCTTCTTTCGCAGAGGTCGTACAATCGCAACATTGTCTACATTCCTAAGATTATGATTGAACCGCGTAACCAGGAACGTGTTATTATTATGCGGGCGCCGTTTTCATTACTTAATTTTGCCGAACTGATTAAGACGGACAGCACGAAACTGGATTTGATTAAGGGGTACGATTCATTTATTGCGCCGAACGCCAAAGTTCTGGTAGTAGATGATAATCAAATGAATCTTAATGTGGCCGTAGGACTTTTAGAACCGTTACAGATGCAGGTGGATACAGCGCTTAGCGGAGAAGAAGCAATTAATAAAGCAATCAGCGACAGATATGACATCATTTTTATGGATCATATGATGCCACGTATGGACGGTGTAGAGGCAACACATATTCTCAGAAATCTGGAGAGTGAGTACCTGAACAAGGTACCGATTATTGCGCTAACCGCCAATGCGGTAAATGGAGCGAAGGAGATGCTTCTTAGGGAAGGAATGGACGACTATATTGCAAAACCTTTTTCCGGCGCTGAAATTGCTTCCAAAGTTAAAAAATGGTTGAATATGGACAAGCAGCTGCACGTAGATCAGAGTACCCTGGCAGAGATGACAGAGGCAGACCAAAGTGAAACGGAGGTTATGGGAATTGTCGATCTGAATACGGTAGGAGCTATCAAACGTGTTGGTAGTGCAGAGATTTACAAAAATGCACTGTTTGATTTTAGTGAATCGTACGAAAATATTCGACAGAAAATTACGGATTATGCCGGAGTAAATGATAAACTGTTTCAGATGGAGATGCATACCCTGAAGTCATCGGCAGCGTTAATTGGAGCAGAGAATCTGGCGGATATGGCGGAATTCTTGGAATTATCCGAAACGGATGAGTATCTGGATGAACGAGTTCCGGAATTGCTCGAAGAATACCAAAATATTGTGGAACAGATTGTTGAAAATTTATCCAGAGAGGATGAAAAAGAAAAGGAAAAACAACCATTCGACAAAGAGGCAGTCAAAGAACTTTTATATGAAATGAAAGAAATGGCCGCAGATTTTGATATGGATGCAGTGGATGACAACAGAAAAGCAATTCTGGAATTTGAACTTCCGGAAGCGATGCAGGAACAGATGGATTTGTTGAAAAAAAGCATTGAAAGCTTTTCGTATAAGGATATTGCGCCAAGAGTGGATGCAATGCTGACCATTGCAGACGCGACAGTATTGCAATAAAGAATAAATTGTGTTATGTTTTAATTCGATTTTTTTAAAAAGAAGCTGGAGGTAGAAAAATGAAAATCGGAATTGGAAATGACCATGTAGCAGTAGATATGAAAAATGAATTGAAAGAATATCTGGAAGCAAAAGGTTACGAGGTAGTTGATTTTGGTGCACATTCTTCGGAAAAGAGTGATTATCCTGTTTATGGAGAAGCAGTAGCGAATGCTATTGTTTCCGGTGATGTGGACTGTGGTATTTTAATATGTGGAACAGGAGTTGGAATCTCTCTGTCAGCGAATAAGGTAAAAGGAATCAGAGCCTGCGTATGTAGTGAACCGTATTCCGCAAAGCTATCCAAGCAGCACAATAACACAAATATTATAGCTTTTGGAGCCAGAGTAATCGGAATTGAAATGGCAAAAATGATTGTAGATGAATGGTTGAACGCTTCTTTTGAAGGTGGAAGACACCAAAGAAGAGTAGATATGATCACCGCAATTGAGAACAAATAGAATAGCATAAAATAAGATATTATAAAACCTTGATACGATTTATTGGTGTTTTTGTTGAAAAAGTAAAAAAAATAATATAAAATAGAACTTATAGACGAAAACTTTTTGTGGTAGTTGGAGGTTAGGATATGAAATTTAAGAAAATATCTACAAAAATTATTGTAACGATTGTGTTATGTTCGTTATTATTTGAAGTTATTACGTGTTTAGTACTTGTTACATTTGCAAGATCGCGTTTGAGCAGTTCAGCTTCTGATGGACTGGAGCAGATGTCTAACAGATACTCTAATGAGATGAATACCTATTTTGCGACTTATCAAACGATTACAAATAACGTAGGTACTTATATTTCACAGAATTATAAGATGCAGTCGATTGACAGTGTATCTTACAACGGAACATTCAATTCGGGTTTGAGTGATTACATTGGTGAATTAACCGGACAGAATCCGGATACTATCGTACAGATGTATTCTTACGTTAACCCGGATCTTGCAAAAGCGGCCTATATGGTTCGTTGTAGTGCGGGAGAGTCTATGCTGACATATCCGGATAAGGAGTATGAAGCATATACTTCAACCGGTGAAGGCTGGGAATGGTGGAAAGAAGCTTTGGAAATGGAAAACGGCGGTTGGACATCACCAAAGTATAGTGAAGAATTTGAAAAAGAGATTATTTCTTACTATTACCCGGTATATATCGAAGATCAGCTTTGTTCTATCGTAGGTATTGATATTGACTTTTCAAAGCTCAGCGAACAGATGAATGAGCTGAAGGTATATAACAGCGGATATGTATTTGTATTAGATAATAATATGAGATACATTCTGGATCCGAAACTGGATGTACAGAACCAGGAATATACACTTGAAAGTTTAGGAAATACAAAACTTGCAGAAGCAATCAAAACAGAAAAATCCGGAATGGTTAAGATGAAACCATCTAACGGAAAGCAGTCGTTTGTCAGCTATGCAGTTTTGGATAACGGATTTGTATTCTGTACGGCAGCACCTATTTCAGAAGTGGATGCTGCAAGCAAGATTATGATGTTATTCGGTTTGGGAATCGGTGTTATATCAGTCGCTGTTGCAATTGTTATTGCATTTGTATTTGGTACATCTATTGTTAAGCCGATTGTTAAAGTTGCAGATGACCTGGATCTCGTTGCAGATGGTAACTTTACAGGTAAGAACCATGTAGATTGTATTAAAAATGCAGATGAGACCGGAAGACTTGCAAAAGCAGTTAACCATATGGAATCTTCTATGTTTAACATAGTTGAAACTGTAAAAGGTGACGGAGATCAGATTAATGCAGCCGTTGAAAATCTTGGAAATGTTGTTTCGGAATTGGTTGATCAGGTGGCTACCATTTCTTCTGTATCTGAGGAAATTGCAGCTGGAATGCAGGAAACAGCAGCTACGGCGGAAGACCTTACTTCATCTGTAGATGTTATGAGTGGTAAGATTCAGGATATGAAGAAGACGAATGATATCGGTATGAAGTCTGTAGAAGATATCGAGAGTCGTGCAGCTAAGATTAAAGATGAAGCAGTCAAATCTTCTGAAGAAGCAGAAAGAATTAAAGTTCTCACAGAAAAGAAACTTCGTGAGGCAATTGAAGATTCAAAACAGACAGAACAGATTAGCACACTTACCAATGCAATTCTTGAAATTGCAGATGAGACGAACCTCCTTGCATTAAATGCTTCTATTGAGGCAGCCAGAGCAGGAGAGGCCGGCAGAGGTTTTGCAGTCGTTGCGGAACAGATCAGAAAACTTGCAGAGAACTCTGAAGATACCGCAAATGACATTAAAGTTATTACCGGTAATGTTACAAAGTCAGTAGAAAGACTTTGTGAAAGCGCAGAAGAATTACTTTCCTTTATGGATGTTAATCTTTCCGGTGCCTATGAAAAACTCATTGAAACCGGTAACAACTATAACAACGATGCTGAGTCTATGGCGAAAGTATTAGATGACTTTACTGCAGCGCAGGAAGCTATTTCTATCGAGATTGCCAAAGCAGCAGAGGCATTCAAGGCACTTAAGGCAGCTACAGAAGAAGGTTCTACCGGAACGATGAGCCTTGCAGAGGAAGCTGAAAGAGTAGCGTCAAGTACAGATGTTGTTCGTCAGGAAACAGAAACATTAGGTTCTGTATCTGAAAGCTTAAGTGAAGCAATCAGCCAGTTTACAGTTACTGATGAGACGGTTGAGATTGAAGATGAGCCTGTAATTGAAGCAGTTGAAGAGCCGACAGAGCAAGCGGTAGAAGCAGTATCTGCGTATGAGGATAGCAATGCAACAGAAGCGGCTTATACAGATGATGAATCCGTTTTTGAAGAAGCAGAAGAGGAAGTATTTAATACAGAGGTAGATGAAGATTTCTTTGCTTTGCCGGAAGATACGGATGACAACAACAACTAGGACAATATGTTCTAATCAATACAAAATGTTATTCAAGATACGATAACGATATACGGTTCTAAGCTTTTCTGATGGAGAAGTTTAGAACCGTATTTGTTTACAGCGGCATTGTTTTTGTTATAATAGAAGCAGTCAGGAAAACGTGAATAAAATGGAGAGAAACATGAGTAACGAGAAAAGAAGTATTACCGTAGGTGTTCTGGCGCATGTCGATGCCGGAAAGACTACTTTACTGGAGGGCTTATTATATGAGTCCGGCACGATTCGAACACTGGGACGAGTAGATCATAGAGATACATTCTTGGATACACAGGCACAGGAAAGAAAACGTGGTATTACCATCTATTCCAAACAGGCAGTAATAGAACGTCCGGGGGTGACATTTACATTTTTGGATACTCCGGGCCATACAGATTTTTCTGCGGAGATGGAAAGAACTTTGCAGGTGCTGGATTATGCGGTTTTGATAGTAAGCGGCGCGGATGGAATACAGGGACATACAATGACACTTTGGCATCTGTTAAAAAGATATGAAATTCCGGTTTTTATTTTTGTAAATAAAATGGATCAGCGAGGAACGGATAAGGAAGAGATATTATCAGAACTGAAAAATCGCTTGAGCTTCGATATTGTTGATTTTGATGAGGAAGATAAGGTCGTTTGGATGGAAAACGTTGCAACCAGTGACAATGATTTGATGGAACGTTTTCTGGAAGAAGAAGCGATAGAAACAGATGAGATTCGACGTGTGATAATGGAGAGAAAGTTGTTTCCGTGCTATATGGGTTCTGCGCTCAAACTGGACGGTGTTGATGCTTTACTAAAGGGACTGGAGGAATACACCTGTAACTTTGAGTATCCAAAGGAATTTGGAGCAAGAGTTTTTAAAGTAACACGTGATGATAAGAAAGACCGGCTGACGCATATTAAAATTACCGGCGGCAGTCTAAAGGCGAGAGAAGTAATAGGGGATGAAAAAGTTAATCAGATTCGAATTTATTCCGGCGATAAGTATACGACGGTAAATGAGGTTTTTGCAGGAGATATATGCGCAATTACCGGACTTTCCACCACGAGACCGGGAGATGCACTTGGTGGGGAGGTTGGACATACGAAACCTCTTTTAGAGCCTGTTTTGACATATAAAATGGAACTTCCGGGGGAAGTAAGTCCGCTTATGGTGCTTCCGGATTTAAAACAACTCGAGGAGGAAGAGCCGGAGTTACATATTATCTGGAATGAACGATTACAAGAGATTCAGGTTCAGATTATGGGAGAGGTGCAGCTGGAGATTTTGAGGCAGCTCATTTTGGAACGTTTCGCGTTAGAGGTTAATTTTGTTAATGGAAACATTATGTATAAAGAAACGATACTGGATAAGGTAGAAGGTGTCGGACATTACGAACCGCTCAAACATTATGCCGAGGTTCATTTGCTTATGGAACCGGCGGAAGAAGGAAGTGGAATCGAACTTTTTGTTGACTGCAGCGAAGATGTGCTGGATCGAAACTGGCAGCGATTGATTCTAAAACATATCGTAGAAAAAGAACACATCGGAGTACTTACCGGGTCTCCGATTACGGATATACGTTTTACTTTGGTGACAGGTAAGGCACATTTGAAACATACAGAAGGAGGAGACTTCAGGCAGGCAACGTATCGGGCAATCAGGCACGGTTTACGTCAGGCAAAGAGCAGATTGCTGGAGCCGTACTACAGTTTTCATATTGAGATTCCAAGAGATTCTCTTGGAAGATGCATGACGGATCTTGAGCAGATGCATGCAGAGTATAATGTGGAAGAGTTAGCGGGAAGTAATGCACAGGACTTTGTCGGTATTACAGGTGTGGCGCCGGTATCGGGACTGAGAGATTATCCGAAAGAAATCATCAGTTATACAAAAGGCTTTGGACAGATTACGTATGAGTTTTATGGATATGGAGTCTGTCACAATGAAGAAGAGGTGATTGCAAAGATTGGCTATGATGTGGATTCAGATTTGGTCAACACCGCAGATTCCGTGTTTTGCGCCCATGGTGGTGGATTTGTTGTGCCTTGGGATGAGGTGACGGAGCATATGCATCTGGAAAGCGTTTTCTCCAAAGGCAGGGAAGAAACATCACAGACCGTGCGCCCGGAAAGAAAACGGGGCGAAATGGATCTGGCGCTTGGTACCGACGAAATAGACGCAATTATAGACGGCCTGTCCGGTTCTAATCGAAAGATGGCGAATGCAACGTTTCGTAAACGTTTTAAAAAGCGCGGAGAAAAGAAGACAATCCACAGCGAAAGCGCTGCACAGACGAAGAAGCCCTCAAATAAAGAGCAGGATAAAAAGAATATTCTTCTGGTAGACGGGTATAATATCATATTTTCATGGAATGAGTTAAACGCGCTTGCGAAAGATAATATTGATGGTGCACGCGGCAAACTGATGGATATACTATGTAATTATCAGGGTGCAAAGAATACAGAGGTTATTCTGGTATTTGACGCTTACCGCGTAAAGAATCATGAGACGGAAAACACCACGTATCATAATATCCGCGTCGTTTACACCAAAGAAGCAGAAACAGCAGATCAGTTCATAGAAAAATTCGCACATAACAAAGCATCGATGTATAATATAACTGTGGCGACTTCAGATGGAATCGAACAGATTATTATCCGAAGCAAAGGGTGTTTTCTTATGTCTGCAAAGGATCTGGAGCAGGATGTAAAAGCACTGGAATCTAATCTGAAAGAAGAATACACAGAAGGAAATAATAGTACCAGAAACCGACTGTTTGACAATATGTCCAGAGAATCGCAGGAAGTTTTGGAAACTTTGAAAGAGAAAGGATGATAGCTATGCATTCAAATTGTGATATGTGTTCCAATTTATATTATGATGAAGAAAATGATATAGAAACGTGTGATGTTGAATTAGATGAAGATGAAATGGCCAAATTTATGAGCTACAGCTTTGATAATTGTCCATATTTTCAAATGTACGATGAATATAAAATCGTTCGCAAACAGAATTAAAACCGACACTACAGAATGGAAGAGGGAATGGACGTTATGGATTTTGAAGATACCTTAAAGGGACTGCCTTTTTATGATGCACTTACCCCGGAAGAAAAGTCCGAATTGATGGAAGAATGTGAAGATGCTGTTTTTGAAGCAAGACAGATGTTACATGTATCCGGAGAAGAATGTTCCGGTCTTTTTCTGGTGAAGAAAGGACGAATTCGCGCATTTAATATAACGCCGGAAGGAAGAGAAGTAACGCTGTTTCGTCTGGAAAAAGGCGAGATGTGTATGTTTTCGGCAAGCTGCATGATGAAAAATATTTCTTTTTCTATTTCGGTTATGGCAGAAACCAAGGTGGAGGCAATTCGGATTCCGGCATCTTATTTTTCAAAACTGGAGCAAAAGAATACACAGGTTGCGTTGTTCTCTAAGGATTTGTTATCAAGAAGAATGTCGGACGTGATGTGGGTATTAGAGCAGATTTTGTTCCAGAGCTTTGACCAGAGACTTGCTGCGTTTTTGATTGAGCAGTTACATTTTACAGAATCCAATGTGTTGACCATTACGCATGAAGAGATTGCTAACCATATGGGAAGTGCCAGAGAAGTGGTTTCGCGTATGCTCAAATATTTTGAAAAAGAGGGTATGGTTGCGTTATCGAGAGGTAAAGTTACGATTTTGGATGAAGAACGTCTGGAGGATCTTATGGCTTAAAAAGAGACAAAAGATTAATGTGACTTAGTTACAGTAAAAAAAATACGAAAGAGTTATTCTTAATGCAGTATGAAAATATGAGCCTCGCAAAGGAATTTAGGAGGCGTAAATGACCTGTAATGAAAGGAGAATGCTGTTATGGCACTTAGAACATTAATTATCGGAGGCGTTGCCGGAGGAAGTACGACAGCAGCCCGTTTGAGAAGACGCGACGAATCTATGGATATCGTTATTTTTGAAAAAGGAGATTACATTTCTTATGCAAACTGTGGTTTGCCATATTATATCGGAGATGTAATTACAGATAGAGATCAGTTACTTTTACAAAGCCCGGAGCTTATGAAAAACAGATACAATATTGACGTTCGATGCGGACACGAGGTAACGAAGATTTTGCCGGAGGAGAGAGCGATTCTCGTTAAGAATTTAAAGACAGGAGAAGAAACCAGAGAAGCATTTGACGATCTGGTTATTGCAACCGGTTCTACACCGATTCGTCCAAATCTGGAAGGTGCGGATATGGATGGTATCTTTACCTTGTGGAATCTTCCGGATACCGATCGGATTTACGAATATATGAAAAATACAAGTCCTAAATCTGCAGTCGTAATCGGCGGTGGCTTCATTGGACTTGAAATGGCAGAGAACTTAAAACACAAGGGATTAAATGTCACCATCGTGGAGAAACAGAAACAGCTGATGACACCCCTCGATGAAGATATGGCAAGACTTGTGTATAACAATATTATGGACAACGGCACGAAAGTTTTACTTGAGGACGGAGTTACAGGATTTAAGAAAAAT
>JAILQS010000173.1 GCA_024698865.1 Lachnospiraceae bacterium | reverse complement strand
GACACCGACATTAATAATTGCATCCGCCTCTGTTACTCCATGGAATGCACCTGCCATAAATGGATTGTCATCCGGTGCATTACAAAAGATAACCAGTTTGGCACAACCCAGGGAATCATTTTCTTTTGTAAGTTCTGCTGCATCATGCACAATGTCTCCCAAAAGACGAACTGCGTCCATATTGAGTCCGGTTTTGGTAGAGCCAACGTTAACAGAGCTACAAACCCTGTCTGTCACAGCAAGTGCCTTTGGAATGGAACGAATCATATTCTCCTCGTTCTTTGTCATTCCCTTAGAAACTAATGCAGAAAATCCTCCGATAAAGTTCACTCCTACGGTTTTGGCTGCCTCGTCCAGTGTTTTGGCAAGTTCTACATAATCTTCTGAAGATTTGCAGGCACCAGCCCCCACTAACGCAATCGGCGTAATAGAAATTCTCTTGTTTACAATAGGAATGCCAAATTCATTTTCAATATCACGCCCGGTCTTAATCAAATCTTTTGCAACCGTAGTGATTTTGTTGTAAATATTGTTTTTCAAGCGGTCTAAATCAGAATCGACGCAGTCCAAAAGACTGATACCAAGTGTAATGGTACGTACATCCAGATTCTCTTTTTCAATCATTTTATTGGTTTCTAAAACTTCATGTAAATTTATCATTCTGTTTCCTCGTTTCTATTCTATAAGATAGGATGTTTTATTAGATACGGTGCATTTTATTAAAAATTTCTTCTCTCTGCACTTTGATCACGCAGTTAATCTCATCGCCAATCTGCTCTAACTCACGATTGATTTCATCGAAGTTTTTATCAGCATCGGTAGTATCTACAATCATCATCATGTTAAAAAAGCCCTGTACAATCGTCTGTGAAATATCTAAAATGTTCACTCTGTTGTTTGCAAGATATGTACATACCTTAGCAATAATACCTACACTGTCTTTTCCAACTACTGTTATTATTGTCTTTTTCATTTTATCCTCATTTCTCCGTTTGTACGGTGTTTATTCTCAATTAGAAAGTATTATATAACGACTGGCTCAGATGGGCAATCCCTGTTTGCAACAATAATGCGAGGAACTGCTTCTATTTGGCTGCCGGCATTTTGTAATTCATTCCATACAGTCTGATATGCTAAGTCCGGATAATTGTTTTCTTTGCTCAGATGTCCAAGGAAAACAGCTTTCAGTTCCGGATGTAATAACTGCTTTAACAGCTGTCCGGAAGAGTCATTGGACAAATGTCCCCGTTCCCCGAGAATTCTTTGCTTCAGATAATAAGGATACGGCCCAACCTCCAGCATACTCACATCATGATTTGCCTCCAACAATAAAGCTTCACAATCACTCAAATTACGAAGTATTCTCTCATCATACGTGCCTAGGTCTGTTGCAATCCCGACTTTGTGCTGCTTGTCCGAAATTGTGTAGCAAACCGGGTTGGCAGCATCGTGTGAAATCTTAACCGGTTTCACGGAAAGATTCTTAAGCGGAAATTCCACCTCCGGAGTGATTGGCAAAAACAACGCCTCATCCAATTTGCCAAGACTGTCCATAGATAAAATCGCCTGTATCGTCTCCTTGGTCGCAAGAATTGGAATGTGGTATTTGCGGGACATAACGCCAAGCCCTTTTACATGATCAATATGTTCATGCGTAATCAATATGTAATCAATATTCAAAGGAGATTCGTCAATTCCCAAAAGCCCCTCTTCAATTCTCTTTTTGGAAATACCAACGTCAATCAACACTCTTGTGTCCTCTGTTCCGACAAAGGTGCAATTACCACTACTACCGCTGGCAATACTACAAAACTTCATTTAAATCCTCATTTCTATCTATTTGTTGTGTTCTTCCCAATACAATTTGATTACGTCGCCCTCTTTAATTGGTGAAGTGAACTCCGCGTCCATTTCATTGATCTGCTTGACGAGCGTTTTATCTGCTCCCTCGGAAACATCAAACGGGTAAACATCCAGAATATCAACAAAAATATAACCGGCTTTGCCCTGTAATAAAATCGGCATGCTGTTTACCGTAACGGAAATGTCATATGGTTTCTTTGAAGCCTTCGGCTCTGTCTTTACTTCCGCGTCCTCTGTCTCTACAGCAGTTTCTGTTATATCTTCTTCATCATCGCTGCTTACTTTCTCTTCAAAAGCTTCCGGCGTGATAAACAGACTTTCTTCCTTACCGGCTTTTTTACTGTGAATGGTAAAGTTCTCATAGATTTTTTCTTCCAGGCCGGCCTCTACATGATTTACGTAGAATTTGCCTTCCGGGGTAAGATCCATAAATTCCAATACCTGTGCCAATGTATAATAATTCAATATCTCTATTTGATCATTTTCTTTGATTGCATAATAGTTCGAAACCAGTTCACCGTTAACTTTGACAAACTTCGGACAGGTAACGGATCTGTCGTTAAACATAAATGTAATAGTGCTATTATTGTATTCCGGAAGCTGTCCCACATCCATAGTGGCCGGTTCCCCTTTTGTGGAATACGTAACTTCAATCACATCATTGGCTTCAATTGTGCTGTTAATTCCGGCAGGTTTGCCATTCAATGTAACAACTGCCGCTTCCCCCTGTTTGCCTCGTACAAACTTCGGTTTTTTATTGACCGTAAAGTTCAGCGCATCTCCACGCTGCGGGAATAACAGGTCATTTTGAATACCAATCTGTATAGCAGCATCTATAATGGTAAGTTTATTGTTATCGTATAATTTTACACGTTCTCCGTTTATTGTAACGAAGATAAAATTGTTCTTTTGTTCGTAATAGTTCAGGCAGATTCCAATTGGCGTTACCAGAAGTGAATCCTTCTTGATATTCTCCTCTTCAAATTCTACAAATCCAAGCACTTCCTCTCCTCGAATCGCCACTCGCTCATCGGCGAGGGAAAGATACTCCGCAAGTGTCTTTGAAAATCCCGGTATCTTACCGCCACCACCGACGATAAATACCGCGCTTACTGCCTTATCTCCATTGAGTTCTATAATCTTATCTGCAACATTTTTGGTAATGTTGCGGATGTTGGAATCCAGTTTTGCAAGGATGTCCGCTGTATTTAACTTATGTTTGATTCCCATGATATCGGTGTAGGAAACAGTTTTGCGTTTGAAGCAGGCAAGTTTAATCTTTTCTGCAACACTAAACTCGGTCAGATATTCTTTGGCAATCTGCTCGGTAAGTTCATCTCCCGCAAGTGGAATCATACCGTAGGCGATAATGCTTCCATCCTTCGTGATACAAATATCCGAAGTTCCGGCGCCAACATCAACAAGCGCAATATTCAACAGACGAAAACGTTCCGGAATGGCAACGTTAATCGCTGCAATCGGCTCCAAAGTAAGATTGGCAACATATAAACCGGCTCTTTCCACTGCAGCATACAAACCATCCACTACCTCATCCGGCAGGAATGTAGCAATCAGCTCCGTGGAAATCTTGTTGGCTTTGTGACCTTCCAGATTCGTAATCGGTGATCCATTTAAAAAATATCGAATAACCGAATATCCGACGCAATAATAATTCTCATCTTCCCCGGCATCCTTACGAATCTCCTCGTAAGCATTCTCAACACCGATCAAATCCAGAGAATAAATATGCTCATCTGTTACCTTTGTCTCTTCGGTGAACTCATAATCCGCTGAAACTGTGATGGTCTTTAATACACGACCGGCAGCGGCAATACAAACATCTTTCAGACGTCCGCCAATCTTATGCTCCAGTTCACGTTTGACAACTCCGATACTCTCTGCAACTTTGCTGATATCATGAATCTGTCCGTCCATCATAGCTCTGGTATTATGTTCTTTTACAACCTGCGCTACGACACGAAAGGTATCTCCTCTATCTTTATACCCTACCGTACCAACGATACTACGGGTACCAATGTCCAGTCCAAATACCATATTATCAGGATTATTCATCACATCCATTCTAGATCCTCCCTTTGTATTTTAACTTAATCAGTATATCACACTCAGTGCAATTAAACTAGAAATTTTTCCAGTTGCGGGGCGATTTCATCAATAGAATCGTTGTTGTAAATCACCCTGTCTACTTGCGCTTTTGTCTCCTCCCAAGACATCTGGCTGTTCATCATCGCCGTGATTTTCTCATCCGAATAACCACGTGACTGTTTGAGCCGCTCTCTGCGAATCTCCGGCTTCGTATATATAGCCCAGATTTCATCGCATTTTTTATCGAGTCCGCTTTCAAATAATATGGCAGATTCTATCACCATCCATTTGTCATTTTCCTGCTTTGCTTTTTCGATTCTATGATCGATTTCGGAAAGCACAAGAGGATGTACAATCCCGGAAAGCACCCGGTTTAATTCGGGCTTTTCAAATATCATTTTTGCAAGAAGGTTGCGATCCAATGCACCATTGGCATCTACAACCGCATTTCCAAAGCTCTCAATAATCCGGTCGTATGCCGGCATTCCCGGTTCCATTACCTCTTTACCGAGCCGGTCGCACACAATGACCGGAATATGAAACTGTTTTTCAATGATTTCGATTACGGTAGTTTTTCCGGTGCCGACTCCACCGGTCAATCCGACGATTTTAATGTTATCCAAAATATATCTTCCTTTATTCTGTCTTATTTGGCTTCATACCAGTTGTTTCCCTGATTTACCTCTACCTCCAAGGAAACCTTTAAATCTGCGGCATTTTTCATCTCGCCGACAAGGATTTCACGTACCTTTTCAATCTCGTCTTTATGCGTCTCAATCAACAACTCATCATGAATCTGCAAAAGAAGTCTGGAACGGAAGTTTTCTTTCTTCAAACGTTCATTTACGCGTATCATCGCAATCTTAATAATATCTGCCGCGGTTCCCTGAATCGGCGAATTCATAGCGATACGTTCTCCAAACTGTCTTTGCATAAAGTTAGAAGAGGACATCTCCGGAATTGGTCTGCGTCTTCCAAACATGGTAACGGAATAGCCTTTCTGCTTGGCTTTTTCTACCAGACCGTCCAGATACCCTTTAATCTTAGGGAAGGACGCAAAATACTGCTTGATATAATTTTCTGCTTCCTTTCTTGAGATGTTCAAATCCTGTCCAAGTCCGAAAGAAGATATGCCATATATAATTCCGAAGTTTACCGCCTTGGCATTGCGACGCTGTAAATCCGTCACCTGTTCAATCGGCGTGTTGAAAACCTGTGAAGCAGTAATTCTATGAATGTCCTCGTGGGCATTATACGCCTCAATCAGCTTCTCATCTCCGGATAAATGCGCAAGTATTCGAAGCTCAATTTGTGAATAGTCCGCATCCAAAAACACATAATCCTTTTGTGGTACAAAAACCTTACGAATCTGCCTTCCAAGCTCCATACGAATCGGTATGTTCTGGAGATTTGGCTCCGTACTGCTGATTCGTCCGGTCGCTGTAACGGTCTGATGGAACTGTCCATGAATCCTCTGATCGCTTGCGTCAATATAGTTGGAAAGCCCCTGTGCATAGGTTGAATTCAGTTTTGTAAGCTGACGATATTCAAGAATCTGGCCTACGATAGGATCTTCATTTCGAAGTTTCTCAAGAATATCCGCCGAAGTAGAATATCCTGTCTTTGTTTTTTTGGCAAATGGGAGTCGTAGTTTTTCAAAAAGAATTACTCCAAGCTGTTTGGGTGAATTGATATTGAATTCTTCTCCGGCGAGTTTATAAATATTTTCTTCTAACTCGTTGATTCGCCCTACCAGACTCTCGCTATACTCAGAAAGTGCCTGCCGGTTCGCACAAATACCTCGCTTTTGCATATCAAAGAGCGTATATACCAGCGGCAGCTCAATATCATAGTAAAGCTTCTCCATCTTCGTCTGTTGCAGTTGCTCTTTTAATTCTTCATACGCCGCGAATGCCGTATAGGAATGATAACCTGCGTATTTGGCCCAAAGCAAAACGTCATTCGCAAATATTTCTTCTTCCTTCTTCTTTCCAAATAACTCGCTTTTTGAAGGGATAGATATCTGTGTATAGGCATTGCCTATAGCATCGTATCGATAATTGTCCGCAATCGGGTTACAAACGTATGCCATAATACCAAGGTCTTCTATCTGTCTGTGCTCATCTTTCAAATAGCCAAGCTGGGACTTCAAATCTAAAGTAAGAAGTGTGCATTTATCGGCACTCTCTGTATCAATCACCTCTTCCAAAAATGAAGTGATATCATAATCCTCCAAATCATTCTCATTGATTACAATCACCGTCTTGCAATCCTGATTGGAATTCCCGTACGTAAAAGATGCCCCATATAACTTACGGCTCTTAGCTCCAAAGAAGCTTAACTGCCCATCTGTATCTTCCTTCACTGACGCCTCCTTTTTTGGAAACAATACAAAGGAAAAGCGACTGAATTGTCCCTTACATACATCTTCTCTCCAGGATGAGAAGTTTTTTGCATTCCAGGTCTTTGCATCTTTTACGATTTCAAATCCATTTTCCACGTCTTTGTTGGAAGTCACGTCGGACGAAAATTTCATCAGATAATTCTTGAATTCCAGACGTTTAAAAAACGGAAATGCTTCCTCCGTAAAAAATTCCGGCACGCCGGACTCTTCTATCGTTACCGGCACTTCTACATCCAGTTTAATCGTAGCAAGTTCTTTGCTAAGAAGTGCCTTATCATAATTTTCTCTCAAAGATTTCTGTGCACTGGCGGGTGTAACCTCATCTACGTGTACATAAGCGTTTTCTACGGTTTCAAAAGCCTGTAAAATCGCAGTGGCACGTTTCTCACCAACTCCCGGTATGCCGGGTATATTGTCTGCACTATCGCCCATCAAACCTTTCAAATCAATAATCTGGAGTGGCTTCAGACCATATCTTTCCTCAACATCTTTGTCGTAATAGTTTTCGATTTCCGTCTGACCGCCCTTAGTTTTGGGAATCCGAATCTGAATCCGATTGGTCGCAAGCTGTAATAAATCTCTGTCGCCGGATACAATAGAAACGTCCATTCCTTGACTCTCTGCCTGTTTGGCAAGTGTACCAAGAATATCATCTGCTTCTGCTCCGGCAAGCTCTGCCACACTGACATGCATCGCTCTAAGCAATTCCTTGATTACAGGAACCTGTTCTCTAAGCTCCTGTGGCATAGGTTTTCTCGTGCCTTTATATTCCTTATATCGCAAATGGCGAAACGTAGGCTCTTTGCGGTCGAAAGCAACTACCATATAGTCCGGATTCTCTTCGTCGATAATCTTAAACATAATATTCAAAAATCCGTAAATACCATTGGTATGCAATCCCTCTGCATTGGTGAGTAATGGCACGCCATAAAATGCTCTGTTTAGTATACTGTGTCCGTCAATTAATACGAGTTTGTTCACATCTATTCTCCATTTCCATTCATTTCTTAATCCGGTAAAAACCACCTGATATATCTTACCACAGAATAACGGCAAGTACTACGATTAATATACAAAATGCGATTCTCTTATTCCATTTGCGCAGTTTGTTGCGAATCACATGGTCTCGAATCAAACGAATCCGGTTGTCATATGCTTTGTCATAATCAATCAGCCCAGCCTTTCCCATGTCATTGTCCAGCTGTCGTACAATCGTCATTAGCGTAAAGTAGCTTTTGGCATCATCCTGACAGCTTTCGCAGGTCTCGATATGATTTAAAAACTCGGTAACGGTTGCATCATCAACCGTTACATCCAGCAGCTGATCCAATTGTTTTTGAACTTCTAAGCAGTTCATTTTTTCCCTCCCATTTTTTATGAAAAATATATTGATTTTCTAAATTTACTGTGTTAGAATATACAACGTTAGCGAAAGCGCTACGCGGATGTGGCGGAATGGCAGACGCAGTAGACTCAAAATCTACCGGGGGTGACTTCGTGCGGGTTCAAGTCCCGCCATCCGCATTTCTATTTTACTCTTTTTTTTATTTTGAGTAAATGAAATGTTCGAATCAAAACATAAAATTATAAAAGAGCTGTTAATGAGGTGACCCCAAAAAGTTAGACTTTTTGGGGTCACCTCATTTAGTTTCTAAATAACAGCCCTTTTTTATTTCTTATTCTACTACTCCGGATTATGTCCAAACACTACTCGTACTTTTAATCATCTGCTTCATCGTTTAAATTGTTGTTAAGACTACTCTCTTTCAAAGTTTTTTTCCGGAGGTATATTCCGGCAATGGCACCTAAGACAACTACCACAATCAGAAGGATAAGCCCAACACAACCCAAATCACCAAACACAGTTGCCTGTGTTTCTGCCGTATCAGACTCCGGTGTCTCTGCGTCTGCTTCTAAATCCTGTGTATCTTCCGAATCTGACTGTTCACTAACAATCTCTTCTGCTTTTTCATCCGAACCTGCACGGGCAATTCTCTTAAAGAAAAGATATCCGTTATTTCCTACCACATCATATGCATCGCTGTCACCGAAACGAGTTACCGCGTACATATCTTGATCCGCATTGGTGGCGCTGTCTCTTACACCGAAATCCTCTACACTAATTGGATCACCTGCATCCGGATCAGTGGTAGTATATATATTCAGCCACAAATCACCCTTCCAGTTATGTAAATCAGCCTTCTTGCCATCTGCTTTAAGTCCTGCAGTATAGGATACATATGTGATTTCTTCTGCTCCGGTCGGATACGTACGATCCACCATACGCATCGGCATGTCAATATCTGAATATGTGATTTTTGTTTTTTCGCCATTTACCATATTATAAATCTCATACGCAGCCATAGCAATCGCTGCTGCAAATGCTACGACGGTCACAATCCTTGCTCCGTAACGATTCAAAAATGTAGCCTTTTTGGCATCCGTTTTTCTGTACAAAATATCTTTTTTAGATTGACACTTATTCCATGCTTTATTAATCTTTGCCTCCGTCTTTATCTTTTGCTGTGCAACTGTGTTCTGCCATTTCGCCATTGGACCGTTTTTAGCATAAAGTCTGGCTTTATCTGCAGAACTCAACTTTTTAAGAGCCTCTTTATATATCTTACTTGACAGCTTATTATAATCAATTCTCATACCTTTCAAATAGTTATTTGCTTCAAGATATTGCAGCTCATTTTTCATACAGTTAAAACGTACACTCTTAAATTTTTCCTGCATAGCTTCGCTATAGTTACTATACTCCAACTTAATCTTATCCAATGTGACGGTATATTTGGCACTTTGTAAGGGATTGTTCAAATCTATTTCTCTTATGTATCCGTCAATCACTTTGTTATCAAAGCACTTCCAAAATCCCACAATTCCTATAACAACCAGAGAAAAAATTCCCAGATTATAATAAGTATTTTGTGTAAAATAGGTTGTCTCTGTAGTCTGCATCCGTTGCATCGCAGGTCCCGTAATCGCTGTATCGCTCTCAAACATTCCACGGTCAACTCCTTCGTAGATAGATTGAGAGACATTAATCATATCCTCTATTGCTTCAGAGTCCTCAGGATCAGCCTCATTCTGATTTATCGCTGCCAATGCTGAAACAAACATACCATATAATCCGACATCCTCCATCAGATTTTTCTGAGCATTAGAAAGCAAATACGCCATCGGATAAAGATCCTCTACTTTAAGATCCTCCCGCATAAAGAAGTCATACATATTTGTATCGTCTCCGTATGGCAAAATTTCCATGACTACTTTCAAAGTAGCATTAACCATTCCGCCAGCAGCTTCTCCTGCCTCCATAGCGTCATCGATAGAATCTGCTACTGCATCAATCGCTTCATTTTCAGTCATACTATCGTCGACTAAAGTACTGTCCCGATTCATCTTCGCCTCTATAACTGCATCAATAGCATCTTCATTTTGAGACTCTATTGCCTGTCCAAGCTCAGAAGCCTCATAATCTGAGAAATTCTCTCTAATAGCCGGCAGATTCTCAAGTATGAGCGTAGCATAGTCATTCAAATCCTCTTTCATATGCTTTTTAATGGCGCTGTTGGATTCTTTAGGATAAGCTTGTTTATATATTTTCTGCAATCCGTCAGGTCCCATCTCACTCATGCGTTCCAGCCAGGAACCTTGTTTCAGCTTACCTCCCAGTGTCTGAATCAGGACACTCTCGATAAGTTGTATTGCATCATCGCTTCCTTGCATAAATACTTTTGTCAAATCCTCAAGTACTGCCTTGTCGTTTGCATTTTTATTCAACGCATGACCGGCATCCAAAAGATAGTCCCCCATACCCTTTTCACTGTCATCCTCATATAAAGCATTCAGAACATCTTTCATTCGTATGGCAGCCAGATATCCGGCATCGTAATTTTTGGCATACTCTTTTACTGCCGGCAAGACTGTGTTCATCTGTTCATCAACTTCTTTTTTTTGTTTTTTTAGCAATTCCTTGTAATCCGAGTAATTAAACTGTCCTTCCATATCCATCACTTTGAGATCTGTGATAGCCAGCCCCGGATCTTCTGTCGTCGCATATCCTATCCAGGCATGCGTCCCGGAAGACTTACCAAAGTCAGTATCAAGAACAGTGTACTCATTACCAAACTCTTCCTCGGCATCCTTTTTACTTGAGGCGTTACTAACAAGAACTGTCTTGATATACATGTCCGCTTCAGCAGCACTCACCTTCTTCACTGCAGGAGTCACTCCATGGATACGCCCACCATCGCAAACAGATGCGACAGTTACCGCCAGAATAAGTGTTACTGATGTGATTCTTTTCATTATCTTTCTCATATGCCATACCTCCAATACTGCAAAAGCCGCCGTTTTTCGAGTTTATGTGTATATAATATCACAAGGTGCGTTACAAAAGGGTTACACACGTAATTTACACATCCAAATGCGTTAATCAATTATATGCCCCGATAACGAATACCGAGGCATATAATTCTAAAATATTCAATTCTATGAGATTTCTTTAGCATTTCCCTGCGGTCCATTATACAATACACAAAGCATTGTCAAATCATCAAACTGCTCCGCTTCACCCACAAAACGCTGAACATTCCTGTCAACCAGCTTCAATACATCATACGGTTTTGTCTCAGGCATAGAATTAATTGCCTGCAGCATACGCTCCCTACCAAATTGCTCTTCATTTTCATCTGTCGACTCCGTAACTCCATCGGTATATAGAAAAAGCATAGAACCAGGTTCCATTTGCAACTCGTAGTTTGGATACTTCATTTTTTTCTTGCCACCTAAGACAAAGCCATGCTCATCCTTAAAAACTTCAAAACTTCCACCGGGCTTCTTAATCAACGGCTTTTCATGACCGGCATTCGTTGCCGTGAGCACCCCGGTTTGTAAATCAAGAACACCCAACCATACGGTGACAAACATCCTCTCTCGGTTGTTGGCACAAATCATGTTGTTCACATCCTCCAATACCGTACCGGGATCACCACCGGCCACCATACGACTCTGAATCATGCTCTTGGTCATCATCATAAACATAGCTGCGGGGATTCCCTTTCCGGACACATCCGCCATCACGACAGCCAAATGATCCTGATCCGTAATAAAGAAATCATAGAAATCTCCGCCGACCTCTTTCGCCGGTGTCATATCGGCATAAATATCAAATTCCTTTCTTTCAGGAAACGCAGGGAAAACATTAGGCAGCATATCTGCCTGCAGTTTCGTTGCCAGGTTCAGCTCTGCACTGACACGTTCTCTCTCGACAGTAATTCGATTGTTCTCGCGGATATATGTGTGAAGTCTCCGATCCATATCCTCAAAGGACCTGGCCACATCTTCGATCTCATCTCTGGTATGGACATCAATATTGATAATCTCATCCTTTTCCAGATTCTCAACCATCATATCCGTTGCCACCTGAATCAGTTGCAACGGACGTAAAATCCGCTTTTTTAAAAAGACATAGAATCCCGCCATTGCAGTCCCCATAATGATACTTACGCTAATACCTACATATGCCAGAATTATCCAGGTGTTTGACCGAATTCTTGGCATCAGG
Source organism: Lachnospiraceae bacterium (assembly GCA_024698865.1). GTDB lineage: Bacteria > Bacillota > Clostridia > Lachnospirales > Lachnospiraceae > JAILQS01. Next base: position 11,755 of record JAILQS010000173.1, on the reverse strand, counting down.
ATATCCGTCTCCACCAGAGCCACGGTCTTTCCGTTATGATCTTTCAGCGGACTGATAGCCGCCGCCATAGCCATATCCCCGTAATAATACGTTGTGAACCACTCCTTGCCTTCACAATAAGCCTCCATGGCCTCCTGCTGCGGATAATCCCCATCGTAATACCATATATCATTCAGTGGTCTTGAATCGTCATCTAATTGGGCATCCCAGACATAACGAATTCCCTCCTCCTCAGGGACAAACACATAGAGATACCTAAGTTCCGCATCATGTACCATTCCTACAAGGAGTTTCTCGATTTTATCCCAGTAAGCATCGGTTTTACCGGTTTTCTGATACGCTTCAATCACATCCGGGTTGATATTTTTTGCTACCGTATTCGTATATGAAAAAGCAAAATCCTTGTAAATATTCATCGTTTCCCGTTCAACTACATGCCCCACTATCAGACAGATTGCGAGAAAAAGAACAGCAGTCAGTAATATTAACTGTATACTGGTTACAACAGATAATTTTTTCTTCTTGGTCCCTTGTTTGCTCATAAATACCTCTCGATTTTAACGTATTACAAATCAAATAATTCTCAATGTATTGGTGAATCCAGTCATATCAAAGATATCCATAACGGATTCAGGAACATTCCTCATATTCATCTCTCCGCCCTTTTCTTCCATAGTCTGATCTGCTGCCAGAAAAACACGTAGTCCTGCACTGGACACATATTGGAGTTTTTTCACGTCAATAATGATCTTGTTCGCGGAGTCGATACGTTTTTCAATCTCTGCTTCGAGCTGCGGAGAAGTCATAGTATCCAACTTTCCTTCAACATAAAAAACCACTTCACTTCCGTTTTCTTCCACATTTACGTTTAGCATAAATAAAACCTCCTATTGATATTTATTTTCCAAATCCCAGATAAATTCCTCGCCCCAACTGTATTGGTTCATAAACTCGCCCTGATATGCCCGAATCGCACTGGGATTCCCTTTCAAAAATTCATAGTAATCACAATACACTTCATTTGTTTTAAGACTGTACTCATTGCGGTTATGCGTCAGCACATCCTCAAACCCAATTTCCTTCAGTGTATTTTTTAGTTCCATCATAAGCACTCGGATATATGACTTTTTCGACTCTCTCTCCTCGTCTTCCCAGAGGATGTTACAAAGTTCATTCCGGCTGGCGCTCGCCCCGTTCTTTGCTGTCAGATACGCCAGAATCTCTTTGGATTTAGAACGCGAAAAATGTAACGGTTTCCCATCGTACTCTGCGCGAAATTCGCCAAAGCACTGCAGTCTTAAACGATTTGGTGACGCATTCTCCTCAATCGGATGCGCCAGATGTTCAAGTTCCTCCCGGATATCGTCTGCATCCACCGGTTTCATAAGATATCCGCCGATATGCAACCGGTAAGCATCCACCGCATAGTTCGGATACGCTGTCGTCATCACAATGTTGACCGTCGCTTTTCTCTCTTTAAGATGCTTTGCAACCTCGAGCCCCGACATTCCGGGCATCTCCACATCCAAAAACACAAGCGAGATATCCTCCTCATCAAAAATCCGTAACGCCTCTTTTCCTGATTCCGCAAGAAAAATATCTGCATCGGGAAGCACTTTTTTCACTTCCTTCTCCATTCCGATACGCATCATTTTTTCATCATCTGTGATTAGTACCTTCATCATAGTCAAGTCCTTTCTCATGCTATCCCTTGGCAGTTTACTCTTTATATGATGCAAACTTCCGCAGGTCACGCATTTGTATCCGCCGGGATGCGAACTGTAATTCTTGTTCCTACTCCCGATGTACTCTCGACTGTCATAGTGCCGCCACACATCAGCTCCAGGCGTTCTTTCGTATTACGCAGACCGATGTGTACACCTTCTTTTTCAAAAGCCTTTGACACATCAAACCCAACCCCGTCATCGATAATCTCCACTTCATGCGCTTCACCAGCATTCCGGGTACAAATCCGGATGTGTCCCACCGGCGGCTCCTTTTTCCGAATCCCGTGTTGCACTGCATTCTCTACCAATGTCTGAAGGCAAAACGCCGGCACACAAAAATCCGTATCCTGTATGTCCAGCTCAACAGAAATCTGGTTTTCAAAGCGAAATGATTCCACATCCAGATAACATTGCACGGTAGCCAACTCCCTGGAAAACTCAATACACTCTCTTTCATCCAGCACATCCAGACTTCCTCTCAGATAGCTCGCCAGATTTTTCAGTGCCTTTCGTGAGCTGGGGATATCCTCCTCCAGACCATAATAAATACCTGTGAGCGCATTATATACAAAATGCGGCTTAATCTGGTTGTATAGGAGACGAATATTCTCATCCGATATCCATTTTTCCCGCTCCCGTTCCCTTTTTGCAAGGATGGAAGTATAGTCTAACATATGGGAAACGAATGTCAGTATTACCGTCACACAAGTAGAGATGCTCACTAACGATGCCCCGTAGTGAAACACCTGCAACACCAGTGAAATTAGAGGCAGAATCAGTGCAGCACAAACTGCAAAGCGCTCCATGCCGGTCAGCTTTTTGAAAAAATTCAGAAGTAACGCCATAATCAGCAGCACACCCATCACATAAATAAAGCTGATCAGCCAGCTTCCGGAGAGCCTGTAGTAGCGGTTCTGATTATCAAAATCATAGAGAAATGGTGACACGGCATTAATCAGTATCATAACAATGCCTATAACGCCAATCACATACTCAATATTTTTCCATGTCTGTATGGAAACCCGAACACGTCTTTCGATTATATTTGAAAAATAAGTTGCCCCAGAAATGATTACCAGATATCCCATCACAAAGACAAGGAAATTGGCAATCCTCACAATATAAAATGCTCCCGTTCCAAAATGGCCACGGAAGCCTATAGCAAACACATCTGATACAAGCAAAATCCCATCAGCAATAATAAACCGAATGAGACCATCTGCCTTCTTCGTATCGGCCCACCTCGTCTGACCAATCACAATTATGGCGACTATACAGAAAAAAGCCCCCCAGCCCTCAATGACCAGCTGAATTATGCGTGATAACTCCAATGCTTCTCCATATCCTGTCATTTATCATTTCCTCCTGCATAGTTTTTCACTTTGCCGGATTTGATGTAGAAAACAATAAACGGTATATAGGTGCAGACCGGTTGAACAAAGCCCCAATACCTGTAAGCCTCAGACTGAACCAGCGTATTAAAAACCGAATGATAGGTAATTGCCAGCGTAAGCAAAGCAAAAGTACCGCTAACAAACAACTTTTTCCTTGTTTTGATAAATGAGATACCGTAACCCACAATTGCGGTACAAATACCATGCATCAATCCGGATGCAAAGCCCCTGATTACTGCCCAGAAGACACTTACCGTTTCGAAGTTCTGCGTAAGAATAATCATATTCTCCAGCACTGCAAAACCGACTCCGACAGCAAAAGCTAACGGAATCAGCTTATTCTTGTCTGAATCAAATAAAAATGCATAGTACAGGATTGGCAAAGCCTTGATGATTTCCTCCATAACCGGTGTCAGATTGGTAGTAATATAGTAAAGATCAAAACTGACACAACTCTTTACAAACCCGTTCACACCCGCTGCAAAAAGGCAGGCAAAAATCCCAATCGTCATAAACCACATCAGTAACCGTGAACGCCCGGTCAAAAGAGGTAGCATCAGAAGTATCGGAACTATGATACATATAAACAGAATATAAATCATATTTTGGTCCATTTCGTAGCCTCTTTCTTTAAAATCGGAATTAATATCAGACACAACAAACTTATGGTAAAACCGGCACCTAAATATACACCTGTGTACCCATTTATATCTGCAATAATCATAACCATTGTGGAAATGCATAGCAACAGCGCAACCGCATTGTAACCGCGAATAGCACGTACCACTCCGTATTCCACATCCGGAAAGATTAAATGTTTGAAATGATAGCGTGACGATAGAGCAATAATCAAAATCACAGCCAGATAAGTTATCAACTTAGAACCCGGATTTGAAAATTTCTGAAGACAAAAGCCGATAAAACCACCGACTATAATAAGAGGTGCCAGCCAACAGACAATCCGGTATCTCATAAACTGCATACTTCCGTCATCTGCCAGTCTGTCAATCATGCCATAGTTGGCACTGAATAAAAAAAGAAAGCATCCCATAAGCCCCAGCATTCCGACATGAAAAACAGCAGGTTCCTCGCCTTTCACAAGATACTGTAACAGAATATATCCCCGGCTCACCAACATACACGCCATAGCCAATACTACCATTTTCAGATAAAGCGGACGTTGATGAATCAGGATAAAAAAAACTCCGTAAAGAAACCCGATTAAGCTGGTGCACAATATGACTGCATTTGTGATAACCCCAATAAACATATAATACCTCCAAGTCGTCTTTGCACACACCAATACATATATTATTAAACTATGTTATATGTTACTTAACATAGTTTAATAATATCATATTTTCTCCGGGCACACAACAAATACTGTTACTATTCCCGGCTTCCGTTTTTCTTATTTTTGGCTCTGGTCGCAAAGATATATCCTACCAGTGCTCCGAGAAGAATGACCAGACTCAAACCAACAATGATCCAACCTTCAAAGCTGGCAAAAGCACTGGAGAGGTAAACCTCGTTCTTTGTTTTTGTATTCTTTTTGCTGTAGGAGCCCGAATCAAAGAAAAATACTTTATCTAACTCATACTGTGAGATTTGGATTAATGCTTTATATTTTTTGTTTGTCCGCACACCAATTCTGGAACCATCCAGCAAGCCACCGGAATAAAGATACCCCTTGGCTAAGAACACATTATCCGAACGATTTCCTTTTCCGCTATTATCAAAAACTTTTACCTCTCCCTGAACCGACAATTCATCTTCATCGGCGACGTAGATTCCACCACCACAGTCGTTTGCCCGGTTCCCGTGGAAATCGCAGTCTATGACATATTGCGAATTATCATCACAGTAATACGCGCCACCATCATCCTCTGCGGTATTGCCCGTAAAGGTACAGTTACGTAATACTGCTCCCTCATCATCCTCAATCAAGATAGCTCCACCATCGTCTTGCGCATGGTTTCCGCTAAAAGTACAATTTTTGATTTTTAGATTACCATGATCCACATGAATGGCTCCGCCATCATCTTTCGCGTAATTATCTAAAAACTGACAATTCTCAATCACTGCATAGGCGCTTGTATCGTCCATAAAAACAGCTCCACCATAGTCCTCACTGTAATTTTGCCTGAATACACAGTTTTTGATACGTACTCGTCCTTTATTGATATAAACAGCTCCACCATTACAGTTATCCTTCGAATCTCTGGTTTGGTTTTTGAAGAAATGTACGCCATCCAGAATCAGTTTGGAGTTACTGTCCGCAGTCTTGATCCCGCCACCATGATCGTCCGTCTGATTGCAGCAGATATTGCCACCCACCATTTTGACCAAAGCATTTCCTTTGATATGGATACAGCCAGCTCCATCTTCGCTGGAGCCACCCATGAGGCATCCACCGGTGGTATCTACTCCGTCAATATTCTTTCTCACATTCGGATTGGAGTCAATGATACATAAGCACGCTCCGTCACTGACATTAATCAGTTCTCCATCATCATCCTGGTCATTGCCTTTCCCGCGATCAATATTGAAGCCATTTAAGTCGATGGTGATTTTTCGTCCCCATTTTACATTGATATGACCACCGGAGAAACCGTCTATCTCACTTTTAGAATCATCCAATCCACGTATATGCTTGCGCTTTAAGTCCGTTCCAAGATTGTATTTTCCAATCGTGTATTTCTCACCACGTATCGTCACCTTTTGCTTTGAACTAGATGTTCTCCAGTCAGTAAGAAGTTTGATGGTTGTCATCTTGTCCCAGTCTTTGCTGGATGCACAGAGCGTATAGCACCAGCCCTCACTAAAGGTGTCAAAATACTGATCTTCTCCCCATTGATTTCGAACCACGCATACGGCCGCTTGACTCACTGTGCCGGATACGACAGCACTAAATCCCAACGCTACTACTGCCAGCAAACCGGCACGTAACAACCTGCTGATTTTATTCTTGAAAAATAACCGCATAAGCGCACCTCGCTTTCTTATGGCTGAATTTCCACATCCATCCTTGTTGTCTTTCTACCTGAATCTGTAATATCGAAAAGTGCTTCACTCTTCACTGTATTATCGTAACGATTTGCAAAAAGCCATAGTCTGGTGTCTAGCAATACCTCATCCTTAACAGCAGTTGCACCGAGGTTCAAATTTGCTTTCTTACCGGTATCTGTCATGATGTACTCATATCGGTATTCACCAATACCGCCAGGCATTGAATCTCCCTTAGCCAAAGCCAGTGATGCAATTGGTGAAGCTGCTTTATCCGACTCATCAAATGTGTAATACATATAGAGCTCTTCTCCGTCTGTACTGCTGTTCAGATTTATATCCGATACCGGGATATACTCACAACCATACTTCTTAAAACCATTCTTTTGGAATGGTTTTCCGGCTGTAATCAAAATGTCATGGACTCCATAGGTAAGATCTCCTCCTGACCATGTACTCTCACTGTTGTACCCGATACATATATAATCATATGACACCTTATTCTGCTTGGTAGGGTCCATAGAGTCGGTTCCAAACTGAAGTCCCTTTTTATGTCCTTCCGCAGATTTACTGTTTCCAATACCTAAGTTGGTATTAAAGCTATATATGTAAGAAGCTCCACCATTTATTGTATTCTCTACAGCTTCTTTCTCGTTTTTACCACGTCCGATAATAATATCTGTAATAAACGAATCTGTGGTATCTACATACAAATGTCCCGAAAGCTTATTATGGTATTCACAGTTCAATTTCACTACACTACGACGAAGTTCTGCTTTTTTTAAAATCTTTTCAAAATCATCCAAATCATCATTCGCATCTATGGCATCAAGTTGCTGCTGAAGATTGTCCGGATCTGTTTTGTCCGTCGATAGAAGTGTTCCTGAACCTCCAAGTGCCAATGTCTGATCAAAACTGATATCCGTAATCGGCAGACCCGGCATAGCATTTTCCGATGTTGTTGTGTAGAGACAAATGTCCCCCACAGCATCTCCTGCTTTATAATATTTCACACCACCGATTGAAATTCTGTTTGGCGGAGTAGAACCCGAAAACTTGTAACGAATGATACCTGTCAATGCTTCTTCCGGGTCATCCGTGCGTGTCACTCCAATATAGGAATACTTTCTCGCCTCTTTTGGAATGGTTATTTCCGGCTTTTTGGTTGTATCATAATTTGTAGTTCTGGTTCTTACATGTTTGTAGATTGTGAATCCTCTTACCAAATGACTATTATATTGTTCTTTCTCTCCGCCAGCTTTCACTTCTATATTAACTTCCAGAATTTTGTTCCAAGCGTTTTCCGGTTTTACCGCGATATTAGTCGGTATCACTTCTCCGTCACTGGCTGCGCAGGCAGAAAGCATCGTCGAGTCATCTGCATTTTTGATTGCCATCCATTTATCTATATCCGACATATCTTTTCCCATCTTAAATGTCGATACATAGATTCCGGATATGTATTTTTTCTTTTCTTCTGCCGGTTTTTTGATATAAAAATGTACACAATCCTGCGCACAGGATATATCATAATTGATTCTGGAACATTTGTCTGTCATATAGGAAATGGAACGCATGCCGGCGGGTGCTGAAGGATATCTGGAAACCTGTATATCAGAAGCCTTCAACGCAGGATGCTCTTCATCAGCTCCCAGTATATACAACTCCCGCTCTGCATAGAAATTGTACTTTGAAATCTCTTGCCAACTATCTGCACGTTCTCCGGTATCCGTATAATAACCGTTATGATTTCTTCCAAATCCCTCAAACAAAAGATAATCACTTGCTCCGCAATAAGCTTTCCCCGGATTAATTCCCTGTCCAAACACATTGCAATCCATACCTATAAACGAACCTTCCGTCGTAGATGCGCTATATTGCATAGTCTTGGCATACGGGGTTCCCTTATAGTAACGGATATCCCCTATAGCCCGGAAAGGATTACAGGTTGTCGCATACCCCAAATAACAGGTGAGTGAAGAGTTCGAACCATCTTCTCTATCAATATACTTATTAAGCAAATCCGCATCAAACACCGTATACCCCATACTTTTTATACGTTTTTTCAGTTTATCTGCTCTGCCTTTTTTCTTTCCTCCAAGCAAGAATGCCTGAACTCCTGCCACATACTCTTCATCAGAGGTAACGTAAGTGACTCCTTTTTTCGTCTTAACCTCAGTACCCGACTTCACAAAGGATACTGCAGGCTGGAAGTATACATATCGTTTTTTCTTATCGTTGTCCTTTTCATAACATGTATTGAAATTAAATGCAGCACCTCCACATCCGGATATGATTGGCTCATATCCTACCGGAGCCTTGTCTATAGAGTCAACTACTTTAAAATCTGCCAGAATAGGTGCTCCCGAATATGACATAACTGTATTATTTTCGTCTACATCATCTTTAGTAAGACTTTCTCCTTTTGACAGCACATTCTTAGAAACATCGGTTTCACCTTTATTTACCGCTGTTTGATATAGCGTTATTGAATGCCCCTTATCGGTCGGAATGGTGGAACCAACCGAAGCATAACCGATATTGTTTCTTCTGTAGCCTCCACCCATGGAATTACCTGTATTAACCGGATCCACGCGTAAATCCCTTATCGCATCATTTATATTCTCTGTCGTTGCGTATCCGAGGAAAGTAAAGCAATTCTGATTTGGAGTCAGATTCTGATCCAAAAATTGATACTTTCCCTGCTTAAGTTTAATAGCAGCCTTGGCATCCTTCTCCTTTTTTTCACATATCAGAACTACATCTGATACGTATTTGCCATCGGTTTTAAAGCTGATTCCCTCAGGATCCTTTAGAGTATCCTCTGTCCGATAGTAAAGGTAAATACCACCGATACTGTCTGAATACTGATTTGAATTCAGGTTCACCGCATTCTCATTTCCAAATGATGAGTATGCCTGGTAACCGCTAATACTCGAATTATACTCTCCTTGCTTAACAAGGAAGATGTCATCGATTTCCTCACCGCAAATAGGGCTCCCGGCCTTTGGATCTTTGGATACATAAAGTGCATTCCATTTTTTCCCTTGTTTTGCATTGAAATCACTAATAAGTTTTTCATTGTTCTTTTTCTTTTTCGCTAACTCAGAGGAAGAATCCTTGTAATTATACTCCTGATATTCCGGAAGACTCTTCACCTCAGAATTTGCATTAACATTGTACACAGGAGTATACAATACATACACAGATTCTTTTTTCCCGGTTTTTCCCTTTACTTTCTCCACACTGTACATATACCGTGGTACTTCTTTCATATCGGGATTATAATAAGAATTCGTATCTTTCAATTTATTTATCCCATACCACACTAACATAACAACTATAAATACCACAAATGTCCATATGCTTCCGGCAATCCTTAACGGCACTCCGATAGTAGAAAAGGATCTGCCCACAACAGTTTTAAACATCCATTTAAGACCCATTTTCCCCATCGCCCAAACTGCCGTTCTTCCAAGAAAATGACCTGCCATTGCAAATACAAGTACCCTGTTTCCCCAAGTCATAACCTTATCCCAGGTTGCACTATCCTTATCATACTGTGTCAGCTTGTGATACTCATCTCTTGCAGATGCTGCTCTGATTGCCTCAGAAGTCATAGCAACCTGAGCACGATACAAGGTATCTTTATCACCCGGATATATTGGTATTCTTCCATCCTTTGTCTCCTCAAGACCACAGTCCTTGATTTTTTGGCGTACCTCTGCCATAAGTGCATCTCCTGCAGCAAGCGCCTCTGAAGATTTTTCAAGATAGTTTGCGGTATCAATGACTCCGGTATAAGGAAACATGGTCAACTGTCCCGGAGACATCGCCATTACAAGCGGATATGCCTTTCGGATATCCTCTTTAGACTTAAGTGTAGATGTCCCTAGGCGATACAAATATGTACCAATTCCTGTACCATCCGCCATGGTGTATTGGTTTAGTTTGTTATAGGCCTGTATATTTAATGCATCTTCCGTATGATTATCTATAAAAGAATCACTAAGCGTACCACCCGCATCCTGATATGCCTTAATCGAAGGTTCTATAATATCTGCAAAACTCTTTAGAGAATCACGGATTTGCTTTACATCATCTTTATACAGAGAGTCCAGGGTTACATACTCACTCTTTGCCATTCCATCAATCTTTTGGGACGCATTTGCAATACGCTCCGCCAGGTTTCCTTTTAAACCGGATACATTGGACCCTGACACTCCCATCGTTAGATAGGAAAAGATGTTTACAACAACTACAGAGCTTGATCTCTTCAACATACGAGCAATTACACCCACATCTTTGGCATCGAATATCACATCTCCAAGACCTCTATTGTTCATATACGGAACATAGAACATGTTCAGACTTTCTTTCACCTTTCCGGCGTATATATCTCCATTTTCCATATTCTTTTTGGTCTCGGAAACCGCAACAAGAATGTCTTCCGCTAAAATATTCATTCCTGTGTTCATATTGGCTTCAATTTCATCATAATTAAATGACTGATACCCCGTCTCCATCTCACCCATTTTCATAGAAGTAATGGCTTCATCACGATTCGACGTAGTCTTATATCCAAGATAGACGTACGCACCATCGCCTTCATCAGACCAAAAATCTTCCCATGCGTCCTTTTTCGTACCACGGTTAAGATCTGCATCAACAAGCGTATATCCGGCTTTTTTACATGCATTCTTTGCCTTATCCTTGTCTTGCGCATGGAAAAGGCGTACATCACTGACATAGACAAGGTTCTCCGGAAGCGACAGTTCTTCTTCATCGGATATATCATCTAACTCCGCTTCCTCTTGTACTGTCTGAACCTCTGCTTGTATTTCTGAAGGATTTGTCTTTGTTTCGGCTGCCTTCGCTTTCCCGGAACTATTCACATAGTCGCTTGCCGGTTGATTAAAGCTCAACACAGCAATCAGGACGATTGCAATCCATTTAATCATTTTTTTGTTAAAAAAGAATCCCATGTGCACTACCTCCAAACGCTATAGAATTTGGCATTTGCTTTTTTGATGCTCCATCTATTTATTCTGTCTTTTTCCGTTTTTTGATATAGATACCAAAGCCGGCCCCGATAACTAAAACGAGTAAAAAGATAGTCAAAGCCATCGACGGATAACCGAACACAGATCCCTCTGCATTGATTGAATCTTCCTCGACTGCCTCTATACCGGTTTTAAAGAACAGATAATATTCAGGATCGTCCTGCTCCAAAAGATTAAAACTATTCTTGTAACAAAACTCAGTTACCGGAATAAGTTCCGCATCACTAACAGCTGCGGATTCTTCTATTCTAAGAGATGCTGCAAGGACAGGTTCTCCGGCATTCACATCTGATGTGGTATAAACTGCCACCCATTCCGTTCCTTTCCAGTTGTGAAGATCGGCTTTTTTGTCATCCACTGCCCTAGCTACCGAATAGGTCATATAATTTACTTCTTCAGCATCATATGTACGAGTCACAATCCGTGCAGGAATTTCCGTATATGTAACCCCGGGCTTGGATTTCGTCATCTGATATATCTCATATCCCGCAAAGGCAAAGGCTGTAACAGCCCCCAGTGCCAGAAGCATCCTGGAACCAATACGGCTAACATTAACAGTTTTGTA
>JAILQS010000146.1 GCA_024698865.1 Lachnospiraceae bacterium | reverse complement strand
GGAGAAGAAAAAGTTAAGAACAAAGAAGCGTAACACGTAAGTAGTATATTGATACTGCATAGGAGAATCAGTATAATATAGACGAGAGGGAATTGCCATAAATACCGGAAGAAAGGTGAGACCTATGAGAAAAAGAGTACTGAAAAATTGTGTAGTGTTAATGAGTGTATGTATCTGCTTTTTGGCAGTTACTTATGTTAAGACTTATGCGGCAACATCCCAGGAGCCATATACGATGCTGTATGTACAGGAGCCGACACTGGCGGGAATAAATGAAACACTTAGAGTGGCAAGAGATCGTGCAACAGATGCGCATCCTTGTAAGGTTGTAGTTCCAAGAGGTGTATACCGGTTTAAAAGTTCTATCATTGTGTACAGCAATACTTATCTGGAACTTGAGGGAGTGACCCTTGTCAGAACGGACGATTCAAAGGCGCAGTTGATACATATCGGAGACAATGGTAATCAGACGAGCGGTGTTTTGGGATATTATTATAAAAATATTACCGTGCATGGTGGTGTGCTTGATGGCAATACAATATCGCATACGGTACTGAAAGCAGCGCATGCGAAGAATGTTACATTTTCCAATATGACAGTTAGGAATATAAAAGATGCGCATCTTTGTGAGGTTGCCGCAGTGGATGGATTGACTTTTGATCATTGTGCATTTGCAGATCAGGTGATAACCAAAGATGCCAGCAGATATGAGGCAATCCAGTTAGATGTTCTGGTGTCCTACCATATGAACACGTACAGATGCGAACCGTTGCCTCTTAAGAATGTCAAAGTAACCAATTGTGAATTTCGGAATGTCCCAAGAGGTGTAGGAAGTCATACAGCTATATTTAATGCACCTATAGAGAATATACAGATAACCGGAAATAATTTTGTGAATTGTAACAGCGCGGCAATTCAGGCACTTGACTGGAAGAATGCCACAATTACCAATAATACGATTAGCTCATGCCCGAGAGGAATTATATTTTATGCAATGAGAGAGAAGGGCTATGGTACGGTAATGCCGGCAGTCATGGCAGCACAGGGCAATACAACGACGACCATTTCATCCGGATATAAAACGCCTGCTTCAAATATGAACATTGTCATTGCGAACAATAAGGTGAACTGTTCCGGTGATGATCCGAATGCAACAACAGAAAAGAACGCCATACTTATAAGTGGAACGGATATTAAGAAAAATGCACCGGAATTATATGATGGCAGTGGTGGTGTACCAAAAGGCAATTATTATATTAGCGGTGTCACGATAAAGAATAATGTGATTAAAGGAACGGGTACCGTTAACGGTATAAAATGTGTAAATTCGCGTAATGTTACAGCTTCCGGTAATCAGATACAGATTAATGGAAAAGCATCCAAGTACGGAATTAATTTCACGATAGGCTGTAAAAACGTAAGTGCGGTTAAAAATGTGATTACCAACATCGGTCTGGTAGGCGTATATCTATATGACAATGCGTCTGCAAAGAATATCACTGGCAACAGGATTACAAATCCGGGTAAATACGGTATAGGAATTGACACCAAATCTTCAGTAACGACATTGTCTAAGAATACGATTACAAAACCAAAGCTTAATGGAATTTACTTCGTAAGAAGTTCAAAGGCAAAAAAAATATCCGGCAACACAATTGCTAAGCCGGGCAAATACGGTATTGGACTTGATCTCAAATCAGATGTAACTAAGATTGAGAAAAATAAAATAACGGGTGCCAAAATGAACGGTATTTTTGTGGTAGCAAATGCAAAAGCCGGCAGTATTCAAAGCAACACAATTAAGAATTCCGGCAACTATGGAATTGGTATTGCAGTGGGGGCATCCGTTACAAAAATAATCAAAGGAAATAAGATTTCAAAAACGAAGAACCATGGAATAGCTGTTGTTTCAAATGCAAAGGTTAAAAAAATCAAAGGAAACAAGATTTCCGGTGTACCGAAAAAGAGTTTGAAATTATACGTTAGCCGGGGATGCAAGGTAAACGGAAAGAAGTATTAATTTCTTGACGAGAAGATGGAATACTTCAATATAGCAGATGAGGATAAAAAGACAGTTAAAATTGTATAAGCACTATCAAAAAGGAGCGTCATCTCATAGATGACGCTCCTTTTTGGCAGCCACCGTTAGCGGGTATGATTCATAACAATCTGATCGTACAAATCCAAGACACAGTAACGGTTATCTTCAAAATAGTAGCAGTTTTTGCAGGAAACATTCTGGGTTTTTGCAAGAGAAGTAGGATTCTTGGAACCTGCCCCGTCGGTAGGACGGAATCTGGAGCATTCCATTGCTACTTCTTCATAAGTCATAGAATGTGTTGCCATATCGGTACCTCCTCAAAATAAAAAGTAAGAATATCCTTTGGATATTGCATAACTAGTATTTTCTGTTTCTTGGAGTTTATACGTTATAATGATGTAATTGTCTTGTTTATTTGACGGTGGTGTGATTGGTATTTCACGATGCCGGCGCATTTTATACCGTTAAATCCGGACGGCTCGGAGATTGTAGATAATTATGTAAAAGGAGTCTGGAGTAGGATTAAAATCTGAGGAATTATCTGCTATAATCAATTCAGGATAACAGAGAACGGAGGAGTATTATGAAATCAATAACGAGAATACGAAAGGCAATGTTAATGGCTGTCCTGTCGCTGCTGGCAGTTGCAGGACTTTTTGGGAAGGCAAAGGTACAGGCTGCCACGTCCTGTGTGAAAATAGCAGGTACAACCCTTGACGCAACAAATTCTGAAATTTCTATAGGAGAAGCAAAGTTTACCTATGACCAGGATAAAAACCGTCTGACCATTGGTGGTAACCTTGCAGAAGCAGACATAGATGTTGAGAAACTGATAGATCTGGAAAGCATAGACGGATTAACGGTGTATTTTGAAAAAAACACCAATATTACAACAGACCTTGATTGGTTTGTTTATATGGAGAATTGCAAAAGTGTCACTATCAGTTCAGGGGGAAACGTTAAGATATTGCAGAGTAAAGCTGGAAATACACCGATAAATATGTTTGATCTTATATGCAGTGATCTGACGTTTAAAAATGCGGATATGGAATTTGTTACTCTAAGAACTGGTGGCATGGGTGCAGATTCCTATTCTATAGGAATTAATTTTGCATTTTCAAAAGTGACATTTGACAATGCACGGGTATCCTTTAAATCCGGCGGTAGTCGGCATAATCTTACAGTATCTGCATATGATGACGAAAGCGTTATTGACACTTCCCCTAAACTTTATGAAAAAAGTAATGTTGAGTTTAAAGGATGCAGTTTGGCGAATGGTTGTACATGGAAATTCAATAGTAAGGCCGGTGATATATATGGGACCGGCAGCGAACCGGTTTCAGAATGTATAATTGAGCCACCTTCTGTTGATGTGTCTTTCCATATGAATGGAGTAGGGGCGGAGATACCGGATGCCCAGAGAATTACGTTAGGGAAAACCGCTACAGAACCTAAGGTAGAAAATATGACAAGTTATGAGTTTGATGGATGGTATGCGGAAGAAAAATGTTTGAACAGATTTGACTTTACAAGGCCCATTACGAAGGATACGGTTATTTATGCAGGATGGCTGGTGGAAGTGGTATTTGAACCAAATGGAGTAATTCCGCAAAAATGGCCAAAGAACCAGAAGATTCGAAGAAATGCAAAAGCAGCTAAGCCGGAGACACCGTTGGCCGACGGTTATGCTTTTGAAGGCTGGTATCAGGATCCGGAGTGTGATTATTCTTTTGGGTTTAATGAAGGTATTACGAAAAAAACCATAGTCTACGCGAAGTGGTCAGCACATACAACCCATTCTTTAGTAAAAGTATCGAAGAAAGATGCAACGGAAGTGAAAGAGGGTGTGAAGGAGCACTATGAATGCAGTGTTTGTCATAAATTATTTCAGGATAAGGATGGAAAACTGCAGATTACAGAGAAGGATCTTGTGATTGCAAAGGTAGCAAAGCGTATTCCAAAGCCTAAAAAGGTGTCATTATCTTTGGTTAAGAATAATAAGAAAAAGACTATGCTTATAAAGTGGAAAAAAGTAAAGGATGCTAAAGGCTATGAGGTTTGCTATTCCAACAGGAAGAATTTCAAAAAAGGTGTGAAGGCAAAAAAGACAACTAAAGTCAGTCTGACAATTAAGAAGCTCAAAAAAGGAACAACCTACTATGTGAGAGTCAGAGCCTACAAAAAGGATGCCAAAGGGAACAACCTTTATGGCGACTGGAGTAAGACTATGAAGGTGAAAATTAAAAAATAGAACACGTCAAATAAAAGCCAATACCACAGACACCTGCGGTATTGGTTTTTAAAATTTTATCCGAATATTTCAAAAAAATGCTTGAAGTTCAGGTAACATCATGATAAAATATGGTATAAATATGACAAAATAATATTTTTGGAGGGCAAGATATGTTTGACAGAAGAGAAATTAAGAGGGATGCCAGAGGAGTACTTCGGGATAATTATGCTTTGGCAATTGTGGGGATATTGATAGGAACAATGATGATACCTGTTTTTTCTACTCTTAGCTCCACATTTAGCATAGTAGGCGACATTATGGAACCACTTGGAAGGAACAATGTTTTTTCTTTTGTTAGTAAGTGGGATAACCCATTAACGATTTGTAATACTATTGTTTCATGTATATTTGGACCCGGAGTTGCACTTTTTTCTTACAAAATGTATATAAAAAAGAATCCGCAAATTTCGGATATATTTGTAACCTTTACATCCGGGAATTTCTGGCGCATGGTGGGTGGCATGTTACTGATGTATATTAAGATTGGGCTTTGGACACTGCTTTTGGTTGTACCGGGAATTGTGAAGGCGCTTGAATACAGTATGGTGCCGTATATACTGGTGGAACAGCCGGAATTGTCCATAAAGGAATGTTTTGCTGAATCCAGGATGCTTACAAGCGGATGCAAAGGGGAAATATTTAGTATGCTGTTATCCTTTGTGGGATGGTTCTTACTTGATAGTCTGACTTTTGGTATATTGAGTATTCTATATGTAGTCCCATACTTGAAAATATCTATGGCAGGAGTATACGCATCATTAAGAGGCGTGGATCCGGGAGATGCTTCTGCAGTTTCGACAGAGGAAACAAGGGTAACAGAGGAAGCAGAGGTAATAGAGAAAGCAGAGTTATAAGAAAGTGTTAAAAAGAAGAATAGGATAAATATAATCAGAGCCAATACCACAGACACCTGCGGTATTGGCTCATTTTATTATTTCTTAAAGTTAAACTGTCCAAGCAAACCACGAAGTTCTTCTGCCAGGTCGTGAATATCATTACTGATATCTGTTATGTTGCTGACAGATTCCTGAACATAAGTAGTAGAAGAAGAGGTTTCTTCTGAACTGGAAGCGCAGTCTGTAGCAGAACCGGAAAGGTTGTTTACGGCAGTAACTACAACCTGGCAACTACTGTCCATCTTATTGCTTAGTTCATCCAGATTAGAAACCGCACGATTGATTTCATTTACCTTCTCTACAATCAGATTGTATTTTTCACCGGTTGCAGTAACGCTTTCCGCCTGTGTTTTAACGGCTTTTTCGACAAGATTACGTTGCTCGCTTGCCTGTTCTACGCATCGGTTGAGTTCTGCAAGCATATTGTCAATTGCAGTAACCGCATCTGCAGATTGTTCTGCCAGTCCACGAATCTCATCTGCAACAACGGCAAAACCACGTCCGGCGTCACCGGCTCTGGCAGCTTCAATAGAAGCATTCAGGGAAAGCAGATTCGTCTGGGAGGCAATCTCGGCAATTAATCTGGATGCATCACCAATCTTTGCAGCACTGGTTGTCATATTTTCAATGGATTCAAAAATGTGGCCAAACGCAACTTCGTTTGCTTCAGTGTCTTTTTCCAACTGGACAACAACTTTCATACCATCTTCCGTAGCGGCGCCAATTGCATTACTTACATTGGCAAGTGTTTCTGCTGTCTTATTGCTTTCTACAATTATATCCCCAAGTATTTGTGTCTGATCCGAAACTTCGCTGGTTTCCATCGCCTGATCTGAAATTTTATCCGCAATTTCGTTGATAGCAATGGCAATTTCGTTTGTGGAAGTTTCAACGTTTGTGGATGAGTCTTTCAAAGAACTTGAAACGTCATTAATACGTATGGAAGTATCATTGATCAGATTCATTATCTTATTGAGCACATCATACAGCTGGACCGAAGCGGATGCCATCTTGGCAATCTCATCATTTCCACGTACGGTCTTAGGCTCATATACCAGATTTTTATCAGCAAGTTGCATAATATTTTCCTGTGTTGTTTTTACTCCGTTTAAAATGTCGTGAATAATGAAGAATGCAAATACGAAAACAGCAATAACAAGAAGAATAACAATGACATAAGTCTTAATCAATGTTTTATGGTTGTCTTTTTCCAGTATTTCCAGTTCATAAACTGCGTACATATCAATAAAGTCTTTGATGTTATTGATGTATTCCTCACAGTTATCAAAGTGTGCAGTGTGGGCATCGTAATCACCCTCCTGTGTTGTTGGGTCGTAGCAATCATAAAACTCTGTAAATTCCTTGCTGAAATTATCCACTAACGTGGTGAAATTACGAGTGTCAGTTAAATAACCGTCCCCGTCTGTTTCCGGAGTAAATCCGTTCTTTTGGGCAAGAAACTGGAGGGTATAGTTATTGTAAACCTCAGGATACTGTTTGATAAGTTCCTCTGCTGTAGCAAGATGATCCCAGGTCTGCTGGTAGTTGGTCTCATAGCCGTGGCGGTTGTCTTCTTTATCTTCAGTTGTCTCAGAATATCTGATCTGCATCGCCGCAACCAGCGCCTGATACATATCACGTTCACCATTAATAATATTGGTGTTCGCAATGTAAATGGTGTCATATAGCGAGTGTTCCATTGTGTTTTCAGTTGATTCATTTAAAAATGCGAGAGAGATAGATAATCCTATCACCACAAGCAATATAGGTCCCATAACCATAGCAAGTCTTATTCTTAAAGATACATTTTTCATAGCCGGTCTCCTTTCAAAAAGTAAAAGTATAATATATAGATATTTTAGTACTGAAACTTTTTGATTTCAATAAATGAGAGAATTGTGCTATTAAATGTCAGATAATTTAAGTTGTCTACGTATATGAATTACAAAATATACCGTAAGAAAAGTAACTGCAAACAGAAGCTGTAATCCAATGTTTTGTAAATAATTGCCTAAGACAAAAGCTTCCCCGTTAAATCCGGCAAGCATGTTGTTATTTTTGATATACCAATATGTCGGAAGAAAACGGGCAATTTGGGTCACATTGTCTGAGAGCAACCAAAGCGGAACGAAAACTCCACAAAGGAAACTGCTTCCAAGGCCAATGACATTGGAAACAAGTGACAGAGAATGTCCACCAAGGTGGAACGAGGCGACACATAATGTCAGTGTTACAATGACCAGCAGATAGATAAAACTGTTTCCAGCCATATATAAAATGGTCTGCGGCGTATCCATACGGTACTGTCCGGTGATTAGTCCGGCAAAAACAATCAGTACCCAGAGAATGACGGAGAAAGCAATTGCACCGGAACCAATGCCAATCGAACGCTGTCTTGGACGCATGGAGCTGCAGGAGATTCGTGCGGCCAAATCCCGTTTTTGGAAAGCACTCAGAATTGGTGCCATACTCTCTAACATAAATGCAATCAGAATGTAGGCGAAATACTGGAAATAGTATCCGCTTGGATTTGTTCCGTTATTGCTCTTCTCGAAGGTTAATACCTCTACTTTATTTTTTTGAATTTCTGTCAGTACTTCTTCCGTTTGATTTAGGGCATTTTCCAGAGAGGTACCTGCAGTATGATAGAGGGACAATGCCTGAAAGTAGGAGTCGATATCCTGGTTAAAAAAGTAGCCGGCGGCAGAATCCGTGCGCATGGAATGAGTAATGATATCCTCATATTTACCATCCTTTAACTGTTCTTCGTAGCCTTCAGGAATCATAATTACGTATTGAATCATCTGAAAATACATGTTGTCCTTGATGGAGTCCATATCTTCTGAGTCAAAGGAGACAAAATGATGCTTTTTAGACAGATAGTCAATTAGTGCCTGGCTAGCTTGTGTGTGGTCTTTGTCAATCACAGTAAAATCCACGGTGTCAGCTGTAAATTTTGATGTTTTTTCCGTGGCAGTAAGATGCGTCATGGCAATCATAAGAATCAGGAAAATGACAAAATAGATGACACACGTTTTTATATATTTTTTGGATATTTGAAAAAATGTTTTAAAGTTCTGCATATGTTTTTCTCCTTGTCATAAAAAACGCCATCAGGTTAAAGAGGATGGTTAAACCAATCAATGTAACCATGTTTGTATAGTACCGGTTCAGGTTATCATATTGTGACAGGCGATAAAAACTGTCAGTCAGTAGCATGGCAGGATTGATGCGATTGATGATAGGAGCGTGGTTTTCAATCATGATTCCCACCTCAGCAATCATCAGACCGCTTAAAAAGCAAAGTGGCATTGTAACAGCAAAGACCGTTCCCTGCTTTGCGCTTTGCTCACCGTGACCGAAGCAGCCGATAAAAAAGCCAAGGGATACGCCCACGCAACATCCTACAAACATAGTTAAAAGTGTAAGAGGCATTCGGTCTGCCAGTTGAATTCTGAGTACAAATGAAACATACAAAAAACCAATGGAATTTAATATAAACTCGTAAATCGTTACCGCCAGAAGTTCTGCGATGATGGCAATCGGTTTGTGTGTTGGCGCTATCGCAACTCTTTTTGCAAGGTCGGATAGGTTTGGCTGATTATGACAGGCAACCAGTATTCCACCGACAGAGGTGAACAGACAAGCCATTGCGAGCAGGTTAAAAAAGTACTGTGTAAAGGGCGACTGTTCCGGGTGGCGGCTTAACGAAACGTCAGGATTGTATGAAATATCCTGTTGCAACGTCTGCATCATGTCATTTAGCTTTTGGGGAGCGTTTTGCATTGTTTCGTAAAAAACGGCCTGTTGCATATTGTAGCGATCCACAAAAGTCTTAAGTATGCTTTGCTGTATTTTTTGTGTTTTCATATTTTCTGAAACGCTCAAACGAACCGGATTGCCGGAATAGAGAATTCCAACGACTTCTTTCTTTGATAGCATTTTCCGAGCCTGTGTGTCTGTGCATTCTGTAACACGAAGAAATGCATCTTCACCGGAAGAGAGTTGCTTGAGGATTTTTGTAAATGTTTCGTCAGACTCTGTTTGTTCCATAACACAGGCAACCGGTATTACAGACATATTTTCACTTTCCCCGAAGTTGCCAAATGCAATCTGGAATAAGCTTCCCAGTACAATCGGAAATAAAAGAATCCAAAAGGTATTTGTTTTGTCGCGGAACAGTCTTTTCCACGTAAATAACATAATTCGTAGCATATTTTCCCTCCTAGTCCCGTAATTCTTTTCCGGTGATTTCCAAGAATACATCGTTTAACGTTGGAAGTTCGGAATGAATATGACCAAATGAATATTCCTTGTTTTGCAGGTAATCCAGAACACGTACAAGATTATGGCTTCCACCGTCACAAAGAATGGTAAGTTTCTCATCCTTAAAGGTTACGGAATAGACATGAGGAAGTCCTCTCAGACCTTTCAGGTCGTCTTCCGTCACAGATAAGATGTGGATTGTGATAATCTCACGCTTTTTAATCATTTTCTTTAATTCCTCTGTTGTTCCCATGGCAATACATTTGCCGGTATCCATAATGGCAATGCGCTTACAGATTTGCTCTACCTCCTCCATATAATGAGAAGTGTAAATGATAGTTGCACCGGCGCGGTTTAATTCCATAATTCCTTCCAGGATACGGTTGCGGCTTTGCGGGTCAACGGCAACTGTCGGCTCGTCAAGAATGATGAGCTTTGGTTTATGCGCAATTCCACATGCAATGTTCAGACGGCGAAGAAGACCGCCGGACAGTTTCTTTGGATAGAATTTACAATAGTCTTCCAATCCCACAAACCGGATTGCGTCCTCTGTATACTGTTTGCGAAGCGTTTTGTCTTTTATATATAGTCCACAAAAATAATCGATATTTTCGTACACAGTCAGTTCATCGAAAACAGCAACGTTTTGCATAACGACGCCGATTTTGGCTTTTGCTTCGTAATTGTCGGAAGTCATAGGTTTTTCGAACACTTCAATTTCACCGTTGTCATAATTTAAAAGAGACAAGATGCAATTGATAGTGGTGGTTTTGCCGGAACCGTTTGGACCAAGCAGTCCAAAGATTTCGCCCTGTTTGATTTCGAGATTCAGATGGTCTACGGCAACCAAATCGTGGTAGCGCTTTACCAGTTCATTTACCTTAACGGCTGTTTCATTCATAGGGAATACTCCTCCTGTTCTTAGGATAACGTCAATCCTGACGAGTTTTTCTTTCTTACATTTATAGGATAGAGCTTTTGTGGGAATAGAAACAGTGTTAGATGTCAGAAGTTCAAAATGACATTTGTCATGTTTTGTGCTACTCTTAGAAATGCAGGAATAAAAATTGAAGGGGGAAAGGTATGAGGGAGATTCTTGAGAGAAACATAATATTAGTCGCGTGCAGTATGCTCCTTTTGTTGTTTGTACAAGGGGATTATGTGGTTGTTGCATGTCTGATTGGAATTATAGAGACAGAACTTCTGGTTGGATGCGGTTACATATTTCGTACGCAAATGCCGGAAAATATCGTGGCTGTTATTTGTGTGATTGCAGCAGTTATCTGGTGGCCGCTTATGTTTTTTCTTCCGGTGTTATCTTATAGCATTATACATCGTGGAAAATGGTGGCAGGAAAGTTTTTTACTGGTTCCACTTCTTACCGGATTTTTTCGAAACCTAAGCTGTTACAGGGAAATGTGGCCAATCGGAATGCTGTTGGTGCTTATAGTGGCAGCAGGATTTATTGCCTATGAGAATCAGAAGGCATTGGAATACCAAAGACTTTATTTAAAACAAGTGGATTCTTCTACAAGCCTTGCATATACATTAAAACAACAGAATGCAAAAATACTGGCAGGTCAGGATGACTCGGTTCGTCTGGCTACACTGCAGGAGAGAAACCGTATTGCCAGAGAGATTCATGATAATGTAGGGCACATGCTTTCCCGGACGATTTTGCAGACGGGAGCAATGCTTACCATATACAAGGAAGAGCCTTTGCACGGGCAGCTGCAAAGCGTCAATGATTCCATGAATGAAGCTATGAATAGTATCCGGGAAAGTGTGCATGACTTGCATAATGATTCCTTTGATATGAAGGGCTCCGTGGAAGAATTGATGGAAGAATTGCGAAAACATTATCAGGTACATTATGAATATGATCTGGGTACGGAAGTCCCAAGCAATATAAAATACTGTTTCCTTGCAATCGTAAAGGAAGCAACTGCAAATATTATGAAGCAT
This sequence comes from Lachnospiraceae bacterium, assembly GCA_024698865.1. Classification (GTDB taxonomy): domain Bacteria; phylum Bacillota; class Clostridia; order Lachnospirales; family Lachnospiraceae; genus JAILQS01. The sequence continues at coordinate 19,495 of JAILQS010000146.1, read as the reverse complement.
TGTAATGGAACCACGGTGTCGGTTGTGTTGCGAGAGCATCCGGGATTCTATCAAATGCTGGTGTCGGATAACGGCACAAAGAAAATGAAACGGACAAACGACGGCATCGGTCTTAACAATATGGAAGACCGGGTGAAGTCCATGGGAGGAACGATTTCTTTTTCGGATGAAGAGGGATTTAAGGTGTTGGTATCCATTCCAAAAAATCAAAAGGAGTAAAGAGAATGAATATAATTGTATGTGATGATGATCAATTGGTGGCGCTTTCACTTAAGACGATATTGGAAGCAGACAGTGAGTTAAATGTGGTGGCTTCCGGAAGTGATGGAGCAGAAGCGATTGCATTATATGAAGAGTATAAGCCGGATGTAATGCTGATGGATATCCAGATGAAAGGAACCTCTGGATTGGAGGCGGCTGAAGTCATACTTTCCAAACACAAAGAGGCAAAGATACTGTTACTTACCACATTTTCAGATGATGAGTATATAATGAAAGCCCTTGAACTTGGAGTCAAAGGCTACATTCTAAAGCAGGATTTTAACGGCATTGTTCCCGCCATTAAAGCGGTTTACGGAGGCCAGAGTGTCTTTGGCGGGGAGATTGTCAGTAAAATTCCGGTGCTTACCGCACAGAAAAAAGTGGACTATGCGGCGTATGATATTACGGAAAAAGAAGAAGAGGTCATTGCACTTGTCGCGAAGGGCAAAAGCAACCGCGAAATCGCAGAGCAGCTTTTCCTTTCCGAAGGGACGGTGCGCAATTATATCAGCACGATTCTGGAAAAACTGTCGCTAAGAGACCGAACACAGCTGGCAGTGTTTTACCTGAAGGGAAGCGGGTCACTGTGATTTTCGCTGAATGCAGGAGCAGTCGTTTAAACACATTATTCTATCCGGATGGACTGACTCGTGCAAATATAGTTATCGGTGAGGGTGTGTACCTGGTATTCTTCGTTCTCCCGGTTAATTATATCGTAGGAGGTTTTATTGGCTTTGTCCGTAAGTGTCACCAGAATATATTCGGTGTCTTCTCCCCATTGGTATGTGTCAGGAAGATTTTTGGAAGAATCGAAGGTGTCATTGGAAATGCTTCTGCCATCCTTACCGATTCTGGTGAAAGTTAAACTGTTCACAGGATCGCAGCCTTCCAGTTTCATTTTGAAATAAATATCCGGATTTTTGGGATTTGCCTTGTCAAAACTTAAACCACCGCCTAAAGCAAAATTACCGGTTACCGTGTTTAATGCAATATAAACCTGTTTATCCGGAGTTTCATAGATTTCATAAAAACGACCATATACTGAGGAATCCCCCAAGGATTCCTCATTGTTTTCTCTGGCAGGTTCCGTCACGGCCTGATCATAGTAGAGGGTACATTCAAAACCAGAAGAATCATAACCATTAAGGCAAGTTTTGCCATCTGTAATTTCATTGCTGATATATGGTGTCCAGCAGGCATCCGTGCCGGAACCTTCTAATTTGTGTATACAGTAATAGCCTTTCATAGGGAAGGTATATTGTTCTGTGGAGGCATCGTAAGTTCCGTAGCATCTGTCCACGTTCTCGTTGTTATCCGTGAAAATGTCTTCTTCCGTGGAAAAAGAATCTTCAAAGGCAACGAAAATGCCAACTAAAGTATCTTTGGAATCCGGCGTGGTTAGTTTGGCAAGCTGACAGCCGTTCATCATTAATATAAGTATAAGTATCGGTATAATAAGTATTTGTCGTTTCATAAATTATCCTCCAGATTACCATCAAATTTTAATATATCTCCTACATCACAATTCAGGTGGTAGCAGATTTTGTTTATTGTTGTAAACCGTACACCCTTGGCTTTTCCGCTTCGGAGTATGGAAAGATTCGCCTCGGTAATTCCAATCAGGGCACACAGTTCTTTGGATGTCATATTATTTTTTTTAAGCACATCCTCCAGGTATACTTGTATCGCCATAGATTAATCTCCTTCAATCAAATGAAACTGTCATTATCCGTTTTTAGTTCCTGATTTTCTGCAATTTTTCTTGTGAATAGCAGGATAAAAAGCAGTAAAGGAATGGCAACTACAGGAAGATAAAATTCCAGGTTGTTAAGCGGTAGCCATTTTGCGAGGAAAAGATCAGCAAGATTAATGACAGGAACCATAAGGACAATGATAATAATTACGTTTTTGCATTGTTGCCCAAGCTTTTGTACATTTTGCAAGGTATCCGGCTGATATGGGGCGTGTTCCAGGGCTTGAATGGTTTTCAAAGTCGGCCAAATCAGCCACATCATCAGTAAATTCGGAACTATTCGCAGTACATGACGCAGTACAATCCATACATATAGCATTCCATCGGAGTAGAGGAAATTCCATTGGGTGCTATCGTCCACCAAAACTTTCTCCGGGGCAGAACCTTCCGAAAGGAGTTCTAAAGCAACCGGTAAATGGTAAAGAAGGTAGTAGACTGTTTCAAAAAACAGTACGATTACAGAAAGAATAAGTGTGATACGAAGCACAGCAAGCAGCCGGTCGGTTGTGTAGGATTCGGCGCCCTGCAGGATTCGCAAAGTGACATAACAGAAAATCAGCGAACACAGCAGGCAATTTATCAAACGTGCGTAGGAATCGTATTCGTAATAGGTAAAGTTTGTATCCGGATTGATGATTTTGTAGATACCGAAAAACATAAACAGACTAAGCAGTGGCAGCAGGCAGTCTGCCCGGGTGAACCTTCTGATATTTTTTGAAAGCAGATACACCATAGGGCTTAGACAAATCAACAGATAAAGAATAATAGCAATCACATTTCCCACGAAGCTGGAAAGGGATAAAAAGCGAAGTATATGTCCAATCTGTACAAAGGGAAAATCAAAAAACAAGCTCATAAAGAAATCCTCCAATCAGGTTTGGTTTTATGTAGAATATTATTGTTTTACAATAATTTTATAGTCAAGGTACCACGAAAATTATCGTTTGTCAATAATTTTTCGCTTCTGCATTTCTATTGTCAAAATCCCGGTATTGACGAAATCCCCTTTATTACGTTATATTTTAGAACGAGAAGAACAAAACAGGATAAGAAAGCTGGAGATACATATGAAGACAGATCCAAACAAAAGTAAATACGGAAAGAAAGCCATGGAGTTGTTTGCACAGGGCTATAATTGTTCGCAGTCTGTGTTGTTGGCATTTCAAGAGGTGCATGGATTGCCGGAAGATATTGCCGCAAAGTTGTCTTCCACCTTTGGTGGCGGAATGGGCAGACTTCGTGAAGTGTGCGGTGCGGTGACCGGTGGATTTATGGTAATCGGACTTCTGGCAGGCTATGATGACCCCAAAGCATTTGAGGAGAAAAAAGAAACCTACGAAAAAGTACAGGAGTTTGCGCGCAGAATGGAAGAAGAAAACGGCTCCATTATTTGCCGTGAGTTACTTGGACTGACCGAGAAGAAACAGGCACCAACACCGGAGAAGCGCACGGATGCGTATTACAAAAAGAGACCTTGCAAGGAATTGGTCGGGGTTGCGGCAGCACAACTTGAGCTGTATTTAAAAGAACTTGAGTTAATCTGACGTGTTATGAAATAACAGGTTCCAATAAGGACAGAAACGATAAGGAAAGAATAGAAAGTATAAAAGGAAACAAAGCATGAGCAATGAAACAGTTGTGGTAGGTATGTCCGGAGGGGTGGATTCCTCGGTGGCAGCTTATTTACTTAAAAAACAGGGATACAACGTAATCGGCGTAACGATGCAGATCTGGCAGGACGAGGATGTGTGTCAGATGGAGAATGAAGGCGGTTGTTGTGGCTTAAGTGCAGTGGATGATGCCCGAAGAGTTGCCAATATGTTAGACATTCCATACTACGTAATGAACTTCAAAAATGAGTTTAAAGAAAATGTCATTGATTATTTTATCAGGGAATACCAGGCGGGAAGAACGCCAAACCCATGTATTGCATGTAACAGATATGTAAAGTGGGAATCTTTGCTGCGTCGAAGTATGGAGATTGGTGCTGACTACATAGCGACCGGTCATTATGCACGGATTTGTCATTTGGAAAATGGTCGTTATGCCATTGCTAATTCGGTAACGGCAAAGAAGGATCAGACGTATGCATTATACAATCTGACGCAGGAGCAGCTAAAGAGAACCCTAATGCCGGTTGGTGATTATACCAAGGATGAGATACGAAAAATCGCAGAGGAAGCCGGAATACCGGTGGCACATAAGGCAGACAGTATGGAAATCTGTTTCGTGCCGGACGGAGATTACGCCAGTTACATAGAAGAAACCACAGGACAGTCTTCGATACCGGGGAACTTTGTAGATACTCAGGGCAATATTCTGGGACAGCACAAGGGAATCATTCATTATACCGTAGGACAGAGAAAAGGTCTGGGGCTTTCCATGGGACACCCGGCATTTGTACTGAAAATCAAACCGGAGACCAACGAAGTTGTGGTTGGAACAAAAGAAGAAAATATGTCGAATACGGTGTATATTAACCGGTTAAACTTCATGAAGGAAGCATCGTTTGCAGAGAATAAGGTTTACCTTGGAAAGATCAGATATAACCACGCCGGCTCCGATGTGAAGGTAAAAATCATCGAAGATGATCTGGCAGAATGTACATTTTTAGAACCTCAGCGTGCGGTAACACCTGGTCAGGCTCTGGTACTTTATGAAGACGGAGTAGTGGCCGGTGGTGGAACCATCATTTCTTAGGAGGTCATTTTTGAGCGAAAGAGTTAAACAACTGATAGATAAACTGGAAAAAAACAATATACTTTCCCGGGAAGAATTCATCTGTATTTTGGAAGAATATGATACAGAGGACCTGGAATATGCAAGAAGTCGTGGACGAAGCATTGCCAAAGAACATTTTGGCAATGCGGTATATGTTCGCGGCTTAATTGAGTTTACAAACTATTGTAAAAATGACTGCCTGTATTGCGGAATCCGAAAGAGTAACAAAAATGCGGAACGCTACCGGCTCACAGAGGATGAGATTATGGAGTGCTGCAAGGAAGGATATGCACTTGGATTTCGTACCTTTGTTTTGCAGGGGGGCGAAGACGGCTATTACACAAAGGACAGGCTGGTAGCTTTGATACAGAGAATAAAAGCAAAATATCCGGACTGTGCACTGACTCTGTCTATCGGGGAGAAAACGAAAGAAGAGTATCAGTCGTATTTTGATGCCGGTGCAGACCGGTACCTGCTTCGACACGAAACCGCCAACGAGGAACACTATAACAAATTGCATCCTGCCTCGATGAGTCTTGCAAATCGTAAGGAATGTCTTAAGAATCTGAAAGAAATTGGTTATCAGACCGGATGCGGCTTTATGGTGGGAAGCCCTTATCAGACCGCGGAAACATTAGCACAAGATTTGCTTTACATACATGATCTGCATCCACAGATGGTCGGTATTGGTCCATTCATTTCCCATAAAGAAACTCCTTTTTGTGAGGCACCAAATGGAGAATTGGAGCCGGTTCTTTTACTGCTGTCGCTGATTCGCATCATGGAGAAAAAGGTTCTCCTTCCGGCTACCACTGCGCTTGCAACCATCCATCCGCAGGGAAGGGAGCTTGGAATTCTTTCCGGGGCAAATGTTGTTATGCCCAACCTGTCACCGGTATCCGTACGGAAGAAATACGAGCTGTATGACAACAAGGTATGTACAGGAGATGAGGCAGCAGAGTGTAGAAACTGTCTGCAGGCGCGTATGAAAAATATAGGATACGAGATAGTTAAGGACAGAGGAGACTATAAAAAATAAATCCCTTAATTCATATTGACATACTAGGAAAAGGAATGTATACTAACTTGGTAGGAAATACTTCGGGTGTTTTTTGAAAAGCACGCGAAGAAGTGCAATATGAAGAAAGGGATTTTTTTTATGAGCAGATTAATATATTTAGACAATGCAGCAACGACGAAAGTTTTGCCGGAAGCATTCGAGGCGATGAAGCCATATTTTATGGAACAGTATGGCAATCCGTCTTCTATTTACGGATTTGCGGCAGAAAGCAAGAAAGCAGTTGAGAATGCAAGGGAGACAATTGCGAATCTTTTGCATGCCAAGAGCAGAGAAATTTATTTTACCGGCGGTGGAAGTGAGTCTGACAACTGGGCTTTAAAGGCAGTTGCCGATGCATATGCCTCTAAAGGAAAACACATCATCACAACGAAGGTGGAACATCATGCCATTTTACACACATGCAATTATCTGGAAAAGCAAGGCTTTGAAGTGACCTATCTTGATGTGGATGAATATGGAGTGGTTGATCTGGAACAGTTGAAGGCATCCATTCGTCCGGATACCATATTGATATCGGTAATGTTTGCAAATAATGAAATCGGAACGCTGATGCCGATTAAGGAGATTGGTAGAATTGCCAAAGATAACAATATATTGTTTCATACAGATGCTGTACAGGCGTTTGGCCATATGCAAATCGATGTGGAGGAGCTTGGTATTGATCTCCTTAGCGCCAGCGGTCATAAGATTAACGGACCAAAAGGAATCGGCATTATGTATTTGAGAGATACCGTAAAGATTGGTTCTTTCGTTCAAGGTGGTGCACAGGAGAGAAACCGTCGTGCCGGAACGCACAATGTACCGGGAATTGTCGGTATGGGAGCAGCGGTTGCTTACGCAAGAGAGCATATGCAGGAGCGTATCGCACACGAGAAAGAATTGCGGGACTATACAATACAGAGAATCCTGAAGGAGATTCCGCATACGAAACTGAATGGTCACCCAACCAAGCGTTTGTCCAACAATATCAATATCGGATTTGAGTTTATTGAAGGCGAATCTATTTTGATTTTACTGGATCAGCTTGGAATCTGTGCTTCGAGTGGTTCTGCTTGTACTTCCGGTTCTCTGGATCCTTCTCATGTATTGCTTGCAATCGGTGTGCCGCATGAAAAAGCGCACGGTTCCATAAGATTTACCTTATCTGAGGAAACCACCAAAGTAGATATGGATTATGTAGTGGATAATCTTAAGAAAATTATCGAGAGACTCAGAAGTATGTCTCCACTTTATGAAGATTTCGTAAAGAAACAGTAGAAAGGTGAGGAAGAAATATGTATAGTGAAAAAGTAATGGATCATTTTAATCATCCGCGCAATGTGGGTGAAATAGAAAATGCAAGCGGAGTTGGAACGGTTGGTAACGCAAAATGTGGTGATATTATGCGTATGTATCTGGACATTGATGACAATCAGATTATCAGAGAGTGTAAATTCAAAACATTTGGTTGTGGTGCAGCAGTGGCAACGAGCAGTATGGCTACTGAACTTGTGACAGGAAAGAGTGTACAGGAAGCGATGCAGGTAACAAATAAAGCTGTAATGGAAGCACTGGACGGACTTCCGCCGGTAAAGGTACATTGTTCTTTGCTTGCTGAGGAGGCAATTCACGCGGCACTCTGGGATTATGCAAAGAAAAATGATATAATCATTGATGGATTGAAAGAACCAAAAGCGGATATTTCGGAAGAAGAGGTAGAGGTATAGAGCTTCCGGACGGCTTTTGGCAGGAAAGGTGAGATTGGTTATGATGTTTTCAACAAAGGGCAGATACGCATTAAGACTGATGCTGGATATTGCCATGAACGAGGGAGAGGGACCGGTGCGAATCAAAGACATCGGCAGCAGACAGGGCATTTCGGATAAGTATCTGGAGCAGATTATTTCTATCCTGAATCGTAGCGGATATGTCCGTTCTATTCGGGGACCTCACGGTGGTTATAAACTGACGAAAAGTCCTAAGGAATATACAGCAGGTATGATTCTCAGGGTGACAGAAGGAAGTCTTGCACCGGTTAGTTGTCTGGAATTTGAAGACAATACCTGCGAACGAAGAGATGAGTGCGTTACGCTTGAACTTTGGAAAAGAATCGACGATGCGGTAAGCGGAGTGGTTGATCATATCACGTTGGAAGATATGCTTTCCTGGAAAAACGATAAGCAGTAAAATTTTTCAAACAATTAATACTAAAAATCATCCTATAATCACAAAAATTAACCATATCAGTGTTCCGGATGCTGTGATAAAATGGCAGTAGAAATCAGTAATTCGGAGGTTATGGTATGAAAAATGTAAAACAAAATTTAGGCAAGGTTTTCTTTGCCATCTGCTTACTGTTTATTGTATCACCGATGGTACATGTGAACGCAAGCGCCGTAACAAAGGGCAGGATTCCGCGGGTGTATATTGAAACGCAGAATTCTATAGTAAAAGAAAGCTATGTTGATGCATCGATTACCGTCGTAGACAAAAAAGATGGTGTGTTTGCGGATGTGACAGATGATTTGGCTAAGATCAAAATTCGCGGAAACTCCACTGCGCAGGCAGCCAAAAAACCATACAATATCAAGTTTGATTCAAAGCAGGATTTGTTCGGTATGGGCGAGGACAAGAAGTGGAGTCTTATGGCGAATGCTTTTGATAAGTCGTTTATCCGAAATGCAATGGCGCTTGATATGGCAAGAAATTTAGGACTTACCAATACGTCGCAGTATGTATTTGTGGAGGTTTATCTTAACGGGGCATACAATGGACTTTATATGCTGACGGAGCCGGTGGATGTTTCAAAGAACCGGGTGGATATTTCAGAGAAAAACGGCGATTATCTGTTTGAATATGAAAAAGACAGATATGAAGAAGGACAGATTTACATTACCACCAATGACGGCTATCGTTTCGTGACGGATAATGATGAACTTAACGCTGAACAGGTAGCAGAACTTACGAATATGATGAATGCCGCGGAAGCTGCAATCGACAGTAAGAACTATGATAATATCTCAGAAGCAATTGATGTGGAATCATTTATCAAGTTATACACGGTAGAGGACGTTTTTAAAAATGTAGATGTACATTACTCCTCTTTAAAGTATTATTTTAAAGATGGAAAGCTCTATGCCGGTCCGGCATGGGATTTTGATTTGTCTTCCGGCAATGCCAATATTGACTTCTATCCGGAGTACAACAACAGAAACGGATATGGAGATAATTCCAGCAACAGTACGCATAGTGGATATGCATTAGACCATTGCTGGATTCGAAGACTGATGTTAGTCGAAGAGTTCCGGAACGCGTACGTGGATTATTATTACAGCAATGAAGTACAAAACTATATCGAGAAAATTTATGGTGCAAATGATACCGAGAGTATTATCAATGGATTTAACGAAAAGTATCGACCTTTTATCGATGATAACAATGAAGTATGGCCATTAAACCAGACACAGGGCGGTTTGGAAAAGATTCCGGCGCTAAACAATACATATGACATGGAACTGGATTTCCTTCGTAACTGGTTCGAAGAAAGACACCACTGGTTGAATGAGTACTATTTTGATAAGTATAAACATCAGACCGTTATGGTACAGGAAAACTTCGACAAAAAAGAAAAGGATGCTCCGTTCCGGTTGAATTGTGATTTGTATGGAGAAGGAGAACTTTCCTTTACCAGTGATAATGAAGCAGTGGCAACCGTCAACCAGACAGGTCTTGTAACCGTTAAAGGACCGGGAACTGCCCACATCACGATCGGAATCAGTGAAAGCGGTGCATACAAAGCTTCTTCCCGAATAGTTACCGTGAATGTGGCGAAAGAAGTGAAAGAGGAACCTTCTACAGAAAAACCGTCAGTTCAACCTGTGCCGACAGCAACAGCGAAACCGGTCGGACAATTAACGGCGCCGCGTAAAGTTACCGGACTGAAAGTAAAGAGTCTTGGCAAAGGTAAGGTATCGGTTAAGTGGAAGCAGATTTCCAAAGTTACCGGTTACCAGGTTTGGTATAAGCAAGGGAAAAAGGCAATCACCAAAACGGTAAAAGGTGCTTCCAAAACAAGTCTCAAGATTACGAAGCTTAAGAAGAATAAAAAGTGTCTGATTAAGGTTCGTGCCTACAATAAAAAAGGAAAAACCGTAAAATATGGAAAATGGAGTGCACAAAAGAAGATAAATAGGGTAAAATAGATATAGAATAATAATTAATTTTATAATATAAATTAATTTTATAATATAAATTAATTTTATAATATAGAGGAATAGACAGGATAGCGTATCCTGTCTTTTCTTCCTTATGTAAATGAAAGAAGAGAAGGAGAGAATGGTATGTCTTATGCGATTGGTATTTTAATTCCGTTAATCGGAACAACACTTGGATCCGCCTGTGTATTCTTACTCAAAAATAAGATTCGGGAAAATACGCAAAAAGGCTTATTGGGGTTTGCGGCAGGCGTAATGGTAGCAGCAGCAGTCTGGTCACTTATTATACCGGCATTGGAAATGGAAGAAGATATGGGCAGGTTTGCATTTGTTCCCACACTGGTGGGGATACTTCTGGGAATGACATTGCTGCTTGTCCTTGACCATGTGGTGCCGCATTTGCATTTGGAAAGTGATACGCCGGAAGGTATCAAAGCTCAGCTTTCCAAGTCTACCATGATGATTCTCGCGGTAACGATTCATAATATTCCCGAAGGAATGGCGGTTGGAATTGTATTTGCGGGCTTGATTTCTGAAAGCACAAGTATTACACTTGCAGGGGCAATGGCGTTATCCATCGGAATTGCAATACAGAATTTTCCGGAGGGAGCGATCATATCCATGCCGCTACGGGCAGCAGGACTTACGAGAAGAAAGGCATTTGTTTACGGTATGTTGTCCGGTGTAGTGGAACCGGTTGCCGCTTTTATAACGATATTATTGACCAATATTTTGTTGCCTGTAATACCGTACCTGCTATCATTAGCAGCAGGAGCAATGCTCTACGTAGTAGTGGAAGAATTGATACCGGAGGCTTCTGTTGGAGAACATTCCAACATCGGAAGTATCGGGTTTATGATTGGATTTGTGATTATGATGGTTTTAGACGTTGCTCTTGGTTAAATCGGTCGACTCAAATTCGGCGGGATAGCGTCGAAGGAGATAAGACAGTAAGAGAAATGGAGAAAAAGTGAGTAAAGAATTTTTAAAAAGATACGATGATTTAAAAATGTTGCTGGAAGAAAAATATGATATGAAAAGTGCCCTTACCCACGGAGGTAAGTTTCATGCAGACGATGTGTTTTGCAGTGCACTGTTAAAAATAATTTTTCCGGAGATAGAGATTATACGTGCCAATGAAGTGCCGGAGGATTACAAAGGCATTGTGTTTGATGTAGGTATGGGAGCGTTTGATCATCACCAGATGGAGAAAGAACTCCGCTCGGACAATGTGGCGTATGCAGCGTTTGGACTGTTATGGCGGGAATACGGAAGTTTCTTTTTGGGAGAGCAGGCAGAAGAATTTGACCGTCGATTTATTGAACCGTTGGATCAATGTGATAATTTCGGAACCAAAAGTGAATTGGCGGACATTATAGGAGATTTTAATCCCGGCTGGGATTCTTTCAAGGACAAAGAAGAATGTTTTTGCGAGGCGGTTACGTTTGCCATTCGTATTTTGGAAAATAAATTTGAATACTATCGTGGCGAGGAAAAAGCACAGAAAATGATGCTAAGCCGGATGCAGGACGGAGATGGCACTATTCTGGTATTGGACCGTTTTATTCCATGGAAACGTGCATTGATTAACAGTGATTACAAGTTTGTTATTTATCCGTCGCAAAGAGGCGGCTTCAATGCGCAGGGAGTTCCGGTTTCAGAAGATACCAATAATTTGAAATGCGGATTTCCGGCTGAGTGGCGAGGCCTAGAGGCTGAGAAATTGCAGGAAGTAACAGGGCTTGAGACATTACGTTTTTGCCATACAAGCGGATTTTTGCTTGCCGGCGATTCAAGAACACAACTTAGAAAAGCATGTGAGCTCGCATTAGAGCAACAGGAAATGAATAATTAGAGGTGAGAAAATGAGAGGATTACGAAAAGCAGTATTAACGGGGATTATTTCAGTTACAATGTTAGCAATGAGTGGATGTGGCGCGATTTCGCAGGAGCAGAAGGAAGCGTTGGAGCTTGGTACCACAGCATTACAGGAGTACAATTATGAAGAGGCTTATCATTTGTTTGATCAGGCCAAGACAGATAAAACCGGCAAAAAAGCTTTTTTGCACAACAAAGAGGTTTATATGGGACTTGGTATTTGCGCATATCGCCTGGGTGAGTATGAGGATGCCATTGTCCAGTTAAAAAATGCAGAGGGGATTGCGCAGGAGACGGAAGGCAAAGAGGAGCTGGATGTTGAGATATATAAGTATCTGGCGGATGTTAATATGAAAGTCAGAGATTATGAACAGGCACTGAAGTATTTTGATTTGGCATTGGAAGAAGAAAAGGATGAACCGGATGTTGATGTGTATTTTGGCAAATATTTTGCTTATGTTGCAGCAGGACAAAGTGATGAGGCCAATAGTCTTTTAAAACAGATGGAAAGCCTGCCGTTTAGTGACATGGGAGACCGCGCTGCAATATTTGAAGGAATGCTTTACTATTATGAGAATAAGCCGGAGCTTGCCGAGGAAAAACTACTGAATGCTACCGGAGATGACGTGACGCGCGCATATTATTATCTGGGCTTGTTGAAAGAAAAGGATAATCTGGACAGCGCGATTGAATATTTTAAAAAGTGTGTAGATTCCAGTGCAGATAAAGAACTGGCAGATGCATATATTGAACTTTGCAAATGCTATATTGAAAAAGAAAATTATGAGGAAGCATTGAATTATCTAAAGGATGCAAAGACGCTTTACGGCACACAGGAACTCAAAAAAGTGGATTATTACGAAGTTATTCTGTTAGAGAAGAATGGTCAATTTGAGGAGGCTTATGAAGCCTGCAAAGAGTATATCAATAAGTACGGTGAAGAAAATGAAGAAGAGATGGTAAAGGAGCTTACATTTTTGGAAACACGTATGAATTAGGAGGAATTATTTTTCTATGTCAACCTTGCATGAAATAGAAGAAAAGGAAGAACGAATCATTTTAGTAGGGGTTGCGCTCCATGAAAATGACGGAACACAGGAGTCTTTGGATGAGTTAGAGGAATTAGGTAAAACGGCAGGTGCAGTAACCGTTGCCAAAGTGATTCAAAACAGAGACAGTATTCATTCCGGTACGTATGTTGGAAAAGGCAAGCTTGAAGAGATCAGAGAACTTGCCTGGGAGACGGAAGCTACCGGTGTCGTTTGTGATGATGAATTGTCGCCGGCACAACTTAAGAATCTGGAAGAGATACTTCAAATCAAAGTGATTGACCGTACGGTTATGATTCTTGATATTTTTGCCAGACATGCGACCACGAGAGAAGGTAAAATCCAGGTAGAGTTGGCACAACTTAAGTACAGGGCCTCAAGACTTGTCGGACTTAGAAGTTCCTTGTCAAGACTTGGTGGAGGAATCGGTACAAGAGGACCCGGAGAAAAGAAACTGGAGATGGACCGCCGATTGATTCGCGACCGCATAACACAACTGAAAAAGGAGCTGGAGAAAGTAGAGCAGGTCCGATACACGGCAAGAAAACAGAGAACGAAAAGTATGTTGCCGGTACTCTCAATTGTAGGGTATACAAATGCCGGTAAATCCACGCTTTTGAATCATATGACGGGAGCCGGTGTGTTGGAGGAGGATAAGCTGTTTGCTACCCTCGATCCGACGACGAAAAGTCTGACACTGGAAGATGGACAGCAGGTACTGCTTACGGATACGGTAGGTTTTATCCGTAAACTTCCGCATCAGTTAATTGAAGCCTTTCACAGTACGCTGGAAGAAGCAAAATACGCAGATATCATACTGCATGTAGTAGATGCGTCTAATGAGGATGCGGATTTGCATTGTCAGGTGGTTTACGATACTCTGGAAGAACTTGGCGTAAAAGATAAGACCGTGATTACCGTATTTAATAAAGTGGACAAACTGAGTGAAGATGTAGTGCTAAAAGATGTACACGCCGACAGAACGTTGCGTATTTCTGCCAAAAAAGGTATTGGCATAGAAAATTTGGTACAAACGATTGAAGAAATTTTAAAAGAGCGTAAAATATATATAGAAAAAGTTTTTCCATACAACGAGGCCGGCAAGATCCCGAAGATACGTCAGTATGGACAGCTTTTAGAAGAAACCTATCAGGAAGACGGCATATTTGTACGCGCTTATATTCCGTCAGAGATAGAGCATATGATATAGCGAAAAGGCGCCGATATATACGCGTTATTTTGTTTCTGGAACCGAACGAAACACCATATATAGAAAGTAAGACTAAAATCCTACACTATATATGGTGTTTTTAGTTGACTATTTATTTTGACTTTGATACAATGAGTCTAGTAACGAATTCAGAACAGTTTTAGGAGGGGTTAACAATGATCCAGGTTATTAAAAGAGACGGTGAAATTGCTGAGTTTCATCTAGGCAAAATTTCCGATGCAATTACGAAAGCATTTGAAGCTACCAAGATGTCGTACGATGCTGACATCATTAATTTGCTCGCTTTGCGGGTAACTGCAAGTTTCCAGGACAAACTTGAAGATGGTGCAGTAAGCGTGGAAGCAATTCAGGACTGTGTAGAGTCCGTTTTAGAGCAGGCAGGATATACGGAGGTTGCAAAGGCATATATCCTTTACCGTAAAAACCGCGAAAAAATCCGTAATATGAAATCCACCATACTGGATTACAAAGAAATCGTAAACAGCTATGTAAAAGAAGAGGATTGGAGAGTAAAAGAGAACTCAACCGTAACCTATTCCGTAGGTGGACTTATTTTACATAACTCAGGATCTATAACAGCGAACTACTGGTTATCTGAAATCTATGACCAGGAGATTGCCGAAGCACACAGAAATGCGGATATCCACATTCATGATTTATCTATGCTTACCGGATATTGCGCAGGATGGTCTTTAAAACAGCTGATCAAAGAAGGACTTGGTGGCATTCCGGGAAAGATTACTTCCGCACCGGCAGCACATTTATCTACACTTTGCAATCAGATGGTTAACTTCCTCGGAATTATGCAGAATGAATGGGCAGGAGCACAGGCATTTTCATCTTTTGATACCTACCTTGCACCATTTGTCAAAATAGATAATCTTTCCTACAAACAGGTAAAACAGTGTATTCAGTCCTTTGTATATGGTGTTAATACGCCTAGCAGATGGGGAACACAGGCACCATTTTCCAACATCACATTGGATTGGACGGTACCGGATGACCTGGCAGAACTTCCATGTATCGTTGGCGGAAAAGAAGTAAACTTCCGCTACAAAGACTGTAAGAAAGAAATGGACATGGTCAACAAAGCATTTATCGAAATCATGGTAGAGGGAGATGCGAACGGACGTGGATTCCAGTATCCAATTCCTACATACTCTATCACGAGTGATTTTGACTGGTCCGACACAGAAAATAACAGACTGTTATTTGAAATGACAGCCAAATATGGAACACCATATTTCTCAAATTATATCAACAGTGATATGGAACCAAGTGACGTACGTTCTATGTGTTGCAGATTAAGACTGGATCTTAGAGAACTTAGAAAGAAGACAGGTGGATTCTTCGGTTCCGGAGAGAGCACAGGTTCCGTAGGTGTCGTAACAATCAATATGCCTAGAATTGCATATCTTTCATCTACGAAGGAAGAGTTCTATCAGAGACTGGATCGCATGATGGATATCTCAGCGCGTTCTTTGAAAGTAAAACGTCAGGTTATTACAAAGCTTTTGAAGGAAGGTTTATATCCATATACCAAGCGTTATCTTGGAACTTTTGACAATCATTTCTCTACCATAGGTTTACTTGGTATGAATGAAGTGGGTCTTAATGCAAATTGGTTACAGAAGGATATGACACATAAAGAAACACAGGAATTTACGAAAGAAGTATTGAATCACATGAGAGAACGTCTTTCTGATTATCAGGAGAAATACGGTGATTTATACAATCTTGAGGCTACGCCTGCTGAGTCTACCACATATCGTCTTGCCAAACACGACAGAGCACAGTGGCCAGACATCAAGACGGCAGGAAACCCTGGTGATAAACCGTTCTATACCAACAGCTCACATCTTCCGGTTGATTATACTGAAGATATTTTCGAAGCTTTGGATATTCAGGACGAATTACAGACACTTTATACTTCAGGAACCGTGTTCCATGGATTCCTTGGAGAAAAACTTCCGGATTGGCATTCAGCAGCGAAGCTGGTTCGTACAATTGCAAACAACTACAAGCTTCCATACTATACCATTTCTCCTACCTATTCTGTATGTAAGAATCATGGCTATATTAGTGGAGAACAGTTTACTTGTCCGGAATGTGGTGAAAAGACTGAGGTTTACAGTCGTATCACCGGTTACTATCGTCCGGTTCAGAACTGGAATGAAGGTAAATCACAGGAATACAAGAATCGTAAGATTTACAATCCAAGTAAGTCAAGAAGTATGCCGGATGTGGTAAGCAAGGAAGAAACTTCAGTGCTTGATTTTAAACCACAGGTAGGTATGAGTTTTGAAGCGGTTTCCAACAAGGATATGGAGCCGGAAGACGAAACCAAAGAAACCATGTTATTATTCACAACCAAAACCTGTCCAAACTGTAAACTTGTGAAGAATTTCCTTGGAGACATCAACTATGAACAGGTGGATGCAGAAGAAAATAGCGAATTAGCGGGTGAATACGGTGTAATGCAGGCGCCTACACTGGTTGTTTTGAAGGATGATGGATTCGAGAAATATACCAATGCTTCTAACATTAAGAAATATATTGAACAGCAGGTTTAATGACATAATATTTAGGAGGGGACAATATGAGTCTCGCAGACAATTTATTTATTGATATGTGTAAAGATGTTCTGGCAAACGGAACCAGTACGGAAGGGGAAAAGGTCAGACCGCACTGGGAGGATGGCAGCTTGGCATATACAATAAAAAAATTCGGTGTAATTAACCGCTATGATTTGTCCAAAGAATTCCCGGCAATTACACTTAGAAGAACAGCAATTAAAAGTTGCGTAGATGAACTGTTATGGATCTGGCAGAAAAAATCCAATAACATTCATGACCTGAACAGTCACATCTGGGATAGCTGGGCAGATGAGCAGGGCTCTATCGGAAAAGCCTATGGATATCAGTTGGGTGTAAAGCATCAATACAAAGAGGGTGAAATGGATCAGGTGGATCGCGTTTTGTATGATTTAAAAAATAATCCATTTAGCAGACGCATCATGACGAATCTTTACAACCACAGTGAACTACACGAGATGAATCTGTACCCTTGCGCGTACAGTATGACATTTAATGTGACGGCAAAGGAAGGAAGTGACAAACTGGTTTTGAACGGCATTCTGAACCAGAGAAGCCAGGACATTCTTACCGCAAACAATTGGAATGTTTGCCAATATGCCGTGTTATTACATATGTTTGCACAGGTTTCCGATATGGAAGTGGGTGAACTGGTACATGTAATTGCGGATGCACATATCTACGACCGTCACGTGCCGATTGTAAAGGAACTGATCGAAAGAGAGACATATCCGGCACCGAAATTCTGGTTGAATCCGGAGATTAAGAATTTCTATGATTTCACGCCGGATGATGTTCGCCTGGATGATTACCAGACCGGACCACAGGTGAAAAATATTCCGGTAGCGGTTTAATTGCCTTGATGAAAAAGAGATGGGAAGGATACCTACATTTGATGAACGTAATTGTAGCAGTAGATGCAAATTGGGGGATTGGCAAGGATAATCAATTACTTGCCTCTATCCCTAATGACATGAAATTTTTTAGAAACACTACCACTGGTCACACTGTGATTATGGGAAGAAAAACACTTGAGAGCTTTCCGGGGGGAAAACCTCTGAAAAACAGAAATAATATTGTGATTACAGGGGATTTGAGCTATCATGTAGATAATGCAATTGTCGTACACAGTGTGACCGAAGCGGTAGCGGAAGCTGACAGGATTGGAGATGTCAGCTTTGTTATCGGTGGAGAGAGTATTTACAGACAGATGCTGGACTATTGTGATAAAGCCTATATTACTAAGATTAAGCACACTTACATGGCAGATACCTATTTTCCAAATCTGGATCAGATGGATGAATGGAAGGTTGCAGAAGAGTCAGAAGAAATGGAATATGAGGGAGTGAAGTATTCCTTTGTTACCTACGAAAAAGAAAAATAAAAGAGAGGAATACAAGGCATAACATGATGAATATTTTGGTTGGGGAAAAATATCAATTGTCAGATGGCAAAACATATCTTATAATGCAAAAAGGAAAGGATTATCGTTCCAAGGAGCAGATGCTTGTTTTTTGCCCGGTTACGGATGCGTCACAGGTTCTTGTTTGCAAGCAGGAAGAGTTTGAGCAGGCAATGGGAACCGAGGATAAAGAATGTGACAGCAAGGCAGAGGTTGTGACTCCGGTTAACGAAGAGGAATTAATTGATCCTATTCTTTTTTCTTTTTTGGAAGCAGAATCCATTCGTGAGAAGATAATGATTGTTGAGAAAAATGAAGAAGTATTGGATCAGCATCTGATTACGAGTATGTCGATTTCTGAGGATATCGTTTTGAATGAAGAAAAGATTGAGAATATGATAGAGGAGTTTCTAACTTGTCTTAAAATGAAACTTCGCTACGAAGATAACAGATTTAGATAATACGCCGAACTATTTTTGGTTTGCGGGGGAGTTTGGAGGAATGAACATTGTATTGCTACCGGTAGCGATGTTTGTATTCCAGGTGCTACCGGGATTATGTGTTGTAAATATTTTTTGCAGGCAGAAGTTGAATCCATATTTAAAAGGTTTGTTGGCTTTTTATGTTGGGTTCTTTTTGCAGTTATGCATTTACTATTTTGCCCAGTTCACGCATACATTTGCGTGGGTTAGGGTTTATTTTTGGTGTCTTGCGATTGTGGGTACAGTGTTGTGTGTTTTGCAATTTCACAATCTATGGAAACGAGAGCAACTTAACAAAGAGAGCTTGATGAGGTTGTATAAACCGATGTTTATAACGGAAACTCTTCTCTTTTTTGGACTCTTTCTCGTAATGACGCTCTTTAATTACAATGAGATTTTCTACAAACAGGACTACATCTGGCATATGGGGAACGTGAATATTTTATCCTCTCCGGGTTTTGAAGATTATCGGGTGGCAGGTGTGACTTTCAAATACCATTACTTTGCAGACCTGCAGATTGCTATTTATAAAATACTGTTTGGGTATAGTGCCAGAAAACTGGTTTATGTGTCACCTGCGTTTATCTATCCAATCATATATGCAATCACAATGGAAGGGATGTCAGAGCGTTTTAAGAATAAATGCAATCTATATATGGTTCGGATGCTGGTCTTTTTGACGCTGACTGCTACAACGTTATGTAACGGTGCGAGAATTCTTTTCTATTCGTGGGGGCACAGTCTGACCAACGTAAACGGTATGTCGATGGCATATCCATTGATGTTCCTTCTTTTGACGTTCTTGTATGAATGGTGCGAAGGGGACAAAGACTATACACAATACGCATGG
>JAILQS010000080.1 GCA_024698865.1 Lachnospiraceae bacterium | reverse complement strand
GGGAAACTTATGCGGTGATTTTCTTGCACGTTCTTGTGTATCTGTCATATAATAATACATAATTGTTTGATGGGACCTGTGCTATGAACACTATTTTTTATTCCCCGAAAGACTTAGTAAGAAAAAAGAAATGCGCTCCGGTTTTGATTGATATCAGGTCGGAGGGGGAATTTTTCAGGGGAAGGATTCCGGGGGCTTTTAATATTCCTTATGAACCCGAATGCGCGGATAAGTTTGAAAAAGAGGTAGTTGCACTTACGAGAAAGTATCGGGACCGGAACTTTGTGTTGTACTGCTCGGGAGGCAGTAACAGCCTTATGGTTCTAAGAGTTCATGAAAAATTAAAAAATGCAGGTGTCAAAACATTGTATTTAGGCTATAATGGGTATCTGGATGCGATAAATAATCATTAAGACGAGGTATGAAATATATGAAACAGTACGAATTTGTAGCGCCTTGCCATTTTGGTACGGAGGCGGTTCTAAAGAGAGAAATAAAAGATCTTGGATACGAAATTGTGAGCGTGGAAGATGGAAAAGTTACATTCAAAGGTGACGTATCCGCTATCTGCAGGTGTAATATTTTCCTGCGAACGACGGAGCGAATCCTTCTGAAAATAGGCGAATTCAAAGCGGAAACCTTTGATGAACTGTTTGAAGGAACCAAAGCACTGCCATGGGAAGAATTTGTTACAGAGGACGGAAAGTTCTGGGTGACGAAGGCAACGTCTGTTAAAAGTAAATTATTCAGTCCGACAGACATCCAGTCTATTATGAAAAAAGCTATGGTGGATCGTATGAAACAAAAGTATCATACGGATTGGTTTAAGGAAACGGGAGTGGAATTCCCGGTACGAGTAAGTATTATGAAAGATAAGGTGCTGGTTGGGCTGGATACTTCCGGTGAGTCACTGCACAGACGCGGATACCGTAAATTGACCAGTAAAGCGCCGATTACGGAGACATTGGCGGCAGCGCTGATTATGCTGACACCATGGAAAAGTGACCGTATCTTAGTGGATCCTTTTTGTGGATCCGGCACGATTCCGATTGAGGCTGCCATGATTGGAGCAAATATTGCACCCGGGATGAACCGTGAATTCTTATCCGAAAAATGGACGCATCTGATACCGAAAAAACTGTGGTATGAAGCAGTGGAAGAGGCGGAGGATGCAATTATTCGTGATGTTGAGATGAGCATTCAGGCGTATGACATTGATGGAAAAATGGTAAGGGCAGCAAGAGAAAATGCTACCAATGCCGGAGTGGAGAATTATATTCATTTTCAACAGAGAGCGATGCAGGATTTGAGACATCCAAAGAAATATGGATTCATAATTACCAATCCACCTTACGGTGAGCGAATTGCCGAAAAAGTGGACATGCCGGAATTATATCGTGAAATGGGACAGACATTTGACCGCTTGGAGGATTGGTCATATTTTATCATCACCGGATATGAGGAAGCGCAAAAGTATTTTGGAAGACCGGCGGATAAAAACAGAAAAATTTATAATGGGATGATGAAGACATATTTTTATCAGTATATGGGAGCAAAACCGCCAAAGCGACAGTAATTTATAAGTTGCAGTAACAAGGCGCATATAGTATAATTTTTTGTGGATTAGTGTTTTTTACGCAGGAAGTATTGGGAGGAATAAAGATGCAAGAGAGGGCTTTGAAATCATTGGCAATACAAAGTGTTGTTGCAATGCTCTTTATTATAGTATTTTCAAACTGCATCACATTTTATAATAAATATGTTGGGGTAGATTCGGGTAATTCCAAAGATAAGTCTATTCAGACAATTTCCGCTGAGGAGATTTCCAGACAAAGTGCCAACAGTGAGATTAATCAATTTGTTGACATGGAAGTGGGAGTTACCGTTTCTGATATCAGTAGCAACTATTTGAGAATTAAAAAGTTGTATACGAAGAATACGGATGTTTTTCTGAAAGATGTGTACATGAAAAGCGGTATGCGTCTTACGATTGAGAACCTTGTATCTAAGGATTATACGAATACAGATATTATAAAAGGTGAAAACTGTGCAGATATTCTAAAATCAGTAGAGTTGCATTACAAAGAAAAAGCGGATGGTACATATACGGCTGTCTTTGATATTATTACGGACACTGTTTATGTGCAGAAATTGTACGAAGATGATATGTACTATTACATAGAGCTGTTGGATCCGCATCAAGTATACGATAAGATTATTGTGGTCGATGCCGGTCACGGTGGAGATGATACGGGAACGTATTCCAGAGATAAAAAATACGATGAAAAGGATATCAACCTGAGCGTTGTTCTGTATCTCAAGGAACTGATGGACGAGCAGGAAAATATCAAGGTGTACTACACCAGACTTGAAGATAAGAAGGTTTATTTGAATCCAAGAGTTAATCTTGCAAATACGCTAAAGGCGGACATGTTTATTAGCGTACACTGTAATGCAAGCAAATATGACGATCCGGACGGCGTTGAAGTACTATATACAACCAATGCCGCAAAGACACCGATTTCTTCTAAGCATCTGGCAGCAATATTTGCAAATACATTTTCAAAAGACCTGCAAATGACCAACAGAGGATGCCTGAAGCAAAATGAGGTATATATCGTTGGCAATTCCAAGGTTCCTGTAGTTTTGATTGAGATTGGATTTATGTCTAATGAAAAGAACATGGAATTTATGAAAAAACAGGTGAATCGAAAGAGGATGGCAGAAGCTTTGCAGGATTGTATTCTGGAAGGCTATAAAGAAATAGAAAAAGAGTAAAGTGAGGATATGGACAAATGAAACGTATTGTGTTTGCAACCGGTAATGAAGGTAAGATGGCTGAGGTTCGCATGATTTTGAAGGATTTGGGTTGCCCGATTGTTTCCATGAAAGAAGCAGGAATTGACGTTAATATTGTGGAAGATGGCAAGACATTCGAGGAAAATGCGATTATAAAAGCGAGCACAATTATGAAAGTTTGTGGGGATATTGTTCTGGCAGATGATTCCGGTCTGGAAGTGGATTATATGGACAAACAGCCGGGCGTGTATTCTGCGAGATATATGGGAGAAGATACACCGTATACGGTTAAGAACAATCACATTATCAAAGAATTGGAAGGAGTCGAGGGAGACGAGCGAAGCGCGCGATTTGTATCTGCAATTGCATGTGCCTTGCCAAATGGTGATGTGATAACTACCCGTGCCACAATAGAGGGACGTATTGGATATGAAGAAAAAGGGACCAATGGTTTTGGATACGATCCTATCTTCTATGTGCCTGAGTTTGGATGTACAACAGCAGAGATGACACCGGAACAGAAAAATCAGGTCAGCCACAGAGGAAAAGCATTGGAAGCGATGAAGATTAAGTTAAAGGAGCTTTCGGAGTTTAATGAAATGTTTAATAGTTAGTGATTCTCATGGGAGAAGCACATATTTAAATAGCGTTTTGGAAAAAGAAGCACCGCTTGATATGGTGCTTCATTTAGGTGATATAGAAGGGGATGAGGATTGGCTGACTGCTGTCTGTTCATGCCCGGTTGAGATCATTTCCGGTAACAATGATTATTTTTCGTATTTGCCAAAGGAAAGATTATTAAAATTACATGGTTTGAATATTTGGATGACGCATGGACACAGATATCGTGTGCATACGGGAACGGAATTCCTTAGAATGTGTGCAATGGAAAAACACGCAGATATTGTATTGTTTGGACATACGCATCGTCCGCACGTAGAAATGGCAGGAGGCGTTACAATTGTCAATCCGGGCAGTATTTCGCAACCGAGACAGGCAAATCATCAACCATCATATATCATAATGCAGATAGGCAAAGAAGGCAGAGCGGAGTTTGATGTCCGTTATGTTGAAAAGAATAACGGTTAACTCAGTCGGAGAAATCCCCCACCTCTAAGCGTTAGCGTAGGTGGGGGTTATGACAAACTATACTCAGTCGGGGTACAAGCTCCGACTGAGTTAAACGCTCCGCGAGGATGCGCACGGATTCGGACAGGAATTTGTC
>JAILQS010000078.1 GCA_024698865.1 Lachnospiraceae bacterium | reverse complement strand
GCGTCCTTTATCACTTTTTTTACTTTTGAAACCAACTTATCCGAATCAACATTACCTGCATTTTTATCAACATCAGTAGTGATTTCTTTTCCACTTTCAAGGTCAAAATTTTTTTTACTCAAAATTTCCCCTTCACCAATTATTTTGGCATCATGCTCTTCCTTATCAACATACTCTGTAGTTTTTACCTCAAGTATACCTGATATAATTCTAAAACGTGTGGTTGTCTTAAGTGAAAAGTTTACAATGAAATGAATATTAGTTGTCTCTTCACTATCCATCATATACGCTTTCGCATATTCTAGAGCATAATCTGAAGGATCTGTTAAATTTGCCACCTTAACAATACGCCAATTACCGGTCGCATCTCCCCTTACAAACCTACTTGGTTCTGAAACATCGTATTTTTCTTCTAATTCTTTACGCAGATCACCCCTCCCATCTTCTTCGGCTTTAGGTGCTTCAGATGGGTCTTGAACAGATTCTTCCTGTTTTGGTTCCTCTAGTTTTGACTCCTCATGCTGGGCTTCCTCTGTTACCACCTGCTCTTCCTTTTTAACTGCATTATCAGAATCTCCAGACACTGCAATAGCAATAATCATATAAAGAACAAGAACCCCTGTCAAAGCAGCTCTAACTTTAATATTGGATGGTCTTTCTGCAATCCACAAAATAGCTATACCTATAGGCGGAAAGAGAATACACATTAATACCAAAAACCATGTTTTTTGTATTAGTGACTGTTTCTTTTCTGATGTCTCGTTTTGAAGTTTACTTTCCATAATTAAATTCCTCCTCAAAAATATAATAATTCGGTTATGTTGATATAACTGATATATATGATAAGCGAATCACGCATCCAAGTCAACGCTTTAAGCATATATTATATATCCTAGAGCATACTATTTGCATATACCATATTCAATAAAAAGACGAGGTGCAACATGATACAAGGATTGGGTGAACGATTAAAACTACAAAGAGAAAAACTTCACATGTCGCAGAAAGAAGTGGCTAATGCAATAAATGTCTCCCCTGCGGTAATTTCTAATTATGAAGCATCGGAGCGTTCTCCAAGCATAGAAAAACTACTTGCCCTCGCAAGTTTATATAGATGTTCAACCGATTATCTTCTTGGCATAGAAAAGCCAAATAAGACCATAGATGCATCTATGCTTTCAGATAAGCAACTTAATGCTCTGCAAGAATTTATCAATGACATAAAAAAATGAGATAGCAATCACATCATTTGCTACCTCATTTTTTCTAATGCGGATAACAGGACTTGAACCTGCACGGGTGTTCCCACTAGAACCTAAATCTAGCGCGTCTGCCAATTCCGCCATATCCGCTTATTCTTTTAGTTTTCTTGCATCCGCGCAGATTCTATCTACCGCGTCTGCCTATCAACGTCCTTCAGCCGTTGATCTTGAATTCCGCCATATCCGCTTATTCATTTAATTTTCTTACGCCGCCAATGACAACCTGCGGCAGTCTCAGCGTACTTCCCGCTTTGCCTGCCTATCAAACTCATATGACAGTTTAAAATCACAGCACTTTTTGTGCTGTGATTTCATTCTGTCCTAGTATACTCATTTAAAAAAGATTTGTCAAGAAATCAATCCTCAACCGGCTTGTACTCCTTGTCCTTGGCAAGACTCATATACGCCGGACGTATAATCTTGTCTACATTAATTAATTCTTCTAAACGGTGTGCACTCCAGCCTACAATTCTTGCCATCGCGAAAATCGGTGTATATAATTCGATTGGAATTCCAAGCATTCCATAGACGAAACCACTGTAGAAGTCTACATTTGCGCTTACACCCTTATAAATCTTACGCTTCTGGCCGATGATCTCCGGTGCAAGTTCTTCAATCATAGAGTACAAAGCAAAGTCTTTTTCTCTGCCTTTTTCTGTTGCCAAACGTTCTACAAAGGATTTGAAAATAACTGCTCTTGGATCGGATAAGGAATAAACCGCGTGTCCCATTCCGTAGATTAACCCACTTCTGTCAAACGCATCCTTTTCTACTATGCGAGTCAAATAGTTCTTGACCTCATCTCTGTCTCCGATATCTGACACATTGCCTTTGAGATCGTTCATCATCTCCACGACTTTGATATTTGCTCCGCCATGCTTTGGTCCCTTTAAGGATGAAAGTGCTGCGGCTATAACCGAATATGTATCCGAACCGGAAGAAGAAATAACTCTGGTTGTAAAGGTAGAGTTATTACCACCGCCATGCTCCATATGTAATACAAGCGCAGTATCTAAAACTTTCGCTTCTAACTCTGTATATTCTTTGTCCGGACGAAGCATCCGCAAAATATTCTCTGCGGTGGACAATTCCGGATCCGGTTTGTGAATGTAGAAGCTTTCATCTTTTACGTAATGATTGTATGCATGATAACCGTATACCGCCAACATCGGAAATACGCTAATCAGTTTCATTTCCTGACGTAACACATTACTGATACTCAAATCAGAAACTCTTCCGTCATAAGATGCCAACGTAAGAACACTCTTAGTCATAGAATTCATAATATCCTTACTTGGCGCTTTCATAATTACATCTCTTGTAAAGTTCGTCGGCAAATGTCTGCTGTAAACCAGCGCATCCTTAAATTCCTGCAACTGGCTCTTATTTGGCATCTCACCCATAATCAGAAGGTACGCAACCTCTTCAAAACCAAATCTTCCTGCCTGTGAAAATCCCTTTACAAGATCATTAATATCATATCCTCTATACAGAAGGCGTCCGTCACAAGGAATTGACTTGCCGTCCACCTCTTTGTAAGATTCAATTTTTGAAATATTCGTAAGACCGGATAAGACACCTTTTCCGTTCTTATCTCTAAGACCTCTTTTTACCCCATATGTATCAAAAAGTTCTGCATCAATCTGGCTGTTATCAATACACAATCTCCCATATCGATCGGTATATTGCTGTAAGTAATTCTTTTGATACTGTTTGTTGTCCTTCACTATATTCTCCTCCTTTCAAGTCCCTTATTATGCTCTCTCGTACTTTATTATACTATAAAACTAAAGTAGAAACAAATTAACATTTCGTAAACAAAATCACAAATAATTCATAAATTACCACGAAAATTCCAGTGAATTATAAGTATATTTCCATCTCCCGTTCCATTTTTTGAAACCCATAGCTTTCGTACAATTTTCTTCCTTCCAACGTGGACTTCAAGGTAATATAGTCAACTCCACGATTTCTCGCTTCCTCTAACAGACAATCCAGTGTTTTAAATGCAATGCCCTGTCTGCGATACTCCGGTCTGGTATAAACATTCATAATGTATGCCTTCGTT
The DNA here is from genome assembly GCA_024698865.1 of Lachnospiraceae bacterium. GTDB lineage: Bacteria > Bacillota > Clostridia > Lachnospirales > Lachnospiraceae > JAILQS01. The sequence goes on along the minus strand of JAILQS010000078.1, from coordinate 8,013 downwards.
CCGGTTGGATTCGTGTAGGTCGGCATTATGTGATAAAATCCAATACTTCCGCCACCAACCACTTCTTCTCCAAGGCGGGCAATATATGCGATATGCTCATCCGTCGGCAGGAATTTACGATAGTAGGCATAGGAAGCTTTCTCCATGTGGGACAAATCCTCCTCCTCGGAAAGATGGTTCACCGCTCTAAGTACCTCCAGACGAATCTCTACCAGTACATCGATATCTTCCATCGTGGCTCTTCTATAGGTCAACTTCATAGGTGCATTTTTTTCCACCTGCACTTCTTCCATGTATTCCGGTTTGTTTTGCATTTTTTTCAAATCAATACTTACTTCCATTTTCCTTCAGCCACTTCCTTCTAACTTTATAATCCGGCATCACCCGCTCTACTTCTTTCCAAAAAGCAGGAGAATGATTCATCTCTTTTCTGTGACAGAGCTCGTGCACCACTACGTAGTCCTGAATCTCTTCCGGCATCAATACCAGTTTGCAGTTATAATTGAGATTCCCCTTTGAAGAACAACTGCCAAATCGCGTTTTCTGGTTTCGAATGGAAATGCGGTTATAATCAACGCCGATTATTTTCGCAAAATACTCCGTCTTCTCTTTCAGAATAACCGCTGCCCTTTTCTTCATTGCCATAATATCCGCTTCACTGTATTGCGGCAAATTGGCACTTTGTTGTGCAATCCGCTCCTGCTGCCGTTCTATCCAGGCAACGTTCTTAACCACAAACTCATCAATCTTGTATTTGGGCACTCTCTTTGGTGCGCGAACAACAATCTTGCCACCCTCTTTCACCTGAATGGCAACCGATTTACGCACCGACCGGATTAAGGTATATTCCAGATTCATTTTCATCCTCCATGTAAAAAGGCAAATAAAGCCTTCGCTTCATTTGCCTATAATACCACATTTTTTACATTTGAGCCATAAGATTCAGCATCTCAATTGCACCAAGCGCACAATCATAACCCTTATTTCCCGCCTTTGTTCCGGCACGTTCAATCGCCTGCTCGATATTTTCCGTTGTCACAATTCCAAACATTACAGGCACTCCTGTTTGCAGCGAAACCTGCGCGATTCCTTTGGATACCTCATTACAAACATAATCGTAGTGACTGGTTGCACCACGGATTACCGTTCCAAGGCAAATGACTGCATCGTATTTGCCGGACTGTGCCATTTTCTGCGCGGCAAGCGGTATTTCAAACGCTCCCGGCACCCACGCCAACGTGATGTTATCCTCTGCAACATCGTGTCTGGTAAGCCCGTCTACCGCACCGCCAATCAATTTCGAAACAATGAATTCGTTAAATCTTGCTGCGACAATTCCTATTTTTACGTCTCCTGCTACTAATTTTCCTTCTAATACGTTCATTTTTCTTTTCCTTTCTCATTCTTATTCTATATAAACTATAATTGCGTAATGCCCATTTCCGAGCCTTGCGCGCATTTTTTTTGATTATAATTTCAGTAAATGCCCCATTTTCTCTGCTTTGGTCTTAAGATAAAATGCATCATATCTGCCCGGTTTCATTTCTAACGGAACCCGTTCTGTAATCTCAAGCCCTGTTCCCTTCAATCCGTACACCTTCTGCGGATTATTGGTCAGCAGACGAATCTGTGACACTCCCAGATCCAGTAAAATCTGCGTTCCGACTGTATAATCTCTGGCATCCTCCGGAAACCCAAGCAAAAGATTGGCCTCCACGGTATCCTTACCCATATCCTGCAGTGCATACGCTCTGATCTTATTAATCAGACCGATTCCGCGTCCTTCCTGTCTCAAATACACAAGAACGCCGCGTCCTTCCTGCGCAATCATTCTCAATGCCGTATCTAACTGTTCTCCACAATCGCACCTTGCAGAACCAAAGGCATCTCCGGTCAGGCACTCTGAATGCACTCTGCAAAGTACCGGTGCATCATCTGTAACATTTCCCTTCACCAGAGCAACGTGATGCTCCTGTGTCTTTTTATTGATAAATCCAACCATGGTAAACTCACCATATTTCGTTGGGAGTTTGGCTTCTGCTACGCGTTCTACAATTGTAGTTTCGTCTACTTTGCACTCAATTCGCTCTTCTTCCCCTTTTTTGTAGGCGATCATATCTTTGATGGTACCAATCTTCAAACCATGTTCTCTGGCAAACTCCATCAAATCATCACGTCTCGCCATAGTTCCATCATCTTTCATAATTTCGCAGCAAAGCCCTACTTTTTTGAGCCCTGCCATATCCATCAAATCAACGGTTGCCTCTGTATGACCGTTGCGGGTTAGTACGCCGCCTTTTCTTGCTTCCAATGGGAACATGTGCCCCGGTCTTCGAAAATCCTCCGGCTTCGCAGCTTCGTCTACAAATTTTCTCGCGGTAAAACCTCTCTCGTACGCCGAGATTCCTGTTGTTGTATCCACATGATCGACCGAAACAGAAAACGCGGTCTGATGATTATCCGTGTTATCTTCGCACATCTGCGGAAGGTCGAGTTTCCTTGCATAAGACGCATCCATCGGCATACAAATGAGTCCTTTTGCGTAAGTCGCCATAAAGTTCACATTCTCAGTTGTTGCAAATTCTGCTGCACAGATGACGTCCCCTTCATTTTCTCTATCCTCATCATCCATCAGGACAATACATTTCCCCTGTCTAAGTTCTTCTAATAATTCTTCCGTTTTGTTTAATTCCATATTGATGCCTCTTTCTATAAAACTTGTTATGGTTAAAACCTCATTTAAAAAGAAACGGCTAGAAGCCGTGTCTTTGAAGGTACTCCAGTGTTATCTTACTCTCTGGGGCTTTTTCCTGTGCCGCTTCTCCTACAGTCACCTGTCCCAGTAGTTTTTCCGTATATTTCGCTATAATGTCATTTTCCAGATTCACTTCATCTCCCGGTTTTTTATACTTTAGATTCGTATTGGCAAATGTGTGCGGTATCAACGATACTTTGAACATTTGATCATCTACATATGCAACCGTTAAAGAAATGCCGTCAATGGTAATTGAGCCCTTCCACACTATATACTTAAGAATTTCTTTCGGCGCCTTCACCGACAACCACACCGCATTATCTTCCTTTTCGATGTGTGCCACGGTTCCGACTCCATCTATATGACCGCTCACGATATGCCCGCCAAATCTTCCCTCTGCCGCCATCGCTCTCTCCAGATTCACCTTGTCGCCCAGGCTCACATCCCCCAGCGTGGAATGGCGAAGTGTTTCTGCCATCACATCTGCATAAAATATATTCCCCATGATTTCGGTAACCGTCAGGCAGACTCCGTTCACCGCAACCGAATCTCCTGTTTTCAAATCCCCAAAAATGTGCTTTCCCTCAATTTGCAGCTTGGAGGATTTTGCACCATTTAATTTGCCTGCTAATTTTCCTGTTTCCTCTACGATTCCTGTAAACATATTCTACATCCTCTTCATTTCTTTCTGTTTTTTTATGCAGTCTCTCCGTCCTTAGCTGCATTTACTTTATAAGACAATACCACGTCCTGTTCTACCCTCTGAACATCCACAAGTGTTAATTTTGCTGCATCCGCCACCTTCATCACGCCTTCTCCGGATACCGGTGTAAATCCTGCACTTCCTCCAAAAATCTTAGGTGCTACATACACGCGTACTTCGTTTACAATACCGGCTTTGAGTGCTGAATCGTTCAACGTTCCACCACCTTCGAGCAAAACACTGTCAATGCCCATTTCCCCGAGTTTCTCAGCCAGCTGTGACAGATCAATGTGTCCGTTCTTCTCCTGTAGTCCAACTACCGTAATCCCTTTTTCCTTAAGCTGTAAAAGTTTCTCTTTTTTACCTGCATCCGTCAGATTTTTTTGTAGGGTTGCAACGATTGTTAACAACTCTCCCTTATCATTGTTTCGTCGTTTCACCGTATTCTCTACAACAGTAGAACTTAGTGGAATCTGAAGTTTTGAATCACAAATAATCGGGATTGGGTTTCTTGCTTCCATCGGCAATCGACAGTCCAGCCTCGGATCATCCTTTAATACCGTACCTATCCCTACCATGATTCCCATATATTTGTTCCGAAGCTTATGCACCTGTCTCCTGGATTGCTCACCGGATATCCACTTGGAATCGCCCGTAACCGTAGCAATCTTTCCATCCGCCGTCATCGCATACTTCATAAAAAAATATGGGCGTTTCGTCGTAATGTAATGAAAGAATACATCATTTAAGCTGTCACACTCTTCCTCCAAAAAGCCTTCAACAACCTCAACTCCTGCATCTCTCATTCGCCTGATTCCCTTTCCTGAGACTAACGGATTAGGGTCTTTGGAGCCAACGTACACCTTCTTGATTCCGGCTTCTATCACCGCATCACAGCAAGGCGGTTGTTTTCCAAAATGACAACATGGCTCCAAAGTAACATACATTGTAGCTCCCTTTAAAATGTCCGCGTCCGGAAGATTTGCAATTGCCTCTCTCTCAGCATGAAGGCCCCCATAGCAGCGATGCCATCCCTCGGCTATAATCTCTCCCTCTTTCACAATTACAGCACCAACCAGAGGATTTGGATTCACCTTGCCTTCACCCCTTTTGGCAAGTTCAATTGCTCTTCTCATAAAATGTTCTTTCGTCATGGAACTACCCCTTTTGAATTGATTGACTCTTTCAGGGCTTAAGAAATGATATGATTCGTTAGAAATTTTAGAAATAAAAAACCTGAAGCAAACAAATGCTTCAGGTTCTATCATCCATTAAAATAGAATATTTGATTCAGATTACCGTAAACTGTAATCAATCAGAATATACGTTATCCTATCTTCTTCCATCCAGACTATACTGTCGGCACCGGAATCACACCGGTTCATGCCTTGCGGCTCGCGGGCTCATGAAAATCAATATAGATTCAATTACCGCCGGTGGAGAATTTCACTCCGCCCTGAAGACTCTTTTTAAATTCTTTATGATGTTAGCACGATAAAATTATTTTGTCAAGACGAAGTTATGTTTCAAATTGCTTTTCTTGAGTTAATGATTAATTCACTCTTGAGTTAATGATTAATTCACTCTTGAGTTAATGATCAATTCACTCTTGAGTTAATGATCAATTCACTCATGAGTCCATTAAACTCAATCACATTCTCTGCGTCTTTATTGGAGAAATCCTCTACCATCTCTCCCTCATTTTCATATGTTACCAAAGTCTTAATCCCTTTCACTACTGTTTTAAAATCAAAGTTATCCGGGACTGTTAGCTTTGAAGTAGACAAAACCTGATTGATGGCAAGCGCTCCTTCCAAATGTTCTACCAGAACGTCCATATCAATATTACAATCTATCTCTAATTCTCCTTCCATGGAATCCACCCTGCATTTTGGTGCTTTGCCGCCAAATTCTATTTCTTCGCAGACAAGATTGCTAAAAATCACTTCGCCACAATTGCACTCTAACTCTACATGCGAAAGGTACTTATTTGGAAGGAATACTTCTATAAAAAGCAGTTCCTTGGTTTTTGCTTCTGTCAGAGAATTCTTTCTTTTCACCTCAACATCAATCCGCCCCTTGATATCATCAATTTTCACTTTCAAATCCTCTTTCAAACCGGATAGTTCATTTGACTTAAGGTGAACAACAATTTTTTCATCCTCCGTCCCATTTACCTTTAGCACTGCAGCTCCACCAAGTTTAATATCGAACCGTTTCTTTCCGTCAATGTCATACTCTGTTCTGCTTTCAAACAAATATCCTTTCCGAACGGAAGTCTCTTTCTCATTCGAAAGAAGCTCATCCACTGTGATACCGAACAAATTAGAAATCACAATAAGATTCTCAATATCCGGCATCCCCTTTTCTGTTTCCCATTTGGTGACAGCCTGTCTGGAGACACCTAATTTCTCCGCCAGCAGCTCCTGAGACATACCATTCTCTTTTCTTACTTCTTTTAATCTTTTTGCAAAACTCATAGCTATGTCCTCCTTGTAATTGATATTAGCATATTAAGCCCGGCACAGCTCAAACACTAGAAATATGTGTTGTCATTTGCATATTATTTTGCTACGTATCGTAGCATTTAGTTGAATTCTTCCATCTGCACGGATTTTAGTAATGATATTTTATCAGGAACTCTGTAACACAATCTCTAAATCACCGTCTGTAAATCCAACCGCAATTCCCTTAAGGTCTCTGATTTGGTTATCACAACGTCCTTCGTCAATGCATTTGGAAACAGAAGCTACAACCCTAGAAAGAACACTTTCCCAGTCACTTTCCTCTTCCCACGAAAAAGGGTTGTCTCGAGTGCCAAAATCAGTCACCTCATCGCATGCCCAATCCGAATCCTCTAAATCAAAGTTCGCCGTTCCGACCATTTCCATAGACCAGTGATTATCACCATCCTCATATAGATTAAAACAAATTGCTACTACATCTGTCGGAATATTATTCTTAAAAGCATTCTCTATCCACAGATCCATTTCTTTTTGCATATCTACACCTCCACGTTTTACTAAAAATCGTCTTCCATACAAGTCTTAAAACTCCAAGCTATCCAGATTTAACAGAAAATACTTCATGCCCATAATCACAAATCCTTCCTCATTTCTCCAAGGCTTTTTCGTTCCATTTACTATAACAATCTTCTTGAATGAATCCGGAATGTTTCTGAATGAGTTCAGTTCCTGTGTCTGCTTTTCTTCAGAAGTCATATCATAAGCCACCTGAATGTAATATCTCTGACTTCCCTGGTTCACCACAAAATCTACCTCCAACTGCTTATGAACCCGTTTCCCTTCACTATTCTTTGCAAATACACCCACAATACCGACATCCACATTGAAGCCACGCACAAGCAGTTCATTATAAACTATGTTCTCCATAATATGAGTCGGCTCTTGCTGTCTAAAGTTCAGCCTGGCATTTCTAAGTCCTATATCAGAAAAATAGTATTTAAGATTTGCACCTACATATTTTCTCCCCTTAATATCATACCGGTCCGCTTTAGAAATCAGAAATGCTTCTGCCAAATAATCAATATGGTTAGCTATAGTTTTATTACTGTAATTGATGCCTCGTTCACTTTTGAAAGTATTTGATATTTTAGTTGGATTGGTAGGGGCTCCTATGGCAGAAGCAAGAATATCCACCAAAGTTCCAATCTCATCAACATTTTGAATCCTGTTTCGCTCTACCACATCCTTGATATAAACATTGGTAAAAATATTTTTAAGATACTCAGCCTTCTGGCGTTCGACAGAGAATTGTGCCACTTGTGGTAAGCCACCATATATCATATATTCTTCCCAAGCATCATCATAATCGCCATCAAAAGCAGCATAGAACTCTGCAAAGGACAACGGATAAATTCTGATTTCATCCCCTCTGCCTCTAAATTCAGTTACAATATCGCTAGATAAAAATTTAGAATTACTGCCTGTTACATACACATCAATATTGCTTATACGCAGCAAGCTGTTCAGCACTTCCTCAAATCGTGGCATAAACTGTACTTCATCCAAGAGCAGATAATACTTCTGATCATCTTTCATTGCATCTTTAATATACTGATAACACTTCTTTGGGTCTCTCAGTTCCTCATTTACAATGCCATCTAATGCGATTTCAATGATGTGGTCATTATCCACACCACTCTCCAATAAGTATTTCTTAAACAATACAAATAACAGAAATGATTTGCCACATCTCCTGATTCCTGTGATTACCTTAATCATTCCGTTATCTTTTCTTATCTTTAACTGTTCAAGGTATGAATCTCTCTTAATCTCCACAGTATCACTCCTTGTTTTTGTGCATTGCACGAATTTTGGTAATGTTATTTTACCGCTAAATTATATTTACTTCAATAGCCATTACTATTTTTAGTGCATTTGCACGTTTTTATGTAATAATTAGATTAAATATTTAAAAAAGGATACCACCCTAAAGTGATACCCCTAAAACTCTATCGGCTCTTACTCATTACTTCTTGCACTTTTACCTCTGACACCACTGTCTCTGCTTTCCCTGACAACTGATATGCTTC
>JAILQS010000031.1 GCA_024698865.1 Lachnospiraceae bacterium | reverse complement strand
TATTCTCTTTTGCGGAATTCGGAATGTTTGCGGCGATGACGTACAGCTTGTATAAGCCGTTCATTGACAATGACAGAGTTAGAATAGCCGGCATTTACCAGTTCTTCCACAAGATATATCGCTATATGGCGTATGCGATGCTTGCTATCGGCGTTGCAACAATTTTTTTGCTTCGCTATATTGTGAATTCAGAGATTCCGTTGAATGAGGTTATTTTCTATTATGTCATCTACCTTTTATCAACAGTCATCTATAATATGTTTATTTTCCGCTCCTACATATTTATTGCGGACCAGAAGAAATATATTTTCTCTTATGCGATGATGGTATTTGACTGTGGAAGTCTTTCTGCGGGCGTTGTGATTTTATATCTCACAGGGAATTATGCACTGTTTTTATCCAACATTATCGTGCGAAATGTTGGAATCAGTTTGTATCTGAATTATAAAGTAAAGAAAGAATATCCGTATGTAAATGATTACGGCGAGATTGATAAGGAAGAAAAGAGGGGAATTGTAGCCAATATCAAAGACCTTTTCATCTTCAAGTTGTCGGGAACCATTCTAAACAGTACGGATAATATATTTATTTCTACATTGATAGGAACCGTATATGTTGGCTACTACTCCAGTTATCAATTGATTGTGGCAGGGGTGACAGCGTTGGTAGACAGTTTCTTTGAAGCGCTGGAAGCAAGCGTCGGAAATATGCTGGTGGCAAATGACAACACAGCCAATCAAAGAATTTATATGATTATCAACCGTTTGGGTATGATTATCATTGGCTTTTGTAGTATTTGCCTGCTGGTTCTGATACAGGATTTTATCGGACTCTGGATGGGTAAGGACATTTGCCTGGATATGAGAATCGTATATATTATCATTATTAATTTCTTTTTATCGAAGGCACGAAGTACCGCAGATATTTTCAGAGAGGCAGCAGGGGTATTTGACCGGATTAAGCCTGCGGTTATCATCAAAGCGATACTCAACATTATACTTTCCACGGTACTTGGAATATATTTTGGTATGCAGGGAATTCTGATTGCAACCGGAATTTCCATTCTTGTTACCACACAGTGGTATACGCCGGTGCTCATTAAAGACCGTTTTGAGCACAATTTCTTATGGAAGGATCTGCAGTTGCAAATCAGTGGAGTGCTGACGGCGCTGTTGGGAGCATTTCTGATTAGTGAAGTGATGAAACATGTAGATGGTTCCGAGTGGCACTATTTCTTCCTTAAGGCGCTTTTGTGTGCAGTATTAACCGGGGCGTATTATCTGATTTATCTGCTGCTTCATGTAGAGGAAAGACAGGCGGTCTGGAATCTGCTCAAAAACTATGTGAACAGTTTGAAAAATTAACCAAATAATGATAAAATGTAAAAGATAAATATATTAGCGTATTAGGGAGGGCTAAGAATATGTTTAAACTTTTTCATCATCGAGAAGAAAGTAACTATCGACGAATTCTATCCGGAATCGGAATCACCATGAGTGGTATCTTTTTATTGACGCTACTTTTGTGGTTCACCATTGGCATTATTTTCTCGGGGAATACCTATTTATATCGAGGCAACATATATCATTCCACGAATGAAACCGGTGAGGATTTATATTACCTCTGGAGTTGGGATGACGATGATCTTGGTAAACGAAAGATATTTAATAACCAGGGAGAACCCGGTTTTTGTCACGAGATAGGCGACAATGATAATTTCGTTTTTGCAGAGGAAACTCTTTTTGGAGATAAGGAGTTGCTATGTAAAAAAGGATATCAGCTGCCGGATTATCATAGTGACAGGGACAAAATTTCCGGTATTACGATTGAAGAGATGGATATTGGAGAAGGAACAACACTGAGAAAAAGCGAGATAACCGATAAAAAGCAGATAAATAAATTTTTAGACTGCATTATCGAAGCAGAAGCAGAGCATAAGAATTACAGTTCAAAAGATGACAGATTTGAAGGAGAAGAAACCAGATATTATCGTGTAGGTATACATTACGCGGATATTCCAATATATCAGTCAGTAATAGATTTTGAGCTGGATAATAATGAATGGTATGTGAGTATAGCCGGAATGGATGATACGACCTATTATTCTGAGTGCGTGACGAAATATATGCGCCGGATGAAAGAATTATACCTGTAAACAGTCGGGAACCACTTGAGTTAGAGTGGTTCCTTTTGTTATAATTAATAGTTGTATAGACGAGTATAATGATATTAACATATACAGGATGGTGAAAGTATGATACATCAATTGGATTTTCTTAGAACAATAACATGGTACAGTATTTTGGTGCGTCTGTTGTTGGCCTTCTGTATCGGAGCTGCGGTAGGAATCGAGCGTGAGCTTCGCGGTAGGGCAGCAGGGCTTCGTACACACATATTGGTTTGTGTGGGGGCGTGTCTGACGGAAACCATCAGTTTTTATATTGTAGAGTACCTGGACGTGAATACGGATGCTGTCCGATTGGCAGCACAGGTAATACCGGGAATTGGTTTCCTTGGTGCAGGTACGATTCTTGTCATCGGGCGTTCGAACATAAGGGGACTGACGACGGCAGCAGGCCTTTGGACAACAGCAATTCTTGGCATCGCAGCAGGAGCAGGTTTTTTTGAAGGGGCCATACTTGTCGGGGTTGGAACAATGTTTGCGCTGACAGGATTGAATACGCTGGAAGGGCGTCTCAATATCAAGAAAGATACCATTAATCTGTATCTGGAGGTGGATGGCGCCAACTGGGTAAATGCAGTACTGGATGAACTTCGAAAGAAGAACTACAAATTGAAAAGCGTGGAGGCATCCAGAGGAAGAAGCGGTCTGGAAGATCACATCGGAATCGAAGGAATTGTAATTATTTCCGGCATTGAATTAGACCGGGAAGCGATTATAGACGAGATTCAAAATATGGAGCATGTGGTTTATGCTATTGAGATTTTCTAACGAATGGGTAACCAAGAGAGTTGAGATTTGGCAACCGGGACGATATTGTAGCAGGAAGGAGTGGCAGCACAGTGATACACGCATTTGATATATTTCGGGATTACAATATGATAGGGATTATCTTTCGCATCATAATTGCGTTCGCCGTTGGAACATCACTGGGACTTGAAAGAGACCGAAAGAGACGTTCCGCGGGGCTTCGGACGCACGTGCTGGTTTGTCTTGGAGGTATGCTGACGGAACTTACCGGCATGTATATTTCCGGCTATATGGGATACTTTATGGCAGGCACCAGACTTTCCGCGACCGTCATTTCCGGTATCAGTTTTCTTGGAGCCGGAGTAATTATAGTGGAGTATCGTCGACATATCCGTGGACTGACAACGGCAGCAGGACTTTGGATTACTGCAATTATCGGAATTGCAGCAGGAGCAGGACTTTATGAGGCGGTGCTGTTTTTCACGATTTTTGTGGAAGTAGCGATTGGAGTACTTCGTAATTTTGCATTTCGTCTGAATCAAAGAAGAGATACGGTGCATTTGTACGTTGAACTTGACAGTGCATGGGAAGTAAATGAGTTTCTTGCGGCGACGAAACAGGAGTATCGCGGCATCAGAGATTTGAGAGTAGTGCCAAGCTGTAGCGGGAAGGACAATTACGTAGGACTTGAGTTTAATCTGATCTATGGAAAAGGCGAATACAAAACAAAGGAAATCATCAAGAAGGTACAGAAGTTTCCGAATGTTGCCTTTGTAATAAAGACCTATTAAGCATATTTAACTCAGCCGGAGAAATCCCCCACCTCTAAGCGTTAGCGTAGGTGGGGGTTATGACAAACTATACTCAGTCGGGGTACAAGCTCCGACTGAGTTAAACGCTCCGCGAGGATGCGCACGGATTCGGACAGGAATTTGTC
>JAILQS010000129.1 GCA_024698865.1 Lachnospiraceae bacterium | reverse complement strand
TGATTTGTTAAGGAAATATGACTGTCCGGACTGCTGTCTCGTCATGCTGTTATGATAAAGTCCTGCGATGCGGTTGCTTTGATGAAAATCTCCGATTTTACGTCTTTCGCTTAGCATCATCTGACCTAAAAGTTCTTTGTTATTCTTCTCCAGAGCCTGCAGGCTCACACCCTTTTCGGTCAGTTCCTGTATCATCTTCTGCATGTCTTCAATCTGTTCTCTATAGGCTTCCTTATTATGTTTTAATGCTTCTCCTACTTTGGAATACATCTGTTCAAAGCCATTGTCCGCTTTGTCGATCTCATCAAGCATCAGATTCTTCTGTTCGATAATTTTGTCGAATTCGTCGGCATCTTCCATGCCATCCTTCATCATCTGTTGCTGTATCTTGCTTAAGCCTATGAGTTGATCCAGAGCATATATCTTATTCTTTAATGATCGTTGCATCATCTCGATATACATCTGCTGTTCTTCCATATATGCCTCACATTCCGCATAACTCTTTCGCTATAAGAATTATACCTATATTTTAACGAATGTACACTATGTTATCTTATGATACATATGGAATTTTTTAATATAAATTATGCTGTTTCTGTCTTGTTAAGCCGCATAACTTCCTTCCATGTATCCCTCATCTCGCGAATTCGCTTCAGAGCTTCCTGTAACATTTCTACATCCTTTTTTACATTCGCTCTTGTCAGAACCCAGTATATGTAATCGTATACTCTGTCAAAATCCTTCGCCACTTCATATTTGAAATCAAGTGTCGAGCGAAATTCTACGATGATTCGTTTCGTCTTCTGGATGTAGTAATTACATTTTTCATAATCATCTTTCTCCAAAGACATAATTGCCTGATTACAAAATTTGATTGCTCCGTCATATAACATGAGTGTCAGCTCTGCTGGCGACGCTGTCTGGATCTTGCTGCGCTGGTACGCTGCAGCTGCTGCATTATTCATTGCCATAAGTCAACCTCCGTATTTCTCTTTATCAACCGGTTCCCATGCCCATCATGGATGCCAGTGAATTTTGTTGATTCTGAAGTTTTGAAAGAGCTTTCTCCATTGCCGTAAATTGTTTGTAGTAACGGTCTTCGATATCAGCAAGCTTCTTCTCCCAATCTTTGATATCCTGTTTGTACTGGGTATCCTGTTTCTTGAGGGACTTGTCATTGTAGAATGTCAAAGCACTGCTGAGTGAAGATGTAGCCATCTTGTCTGTCATTACTTTGTATAAATTCTTTGCCATGTTGCTCATTATTTCAGAAACAATATCCGGATCTGATTCTAACATATTCTTAAGTTTGTTCGTCTCAGCCGAAAATTCCTCATCATCCTCGTCTCCGTAAATATGGAGTTTACCTCTTTCCATAAAATCGGAAGAAGTCTGGATGCCAAGGCTTGCTAACGAATAGCTCTTACCATCAATCTTAATACTTCCCATAAGGGCTGACTTCATTGCATTGGTCAGTGATTCCAAAGTAGTGTCGCGTCGAAGCAGGGAATCTTTAATCTTCTTTTCCCACTTTTCTACTTCTTCGTCGCTCATCGCTTCTTTTTCATCTTCTGATAACACATCATAATCTCTCGCAGAATCTGCGTAATAATAATCATTCAGTTCTCCGAGAACATCATCAAACTCTTTGACGAATTCTTTTATCATCTTATAGGTTGCATCTGTATCATTACTTACCGTAAATGTCATCGGCGTTGCCGGATCTGTTAAAGCGGTAAGATTCATAGATAACCCGTTGATTGTAAATTCATTATTGCTGTTTACCATGGTTGCACCATCTAAGGTAAATACAGCATCGGAAGCTTCCACTACTACCAGACCGCTGGTTCCGTCGTCCTTCATATTGGATACACCGGTACCTGTGATCTCATCGAGGCCAACCTTTTTAAGAAGACTGTCGCCGCCGATTGTAGATACACCACTATCTGTTACGTAGGTTGTTGCTGCCGCTTTTATCTGGGTAAGCGCATCTGCAATCTCTGCATTTGCACTTCCTTCTGCAACAAGTTCATTCACGCGAGCACTATTCTCGCCGGAATTAACTTTTGTTCTGGCCTTTTCCAGTGCTTCCGTCTGTAATGCATCCTCATCTAAGGTTGCCTCTGCTTCTGCAACCACACCGGCATCTGCCTGGTATGCGGCAACTTTAGCGTCTACTGCATCCTGACTAAACTGTCCTGAAGCAGCGTATGCAGTCTTTGCTTTTGAAAGGTACTCATCGTAACCTTCTTCTCCTTCTGCAGGTACGCCATCCGGATAATTCTCTGCTATCCAGTCTGCACTGTCAGAAGAATTCAACCATTCTTTGGTAAGTTCTTCTTTGGCTTTATCTGTATAATAAGTATTAAGTTTCTCTTGTTTTAATTCTGTGTAAATACCGTCTTTCAGTTCCTGTGCGGTAAGTTCTTTTGCTTTCGCAAGAACTACTGCTTCATCAACCTTCTTGACATGTTCTACAAGTGCGGTAACATCCGAATCACTTCTGTCGTCTGCAATCTCTCCTCTTGCAATCTGGAATGCTTTATCCAGCTTATCTGCATCACTTGCAGAAATAGCACTAAATGCTGCATCCAGTGTAGCCGTATTGGAAACATTGCTGTAACCGGTCAGTGATTTTAAATTCTGTACTGCCTGATTGTATGAATCGGAATGTACTCCTGTCGTAATTGTAAACTTCTCATCTGTTCCACTTGCGGAAGAGTTAATAAACAATCTGCCCTGGGTAGCATCAAAAGATGCATTCAGTCCGGCTTCTTTACACTTGTTCACAAAATCATTGATTGTTGTACCGGCAGTTACTTCTAATTCTATACTCTTTTCATTATCGGAACCTACGCCACCCTTTACAGAGATGACCGTTCCTTCTGTAATTCCTAAAGAACTTAGACTGGTCGCCGATGTAACTTTGCTTCCATCTGTAGATTTGATTACGTCACCCGTCAGATACTGGGCGCTTGCAAGTTTGGAAATACCCAGGGAATGGGAACCGGCTGCTGCAGTTGTGCTTGCAGTTATGGTTGCTTTCGACTCATCAGAAGCAGTTACTTTCTTATTGCTGTAGTTACCCTGCAATCTTGCTTTGGATAACTTTCCTGTATATAACGAATACAACTTCTTATTCAAGTCGCTCCAGATTTCCTGTTTCCAGTTCAACTTGGTCTGGTTATTTTCAATCTTGGTTTTCTTCATGCTTTGGGCAGACATCAGAGATTGAATAATGCTCTCTGTATCCATTCCGGAGATCATACCGCTTAAACGTATACTCATATGATCCCTCCTATCTCTTTTCGTCTACAAGAATACCCGCCAGCTCCCACATCTTCTGGAGCATATCCAGACTCTTCTCCGGTGGAATCTCGCGAATAACTTTCTGACTTTCTTTGTCTCGAACAGTGATAGAGATTCTTCCCGTCTCTTCGTGATAAGAGAATTCGCATGTAGTCTGCGGTTGCTTCTTGATCTTATGATTGGTCTGTGCTACCGCTTCTTTGATCTGCTTTTCTCCTGCTTCTCCTTCACCACGTGAGTTGTCTTTCTTATCGGACTGTTCTTTTTCCGTACGAACCTTCTTTTCCTCAATCGTTATATCCTGTTGTTTCGTCTCTGTACTCTCAACTGGGGAAACTGTCTTGCGGCTACTACTGTAATTAGTATCCGACCTGCTTAATCCATTAATACTTTCAATTTCCATATTGCCACCTCCATGTGTAATATCGATTGACTGGTTTAGAGTGTCCTTTTATTATATCATGTTTTTTCTGAAATTACAATTTATTTGAACAAATCCGCTGCAGCTTTTACGTCTACAACATTATTTACAGATTCTTTATTGGATTCCTGAATTTGTACATACAGTTCTTTACGGTAAACAGGAACTGTCTTTGGTGCAGAAATACCAATCTTAACCTGATCACCTTTGGATTCTAATATTGTAATTTCTATATCATGACCTATCATAATAGATTCGTTTACTTTTCTTGAAAGGGCTAACATATTATTCTACCCCCTTCTGCTCTTTTTTGCGCTGAATTGCATCATACGCATTGTATTTGATTTCGTAATCCTGATTTTCAACGATGAGCTGGCAACCTTTACGTGTATCAGAGTTAATGATAAACGGAGCCTTCAGATTAACGCTCATTTTGGTAAGGTCGGATGGAATAGTCATAGCTAAAAGAATAACGATGTTTTCTTCGGTAAGTTCACCTAAGCCTTTTAATAATTCATCCTCAACTACAGGATTATAATCTTCTTTAATTAACAATGGGTTGATTACCGGAAGTGCAAGACCCGGAAGGTCTAAGCTCTGCAACCAGTTAATGGATGGTTTACCATCTCCTTCATTGTCATAGAGGATAGTATATTTCTTATACTCTTCAAACCCCATTATCCCCTCGTCAAATTCAATAATCTTGGTTTCTTCCAGATCAATTGTTCCAAAATATTTGGTCTCTACTATCATAACTGTCCTCCATCTTTTTGTGTTTTTTACAAGAACTCTAATAATGATTTCTGTACAATTGCTGACGAGCAGTACAAGGAAGCATTATATACAGTTTCTGCAGTTTTGTATTCTATTGCTACATCTTCTATATTAACATAAAAGTTGCTTGTATACATCTCATTAAAATCTACTTTTTGATTTTTCAGACGAGATTCGGTTAATTGCAAACGGTTATAGCGGCTTCCATGATTAGCAATCGCTACATTCATCTCATTTTGAGACTCCTGAACCGTTGTAATTCCTGAAGCAAATGCTTCCTGCATAACCTTCTTTTTCAGTACCTGTTCTGTCTCTAACTGATTTCTTAATTCCTGTAAATTCGCTTTTTCATCTGCATCGCTGGTATCTTCAATCTGTTTATCCACCGCTGCAATTCTGTCTTCCACATCGTAACAGGTATTGATTGCATTTATGATTTCTTCAATCTTAGAAGCAATATTGGTAGAAATGGAGTTGCATGCCATCGTATTAACCGTAAGCTTCTGACTAAAGTTAATCTCATACTGGATATCCTGCTGGCTTGGAGCACTGTAGTTAATTACTTTTCCATTCTCGTTGTTCAGGGTATCACATTGGAAATAATGTTCCGGTCGAACATCTCCCTTTTCAAACTTTGTCTTGTTATATACCGCTTCAATATTGGTACAATCCTGAATCTCGCGATAAATGTCATCACAGAAAATAACTTCACCGGTCTCAGGAATGAATTTGATTTGTTTTATAAATGTTCCATCCGGATTATCTGAAGTGGTTGCGGTATAGCAATCACGCTCCTTAATGGACGTTGTAACCAATTGGTATCCTAATGCATCTGCTTCTGCAGAAGGAATGGTAAGAATCGTTCCGTCTTCTAATGTAATATTCAATGCCTTCAGGCTGCTTACCGGCTCTCCGTTAATATCCGGAACTGTTTCGTCTAGATCATGGTATGCAAGCGTAAGCTTCTTGCAATTTTCAAGTGTAGGCGCCTGCGCAGCATATTCATCTGCCGTAGTTCCTGCCACATACACCGGACCGCCTTTTACATAGGATGTCTTCTTGATGTCGGAGAACTTAAGATTCTCGTATACAGAATATGTAATGTCAGTACTCTTCTCATCAAAAAGAAGCGGTGTATCCGTACGGAAACCGGTAAAAACATATCTTCCGGCATAATCCGTATTACCAAGGTCAAGAATCTGATCTCTATACTGTTTCAAAGTTGCAATAATTGCATTTCTATCATCATTTTCATAGGTATCATTTGCTGCTTCCGTACAATACGTGTCCATAAGCTCCAATACAGAGTTAACAGACTTCATTGCACTTTCTGTGATGTTCATCCATCCGAAAGCATCTTCGATATTCTTCTCCAGATACTGTGAAAGTTCTGTAATCTGTGAACTGTACTTCAAAGCACGAACAGCAACTACCGGATCATCTGAAGGTTTTTGAATCTTCTGCTCCGTAGCATACTGATTGGCAAGCTCGTTCATATTCTTTTTATTTCGACTGATGTTATTCAACAAATTTGTTGTCATCATTTGGGTTGTAATTCTCATAGGCACCTCGTTTCTATATTGCCATAACCTGTTCTACACTTATCTTTCCGACGATGCAACAAAGCGGCAAAGTCTTTCTATATGGAAAAAATAAATGCTTGATATCAGAAGACTAAAGTCCTTCTAATATATATATCGGAATTAAACCCCTGTTTCATTAATTAATTTATTATAAATTTCATTCATAACTGAAATTACTTTTGAACTCAGGTCATAAGCATTCTTGAATTTTACTAAATCAAGTGCTTCTTCGTCCTGGTCAACACCAGATATTGAGTTTCTCTGGTGATCAATTGCCTGAAGTACTGTCTCCTGACTTGTAGCAAGTTTTTCCGCAAGTGCGGCATCAATTGCAATATTTGCGGTAAATGTCTGCAAAAATTCAGATGGGGAACCCTGTTTGAAAAGGGTGTTATCTGACTGAAGCGCAATTAATTTATTTAAAATTACAGTATCTTCAATTCCGTTATGGAAATTTTCTGCACATGCAATTTTTCTCGGATCCTCTACCAGATTCTTAGATACCTGGAAATTACCTGCTGTTACATGATAATAGGAAGCACGTACAGAACCATCTTCCTCTGTTATAATCTGTCCCAGTTCGTCTGTTGCAAACAGCGATGTGAAACCGGTTTCTGTCTCATTGAACGAGAATTCCAGTTCATCCGCTTTTGCTATTCCGTTAAAGAAGTCTACACCTTTTTCTCCGTAAAAATCTTCTCCGGATTTGTGAATATTATTAAAGCTCTGGGAGTATCTTCTGACAAACTCATTTAACTGAGCCATATAATAAGGGATTCCTTTATAGTCAATACTCTTGCCGATACTCATAGGCTTATTCACTATGTCATTATAAATATTTTCACCGTCTGCCAATTCAAACGTATATTTGTAGTTTCCATTCTCATCTACGTCTACCTTAAACGATTTGTAAACGTATTCTTTGGAACCGATGGTAATTACTCCGCTTTCATCCGGTATGTTTAACTCAAGAACATTGTTAATGTTGGATTCCGTTACGGTAATAAAACTTGTTCCGGCTGCCGCATTGGCATTTCCTTCTAATACAAATTTGTTGTTGCCGTCGCGGACTTCAAAAAGTGCCTGGAGCTTTCCACCCAGTGTCGGGCTGCCGGAATTAAATTCCTGTCCGTCTTTCCATACCAGATTGTAAAGTCCTGCCACATCATTCTGATTAATTGATGTTCCGGTCGGACTCGCTACCAGAGCGTTATAGTTATATGTATCTACTAACATTTTACCATCTAATTTCACAACATACAATGTTGCACCAATTCCGTCTCCGGTTTCTGTTTCACTGATGGAAATGTTGGCATATTCGGATAACTCATCGATCAGAAGATTTCTTGCATCTCGCAAATCGTTGGCATTCTCACCTCGAATTTCGATCGTGTTAATCTGCTTCGTGAGTGACGCTACTTCTTCTGCAATCGAGTTGATACGATCTGCTGTATTTTTAATATCTGTATTGGCCTCATCCTGAACTCCCTGAAGAGAGTTGTACATATAATTAATGTATGTAGCAAGCGTCTGCGCATTTCCTACTGTTTCGGTACGAATTGTTGTATTGCCTGCACTGGTCGCAAGACTTACCAGGGAAGCAGTAAAGTCATCGAAAGATGCGCTGGTTCCCTCAGCATTTACTTCGCTGAAATAGTTCTGTATTTCATATAAATAATATTCTTTGGAATCATAGTTTCCAAAAATCTGATTGTTGCTTCTGAATTTTTCATCGTAATATTCATTACGAATCTGCGTGATTTCTCCGACACCAACACCGGTACCCGCCATACCATAACGACTACTGATTGTGATTGCCTGATTGGCAGAACGAATCGTACTCTGTCTGGTATACCCTTTCGTATCCACATTGGAAGCATTATGTGCAGTTGTATTGAGTGCTGCCTGGTATGTCTGAAGTCCGGAAGCACCGATTGTTAATCCGAAAAATGTATTTGCCATAACAAACTCCCTTTCTGTCTAAAATCTCCTAAGAGCAATTTCTTAAGCTCCAAGTCTAAGAATAATGTGTTCCAACATCTCGCTAATTGCTGTAATATAACGGGATGAAGCGTTGTATGCCTGCTGGAATCTGATCAGGTTGGTAAGTTCTTCGTCGGAAGACACGCCCATGATGGACTGACGTTTGTTGTCGATACTTTCTACCATAGAGGACTGATTTTCTGCGATACTGGTGTAAACGCTTCCTCTGTCTGCCACATCAATTGTCAATGCGGAATAGTAATCAACAAATGTATTGTAAGTTAATGTGTCCGGTCCTAATTTGAGGCTTGCATTGTCCCAGACATTCATTAAATTCTGACATAATTCCAAGTTGTAAGCTCCTGCATAGCCATTGTAGTCATTGTAGCAAAGTTCCAATTTGGAAGTATCGTTCAAAATGGTATCATTTACTACGATTTCACCTAATGTGAAAAGACTGTAATTGTTCGATGCGTATTCCTGATTGTATACATATACGGTCTTCTCAATCTCATTACCGTCGGCATCAATCGCAGTCATCGTTGCTTCTGTATATCGGTCTACACTTTTACGATTAAAAAGTGCTTCTCCAAATGTGTGATTCTCGTCTGTTCCTACCGGAGCATTTGCTTCATCCAGGATGATGATCTTATCATTGTAGCTCAATTCCGTTCCATCCGGTAACGTAATCTTAGCGGTAGCAAGAACATGATCATCAACAGTTTCTCCGGCAATTCCAAACAAAGAAGCTACGCTGTCTTCATTAAAATCTGTATTCGGGCTGAAAATATCATTGATCGATGTTACGATTCCATGAATCAACTGGTCAAATTCTGCCATTGTACTTGAGAGAATGGATTCTTTTACATTCGCTCTGTACGCTAAAAGTGCTGTATTGTATTTATCTTCTTCAAACTCGCCATCCTCGTTGTAGAAATCTTTTTCTACCGGAATGTCGGTATAATTGGCTGTATAAGAACCTCTGGAAACCATCAGACCTTTCAGAGAACCTACGTCTGTATTTGCCTCTGCCAGATATCTTCCGTCAATCTTGAAAACATCTGTACCGGAATTTTCCCAGATTACATTGAGAAGGTTCGACTGCGCCGGCTCTACGTCAACCATTCTGTCTGCCGCGAAATATTCATTGCCATTCAGAAATACAACCGGATTACCATTATCATCTTCTTTGAAGTTAACACTTCCGTATTCCTGAAGTTCTCTCCACTCGAGTGTCTTCTTGATGTCTTCCACATCATCACCGTTAAGCAGCATTTCCTGAACTTTTCTTGCGGTTTCATTTACTTTGTCTGCCTTTTCCTGCGCATATGCAGTAGTGCTTTTCTCGGTAGATAATTTATTTAAAATGTTATCATCACAGAATACAACGCCTTCGATACTTACGGTAACTACACCGTACTGATCTTCTTTAAAAGAAATCTTTGCGTATTCACCAAGTTCATCTAATAACTGGTTTCTTGCATCTCGGTAATCGTTGGCATTCTGTCCGTTGCTTTCATAAAAACGAATCGTCTGATTCAAGGTACGAATCTGATCACCAATGTTGTTAATTGCATTTACCTGATCTAAAATATTGCCATTTAAATTTTCCTGATAAGCACTTAACTGGTCGTAAATTACATTTGCCTGTACCAGGAAACTGCTTGCTGTAGAAGCTAAAATTCCTTTTTTAACAATACTGTCCGGCTCCTTTGCAATTTCGGAAATTGCTGTCCAGAAAGAATTGATTGTTTCTGAGAAGGATTCCTGTGTCAGTTCTCCGAATATTGTTTCAATCTCGTTTACCGTTCCCTGTTCTGCTTCGTAGAACCCTTCGCGTCCAAGTTCTAATCGATAACTTTGATCCAGGAAATTATCTCTCACCTGACGTACTGCTTTAATATCTGTACCAAGACCAACCTGGAAAGAACTTGTTGTGTTGCCACCAATGATGTTGTAATTTCTGTCTCCCATGAGAATCTGCTGTCTTGTGTACGCCTTCGTATCAACGTTGGCAATATTATGTGCAGTTGTGTTTACTGAAGTCTGGCTTGCTTTCAAAGCTGTTACGCCGGTATACATACTGGTCATTAAACCACTCATAAACTACCTCCGTTTCTGATACTTAAGTTTCTTTACTGCTTTGCATCAAAGGATGCGTTATTCACTACAGCCGCTCCCGCTTCTGATGCATTTTTCGTATAATTGTTGCCCGGTGCCGACATGGCACTCTTCATTAGATTAATATTGAAATCAATCATTTCCATGGATTGATGAATCAATTGTTGATTTTGATTATTTACATCTACAAGTCTGTGAATGGATTTGGAAAGTCGATCCGCCACAAGACTTAGTTTTCTTTGATCTTCCGGCTGTTTGTCCAGCAAATTTACAAGAGTCTTAAGATCCAATGTTGCCGGGTTCCTGTTAATAACAGTCCCCATATTAGTAACGACCTCCTGCCTTTTCCTCTCTAAGCTCGTGATCTGTTGAATACTCTCCTGCTCACGCTCTGTGATTTGTTCTAAGGCTGCGAGGTCGTTGTCTATGATTACTCTCGTCTTTTTTTCGGCTATTGGAATAAGTTCTCTGTAGATTGCATCCTCCTGCTCCAGCACGGAAATCAATTCTTCCATTAAGCTAGCCACGAATATGCTCCTTTTCTACATTATTCTCTAAAACAATTTCGTCATGTATTTTTCTACTAATTTGTCTGCGAAATCTTCCGCTGATACGTTATATTCTCCTGACTGAATTTTGGCTTTCAGTTCTGCTACTCTATCCTCTCTGATATCCGGTGCGGATTTCACTGCCTCTTTTGCCACCTGCAAATCCTTACCTGTCTGTGAAAGAACGAGACTGTCTAATTCTCCCGCTCTCTTAGACTTAGATACAGAGGTCTTGTTTACTTGTGAAGCCTGATAAACTTTAGCCACCTGGTTATATGCATCTATTCTCATATTATTCACCACCTTATGTGTATTTTGTTTGGTTTGTGATTATCTTTTTTAGTTCTATTCTTTATATCGACTGTATTTCAGAAAACTTTATAGTAATTCTTAATTTTTTTGAATTTATTTTTAATAATTATACGCTCCGTATATCATCCGCGTAATTCCCAAAATACTACCGCACTTGCCGCAGCAACATTGAGTGAATCCACACCTTCTTCCATCGGAATTCTGACGGTATAGTCGCTATCCGAAATCGTATCGTCCAAAAGTCCGTCTCCTTCTGTACCTAATATTATCGCAAGTTTTTCTTCCTTTTTCAACCTTAAATCGTCCACAGGGATTGATTTGTCTGTAAGTGCCATGGAAACCGTCTTAAATCCGAGCCTGTTTAATTCTTTCATTCCCTGCTGTGGCCACGTTTTTTTGCCAAGAATTGTCCATGGTACCTGAAACACCGTTCCCATACTCACTCTTGCTGCACGCCGATACAGCGGATCACTGCAGCCGGCGGTCAGTATAACTGCTTCTATCTTAAGCGCCGCTGCCGAGCGAATAATTGCCCCTACATTGGTCGGATTTACTACCTCCTCCAAAATTGCGATTCTCTTTTTATTCCTACATATCTCTTCCAGGGTTAATAGCGGTTTTCTTCGCATGGCACAAAGTGCACCCCTGGTAAGCGCAAAGCCTGTAAGTTTTGTAAGAACCTCGTACTTCCCATAAAAAACCGGCACCTTCGCCAATTCTTCTCTTGCAAGCAGTTCTTTGGTCTCACCAACGGCATCTGCTTCTTTCAAATACTTCTCCTCTATAAGAAGTGATACCGGTTCATACCCGGCATCCAGTGCACGCATAATAACCTTCGGACTTTCTGCGATAAATAGTCCTTCTTTTGGCTCATTTATATGTAAAAGCTGTTTTTCCGTCAGTCTTGCGTATATATCCAGCTCTTTGTTTTCAAAATCTTTTATTTTAATAAAATTCATAGTTCACCTTTTATTATTCCAAATTTTTTCTCTTTACTTACTCGAACGTATGTTCTATAATGTCTATACAGTAAATAATCATAGATTTTATGATTCCTTACACTGCTGACCAATACACAGAAAGGCGGGTTTTCTTTTATGAACAGTTTAATTACTGTTGACGTGATTTGTCAACACTCAGCAGACGGCACAGTAATTCCTCTGCGCTTACGCATGAAAGACGAAGATGGTCAGTACCAGACATATACCATTAAAAAGTACCGGGACCTCTCCCACCGTGGGACCTGTTCTTTACCGGATCATGTCTATGTTACTAACAACACCTTCGTCTTTGAATGTAAGATTACTGCATTTGGAAAGCAGCAGACAATTCGTCTGTACTATAGGCCCGAAGACTCCCTATGGAGAATGACCTGCTAGCTTTTAATCTGCAAAATACAATTTTTTAAATACTTTTTCGTCTTCCTTGAAATCATTTACAAATAACCAGAATTTTTTACCCTTCTTGGTTTTGTACTGCACAGAAACTTTACCGTTCTTGGTTACATTTGTCATAATTGCAGTGCATTTTGTTCCTTTGGCAATTGTAATTCTTTTGGATTTTTTGCTGTTTTTGGTATAACCTTTCAGTTTCTTTGCTGTTTTGAAATTCCCTTTCATATCACTTCCGTATGTAAGGAAGAATTTTACCGCATTTTTTGAAACAAGCGATACCTTATTATTTTTCATCTTATAAGTGATGATGTCATGATGGTTTCCGGTAATTCTGTCACAGAATACTGCTCTATCAACAACAACATCGAATTTACCTTTTCCATCCGTGCTCATAATAATTCCGCTGCCCGGATAATAATTCTTTTTCTGTTTTTTACCGATTTCGCTTAAGCCGTTTCCCTTCCAGGTTTTTGAAAGTTTTCCGTCCTTATAAGTATAAAGCGATCCCCATGTAATATCTTCAGAGAACGTATTTTCATAAATATAGATATCTTTTTTTCCGTCCTTTTTGTTGATATCAAGTACCTGAACTCCGACACAGTTAAACACTGTACTTTCATCGTATTCCTTTTTAAAAACCTCTTTATCGTTTACATTTAACGTTACCGTTGCGTCATATTCTGTTTTGCTCGTCACAACAAACGATACCTTTTCTGCATTTCCATCTTCATCAAGGTCAAAACTGTATTCTTTGTTTTCCTCAAGATTTGTAATGCCGGCTTTTTTCTGGGCCGATACAAGTTTCTTATATCCCGGATCTACCACATCCGCGTTTGCTGTTTTTCCTCCGATTGCAGCGGATACCATTCCAATCATAGCAAGTGTAGCTAATGTTCCTAACATTTTTTCTTTTCTCATTGTTCTCTTCCTTCCCTTATACCTTATTTTTTTAATCAGAGTCTTTTCCTTAACTCCGAAATGAATTATATACCTTTGATTTCCTTCTTTGGTTACAAATGTAAGTAAATTATATTAATTAATTGTTTAATTATATTAAAAAAATGTACTTATTTTGTTTGAATTTCTTCAATCGAGTCATCTTCCAACAAACGAAAGAGCCCACAACCCAAAGGCTGCGAGCTCTTCTATCTCGTTCCAACTATTTAAAATTATAATTCTACATCTGTCAAATCAGTGTCTTTGAATTATTTGTATAACTCAACTAACTTCATAAGATGGTTATAACGCTCTTTTGCAGCTTCTTCAGACTGAGCGAAGAGTTTTTCTGCACGTTCTGGGAATGGTTTAATCAATCTTGTGTAACGAGCTTCGTTATTCAAGAATTCCTGATATGATCCATCGCCTTCTTTAGAAGTTAATGTGAATGGATTCTTTCCTTCTGCTTTAAGAGCCGGGTTGAAGGAGAAGAGATTCCAATATCCGGACTTAACAGCTTTCTTCATTTCATCCTGGCAGTGGTTCATTCCACCCTTAGCGATACCGTGAAGTTCGCAAGGAGCGTATCCGATGATGAGTGAAGGTCCGTTGTATGCTTCAGCTTCTGCAATAGCTTTAACAGCCTGTGCAGGGTTAGCACCAAGTGCGATCTGAGCAACATATACATATCCGTAGCTCATAGCGATTTCAGCAAGTGATTTCTTACCGATTTCTTTACCTGCTGCAGCGAACTGGCAAACTTCACCGATGTTAGAAGCTTTAGAAGCCTGTCCACCGGTATTAGAATACATTTCTGTATCGAATACCATTACGTTTACGTTTTCACCGGAAGCTAATACGTGGTCAAGACCACCGAATCCGATATCGTAAGCCCATCCGTCACCACCGAAGATCCATACGGATTTCTTAGAAAGGTAATCTTTCTTATCAAGAGCAGCTTTTGCATCAGGGCATCCTGCTGCTGCAGCTTTTTCAAGTTCTGCAACTAATGCTGCTGTTGCTGCTGTGTTAGCTTTTGTATCGTCTTTTGTATCCATAAATGCATCGAAAGCAGCTTTTAATTCTGCAGAAGCTTTGTCAGATTCTGCACAAGCTTTTGCTGACTCGATTGCCTGTTCACGGATAAATTTCTGTCCAACATACATACCTAAACCATGTTCAGCATTATCTTCGAACAATGAGTTAGACCAAGCTGGTCCTTTCTTTGTATCTTTGTTTACTGTATATGGTGAAGTAGCTGCCGGGTTACCCCAGATGGAAGAACATCCTGTTGCGTTAGAGATATACATCTGCTCACCGAAGAGCTGAGTGATTAATCTAGCGTAAGATGTTTCTGCACAACCTGCACATGAGCCTGAGAACTCAAGGAGTGGCTGATTGTACTGTGATCCAATTGGAGTAGCATCTGTGAATGCAGGTTTGATTTCTTTCTTTCCTACATTTGCTACTAAGTAATCAAATACCGGCTGCTGATCTGCCTGTGCTTCCTGTGGTACCATCTTAAGAGCACCCTTAGCTGCTGCAGGACAAACAGTTACACACTCGCCGCATCCCATACAGTCAAGTGGAGATACGCTCATTGTGTATTTCATTCCGTCTGCTACGGCATGTTTAGAATCAGCAAGTTTGATTGATTCAGGAGCTTTGTTTACTTCATCTGCATCTAAGATGAATGGACGAAGTGTTGCATGTGAACATACGAATGCACAGCTGTTACACTGAACGCACTGTTCAGGATCCCAAGCTGGAACCATTACGGCAGTACCACGTTTTTCGTATGCAGATGCACCTGTTTCGAACTGACCATCAGCGATGTCAACGAAAGCAGATACCGGAAGGCTGTCACCGTCCATCTTAGAAATAGGATCAAGAAGTTCGTTAACCATCTTAACTACTTCCGGACGTCCTGTTCTAGCTTCTTTTGCAGCATCCGGAGCTGGATTCTTCCAAGAATCAGGAACTTCTACTTTGTGGATAGCATCTACACCAGCGTCGATCGCTTTGTAGTTCATCTGTACAACGTCGTCACCCTTCTTAGAGTAAGACTTCTTAGCTGCCTGTTTCATGAATTCAACAGCGTCATCGATAGGCATAACATCTGCTAATTTGAAGAATGCAGACTGTAAAATTGTGTTGGTACGTTTACCCATACCGATTTCGATTGCTTTATCGATAGCGTTGATTGTATAAAGCTGAATGTTGTTTTCAGCGATGTATTTCTTAGACTCTGCAGGCATATGTTTGTCTAATTCTTCATCAGACCACTGGCAGTTGATCATGAATACTCCGCCCGGTTTAACGTCCTGAACCATCTTGTATCCGTTGATTACATAAGATGGGTTATGGCATGCAACGAAGTCTGCCTGGTTGATGTAGTATGGGCTCTTAATTGGGTTATCACCAAAACGAAGATGTGAAATAGTGATACCACCTGTTTTCTTAGAGTCATACTGGAAGTATGCCTGAATATATTTGTCTGTGTGGTCACCGATAATCTTTGTAGAGTTCTTGTTAGCACCTACAGTACCGTCTCCACCAAGACCCCAGAATTTACACTCTTTTGTTCCAGGAGCGGAAGTAATTGGAGCTTTTTCTTCCGGTAAGCTTAAGTTGGTAACGTCATCGACAATACCTAATGTGAAACGTGCTTTTGGAGCATCTTTCTGTAATTCTTTGTATACTGCGAATACAGATGAAGGTGGTGTGTCTTTAGAACCAAGTCCGTAACGTCCACCTGTAAGAACTACATCGTTCATTCCTGCTTCACGAAGTGTTGTAGCGATATCGATGAATAATGGCTCTCCAAGAGATCCAGGCTCTTTTGTACGGTCAAGTACAGCAATCTTCTTAGCAGTCTTAGGAATTACTTTAAGAAGTGCTTCTGAAGACCAAGGACGATATAAACGAACTTTGATTAAACCAACTTTTTCACCTGCAGCTGTTAAGTAATCAATTACTTCTTCTGCAACGTCACAGATAGATCCCATAGCGATGATTACGCGGTCAGCATCTTCTGCTCCATAGTAGTTGAATAAGTCATAGTTTGTTCCTAATTTAGCATTTACTTTGTCCATGTATTTCTTAACTACAGCAGGAAGTTTGTCATATGCTGTATTACAAGCTTCACGATGCTGGAAGAATACGTCACCGTTCTCGTGAGAACCACGAGCAGCAGGATGCTCTGGGTTAAGTGCGTGTGCACGGAACTCAGCTACTGCATCCATAGGACACATTTCTTTCAAATCTTCATAATCCCATTTTTCGATTTTCTGAATCTCATGAGATGTACGGAATCCATCGAAGAAGTTGATGAAAGGAACTTTTCCTTCTAATGCTGCAAGATGTGCAACAGGAGAAAGGTCCATAACTTCCTGTGGGTTGGTTTCAGCTAACATAGCGAAACCTGTCTGACGACATGCGTAAACGTCACTATGATCACCGAAAATATTTAATGCATGTGTAGATACTGTACGTGCTGATACATGGAATACAGTTGGTAACATTTCACCAGCGATTTTGTACATATTAGGGATCATAAGAAGAAGACCCTGTGATGCAGTAAATGTTGTTGTAAGTGCACCAGCAGCTAAGGAACCGTGTACGGTACCAGCAGCACCTGCTTCAGATTCCATTTCTACTACTTTTACTTTGCTTCCAAAAATGTTTTTCAGTCCGCTTGCTGACCACTGATCAACAGAGTCTGCCATTGGGCTGGATGGTGTGATTGGATAGATACCTGCAACTTCTGTAAACGCATATGCTACATGAGCTGCAGCAGTATTTCCATCCATGGATTGTTTAGCTCTTGCCATGTTTGAAAAATCCTCCTTTTTATATATGAAATTTCTTGTTTGGCTTATATGTCCACGCATTTTAGTGCGTAATAAGTCATTGTCCCAATTCTAACACTTTTGAACCTAAAAGTAAAGGTTTCAACGGCAAATGACACGGATTTCCATTCATACTTTTTTCCTATTTGACAAAAGAAGGAAGTTTTTGTATTATTGTATTAATCAATTAGTACAGTAGTACAGTTTTTTGAAAGGAGGACCCTATGAAATGGAATCTGTCTAATAATCAGCCTATTTATCTTCAGATAATGGAGCATCTTCGAATGTCTATTGTGTCCGGCGAGTATCCTGCAGGAAGCCGCCTGCCCAGCGTTCGCGATCTGGCAGTGGAAGCTTCCGTGAATCCCAACACGATGCAACGGGCGCTAAGCCAATTGGAGAATGAAGGACTTATTTATTCCAATCGCACTAGCGGCAGGTTTGTTACCGAAGACGAAACCGTCATTCAAAACACAAGAAGAGACCTTGCCTCCGGCCAAATTCGGATTTTTTACGATAAAATGCACGATCTGGGTTACAGTAATCCGGAGATCAAAGAATTAATGAGAGATTAGAGAGCAAAAGGAGAAAATGTATGGATTTTACAGAAAATTTATTCAATAACAACTTATTA
Organism: Lachnospiraceae bacterium; assembly: GCA_024698865.1. Taxonomy (GTDB): domain Bacteria; phylum Bacillota; class Clostridia; order Lachnospirales; family Lachnospiraceae; genus JAILQS01. Next base: position 6,288 of record JAILQS010000129.1, on the reverse strand, counting down.
GAGTGTAACAAATTAACGAAGATTTTTGGTGGTACAACTGCTTTGAATGATTTGAGTCTTACCTTTGAACGCGGTCGAATCATTGGTCTGCTTGGACCTAACGGCAGTGGCAAAACAACATTTATTAAATTAATCAACGGTTTGCTTGTACCAACCAGGGGAAGCATTACAATTAACGGATATCTGCCGGGAGTAGAAACAAAGAAAGTAATTTCCTATTTACCGGACAAGATGATTCTCAACAACTGGATGAAGGTGAATGACCTGGTATCTTTCTATAAAGATTTTTACGAGGATTTTAAGGAAGAGCGCGCTTATGATATGTTAAAGGATCTGGACATTGCGCCAAACGCCCGTCTTAAGTCCCTTTCCAAAGGAACCAAGGAGAAGGTACAGCTCATTATGGTTATGTCCAGAGATGCAGAACTTTACTGCCTGGATGAGCCTATCGGCGGAGTTGATCCTGCTGCCAGAGACTATATTTTGAATACCATTATCCAAAACTACAACCATAAATCTTCCATATTATTGTCTACCCACTTGATTGCAGATGTGGAAAATATTCTGGACGATGCCATTTTCCTTAAATACGGCACTGTAACCCGCTATGCACCGGTAGACCAGATTAGAGAAGAATCCGGAATGTCATTGGATGAATTATTCAGGGAGGAGTTCAAATGTTAGGAAAACTTATTAAACACGAATTTAAAGCTACATATCAGTTATTTTTGGCAATTTACCTTATCGCTTTTGCCTCCATTCCCTTTGCTATCTTTAGCTTATCCCAGTATGAAGGTGGAGCATTTATCGGCTTTTTTAAAGGGTTTTCCCTTTTTGCATTTATTATCCTGCTGATTGGTGTCAATATTGCCAGTACGATTATTTGCATATATCGTTTTTATACCCATGTACTCGGAGCCGAAAGTTATCTTACGAATACGCTGCCGGTAAAACCTTTTCACCTCATTACCTCCAAGGCTCTTGTCAGTGGCTTTTGGAGCTTATGCGGAAATATTGTTTCCATAATATGTGGATATGTGGTGCTTAAGTTTTCGATGCCACATATTATTAACGAGGCAAAGACTGCTCTCCATGAACTGTATAAAATGTTATCCTATGATACCTACTTCCATCTTGAGAACGGTACAAAGCTTATTACCAGGGGATCAATCCTTACCACCCTTATGGTTTTACTGACTGCATGTATTTTATCCATTATTCTCAGTCTCGTCTCAACACCGGTGTTATACTATTGCAGTATGGTTGTTGGGCAGTACATCAGTCCGAAACACAAAGTGGTAAGCGCTATCATTACCTATTTTGTCATTAACTTTGCGATGAATATAATTTCCAGTGTGGCTTCTTCCATACTGATTATCTCTTCATCATTCAGAACGGACCCTTACATATACGCTGATGAAGTACTTACACTAGTGGCTATGCTGAGAACCATTACCTATCGCTATATGCCTTTTGCACTGGTATTCAGTATTGCCGTGTTCATCGGAACATTTTTTGTAACCAACCATCTTTTAGATAAAAGATTGAATCTTGAATAGACACGCACCATAACCAGGGGGTTTTAAAATGTTAGGAAAACTTATTAAATACGAAATAAACGCTACCTATCGTTGGTTTTTTTCTCTTTATCTGGCTTGCATATTGTTCACGCCGCTAGCCTATTTCGGTCTGGCAGATTTTACGGGCACAGCTTTGGAAAGTTTCCCGGGATATGCTGTGATTATTATACTTCAAGCCATTATTAGCCTTTTTACCATATTGATTTTTGCAGGTGTCAATATCGTCGGCTTCGCTTTGAGCATTTATCGCTATTACAAAAACCTTATGTGTGAAGAAGGGTATCTTATGCACACTTTGCCGGCTTCACCACTGTCACTGATTACAGCCAAAGCAGTCACTTCCCTTATGTGGGCTGCAGGAAGTCTGTTGGTTTCTCTTGTATGTGTCCGCATTGCCACAGGCACTGACACTACCGTAGGCGAAATTCTGAATAATTTCCTGCACGCCATTTATCCTAACCCGGACTGGAGTGCTGCTTTGGACGACTCCAAAACTGCAGTGTTACTTAACCCGTTACTTATCGCTCTTATTATTGAGTGTATATTATTTCTTGTGTGTTTTTATCTCACACAGTTGTTGATCTGTTATGCAGCCATGGCATTGGCAAACATTATAAATACCAGCCATAAGGTTTTTCTTTCCGTAGTTTTCTACTTTACTATATCGCTGACACTGCAAAGAATCCTGATTCCTACGGTTTCGATGTTTTTCACCAGCAATGGCTCGGGCTTTACTTCGTATTCGGTGGGAATAAGTTATGCGGTCTATGACTATGCGGCGGTAAACAGCATGCGGGAATTGGTTTTATCCATCTTACCGATTGTGATATCAATTTATCTGGTAACTACCATTGCGTTGTTGGCATCCATTGCCGGCATTGTGAAGAACAACTCCAGAGTAGATTAGAAACCGCAAAAACAAGACTTATGCTTTAAAAGAAAATAAATTCGGAGTAGAAAGTATCATCGTATAAAAGAAAATGAGGCTGCCCCACTAATTACTTAGTGGGGCAGCCTCATTTTTTAAATACAGTTCATATACAGGTTGATAGGAAATCCGAAGGGCTTTTCTATTAATCGAGTAGGCTGACTCCTACTCGATTTCGCATCTGAACATTCCGCACTTCGTGCTCCATGTTCTTACGACCGGCAAATGGATTTGCATGCAAATCCATTGCATGCATCCGCTTGCCGGTCTTGTGCTACAAAAAAGCCCCGATGATAAATCATCGAGGCTTAAAGCTGGGCTACAAGGATTCGAACCTTGAAATGACGGAGTCAGAGTCCGTTGCCTTACCATTTGGCGATAGCCCAATATTTCATTCGTGAAGCTTTCTTTCGCTGTCACGAATGATATTATATAACAGGTTGTTTCAGATTGCAACAACTTTTTTAAAAAATTTAAATTATTTTTGAAATCTGAGATTTTTCAAATCACAAAAAGTCTGGGTATGCAGTCAAACTATGCTTATTTACTGCATTTTATAATGTGATTTAGAATCTCATGTGCAACTTCTTCTTTACTCATCTTAGGAAGCTCCTCTTCCCCATCCTTTGTAATTAAAGTTACCACGTTCGTGTCTGTGCCAAATCCGGCACCTTCCACCTTCAGATTATTGGCTACAATCATATCGAGATTTTTTTTCTCAAGTTTCTTGCGGGAATTCTCAAGCATATTTTGCGTCTCCATAGAAAATCCGCATAAAAACTGATTCTCCTTCTTGTGCTCACCAAGATATTTGAGAATATCCTGCGTACGCTCCAACGGAATGCTCACATCGGTTTCATCGGTCTTTTTCACTTTATTCTCTGCCACGTGTACCGGACGATAATCTGCCACTGCTGCCGACTTGATAATAATATCCTGTTCTGCGCTTCGTGAAGTCACCGCTTCAAACATATCCTGTGCGCTGACGATTGGCACTACTTCCACAAATGTAGGTACCGGTTCCATAGACGGTCCGGTCACAAGTGTAACCTTAGCTCCCCGCCTTGCACAGGCGGTTGCAAGCGCATATCCCATCTTGCCGGTGGAATGATTGGAAATAAAGCGTACCGGGTCGATTGCTTCTCGTGTCGGTCCGGCGGTAATCAATACTTTCTTTCCTTCCATATCTTTCTCGTACGCGATTTCATATAAAATGTGTTCCAGCAATACCTGCTCGGAAGGAAGTTTGCCGTCTCCCACATCTCCGCACGCAAGATATCCGCAATCCGGTGTGATAATTTCCATTCCATATTTACGCAAAATGTCCATATTGTCCTGTACGATTGGATTATGGAACATATGTGTATTCATAGCAGGCGCAACGAGTTTCTTGCACTCACAGGCAAGTATTGTTGTAGTCAGCATATCGTCAGCAATGCCATGTGCCATTTTCCCGATCACATTGGCAGATGCCGGCGCTACCATAAACAAGTCCGCAGACTTTGCCAAAGATACGTGCTCCACCGAAAATTCAAAATTCCGATCAAAAGTATCAATCAGGCATTTGTTGCCGGTCAGTGTTTCAAAGGTCGTAGGGTGAATAAAATTCGTTGCATTTTCCGTCATAATTACGGTCACTTTGCAATGCAGTTTTACTAACATACTGGCAAGATTGGCAATCTTATAGGCAGCAATACTGCCGGTAACTCCCAGAACGACATGTTTTCCTTTCAGCATTTATATCTTCCTTTCCGATCCAGCCTGTCCGATTTGTCCTATCCGATTCATTCTAAACTGCTGACAGACTGATTTCTAACAAAATGATTCTTATTTTAACAAATTCTTGTTTTTATCAAATATAATCTGAAGCCCTTTCAAAATCAAAGCATCATCAATTGTAATGTCGTGTTTACAAAGCGGAATAACAACAGATGCAAGTCCGCCCGTAGCAATCAGATTCAGAGAATATCCAAGTTCCTCCTCTATGCGGTCAATCATTCCGTCGATACAAGCCGCATGCCCAACAAGAATTCCGCTCTTCATACAATCAATCGTATTGGTTCCAATCATTTTCTCCGGTGCTTCCATACTGATTTTCGGAAGTTGCGCTGTATTGGACACAAGTGCATTCATGGAAGTATTTACTCCAGGAAGAATTGCACCACCAATGTAATTCTGGTCTTTGTCCACAACCGATAATGTGGTAGCTGTTCCAAGGTCTACAAATAAGAATGGGGCTTCGTATTCTTTCAGGCTTGCAACCGCACAAACAATCATATCACTTCCCACTTGTGCAGGGTTATCCATCTTAATGTTCAGACCTGTTTTTACTCCCGGGCTCACTACCAGAACAGGTTTCTTTACTACTTTTTTGCAGGCGCGCTTTATGATATTTACCAATGGCGGTACTACAGAAGAAATAATTACCCCTTCAATATCGCCAACATTAATCTTATAAAGCTCCAGTACTGTCTTGATACCGATGGCATATTCCAACTCTGTCTTGGAAAGGTCGGTCGCCATACGTTCCACAAAATAAGTATTCTCTTTATCAATACAACCAATTACAATATTGGTATTTCCCATATCTACCGCAAGTATCATTGATTCTTATCCTCCATTGATATCCCCAGCTATATTCGCTGTTCTATTAAAAAGCATTTGCATTGTTTATTTCTTTGGTAGTATATCATCATTGGAACAAAACTTCAAAGTTTTATTGCGTTTCCCTACGTCCTAGAGTATAATTTCACTTAGTAAAAAACGAATGAGGAGGACTTTCCCAATGAGTAACGAAACTCAAACGATTGGCGAAACCGGTATTTACGACGCTAAAGTACTTGGTATCCCAAAACTATTACTTCTCGGTTTGCAACACACATTTGCTATGTTTGGCGCAACCGTACTTGTACCTTTGTTAACAGGACTGGATGTATCCACCACGCTTTTCATGGCCGGTGTTGGTACCCTGTTATTCCATTTGGTAACCAAAAGAAAAGTACCTGCCTTCTTAGGTTCTTCTTTTGCATTTCTTGGAGGCTTCGCCGCAGTTGCTCCACTACTGAAAAACGCGAAAGGTGATGCAGTCGTTCCCAATGTGGAAATGTTGCCATATGCCTGTGGCGGTGTTGCTATCGCAGGTTTAATTTATCTGGTACTTTCCCTTTTTATTAAACTGTTCGGAATCAATAAAGTAATGAGATATTTTCCACCTGTAGTAACCGGTCCGATTATTATTTCTATCGGCCTGATTCTCGCACCTACTGCCGTAGAAAACTGTGCAACAAACTGGCCGGTAGCGCTTGTCGCTTTGGCAGTCATTATTATATGTAATATCTGGGGAAAAGGTATGGTGAAAATCATTCCTATCATCTTAGGTGTTGTGGCTTCTTATCTGGTGGCACTCGCGTTAGGCGCAGTAAACTTTGACGCATTAAAAGATGCGGCAATCGTTTCCCTTCCACTGAATCCATCTATGTTCGCCAAATTCAGTGTAAGTGCTATCTTAACGATTGCACCGATCGCAATTGCTTCCATGATGGAACATATCGGAGACATCTCCGCTATCAGCGCTACTGCAGACCGCAACTTTATTGCAGAACCCGGACTTCACCGTACACTTCTTGGAGACGGTTTGGCAACTACCGTTGCAGGTTTGTTCGGCGGTCCTGCCAACACTACCTACGGCGAGAATACCGGTGTATTGGCATTAACAAAGGTTTACGATCCACTTGTAATGGAAATTGCAGCAGTATTTGCAATTATACTTTCCTTCTTCCC
>JAILQS010000115.1 GCA_024698865.1 Lachnospiraceae bacterium | reverse complement strand
GCTGTAGTAATTGGTTCCCGGTGAGGATTTCAGTACATAGTTACTTGCAAGATTGCCGGACTCATTCCATGTAAGAGATGGGTCAATGGTAACCGGATAAGTTGTATCCGCTGCGTTTAGATATTCACTGTCTGCATACAGTGTGATTAGATAGGAATGTGTATCTTTGTTATGAGCTGTTTCTTCCAGTGTATAATACAGTGCATCGGAATACTTCTCTCCTGTTGCATCGTTCATATTTGGTGCTTCGATTCCACCAACGAGCGCATTGGTTTTTTCGTCAAAAAAAGAAAGCCCTGCATTGTAATGATTACCGGAAAGCATTGGTTTCTCAGGTTCTAAGTTATCTAACTTTGCATAGGCACCCTTTAAGGAAAGTTCAAACTTCCAGATGTTACTCTCTGGTGCATTCTGTAATACGATAGATTCTTTTACTCCATCTTCCATGGAACGGTAGGTAAAAGTAGACTCTTCACGAGTTGCCTCGTAAGACACATCAATGGGAACGTTTTTTTCCTTCTCATAGGCATCTTCGATTGTATCATTGGTTACTTCTACTTCCTTCGTATCTGTAGAAACCGGTGCTATAGAAGCCTCGTAATTGTCTTTTATAAGATAAATAGGGGAATCCGCAGAAAGAGTTTCCGGAAAGAATTGTTTGCTGTCTCCCTGTTTGTTTACATAAGCGTACTCGCCTACAGTTGCTAACTCTCTCTTCTCTTCACTACCAGAGATACTGTCGTTGATACCGCCAGAGGTATCCTCAGTAAGAAGTTCCGCCTTTTCTAATATTTTTCTATCTTTCTTACCGATACGAACAAGCTCCGGTTCGTAGTCTACAAGCTTGCCGGATGCGTCTTTGTATCGGATGTCATCCATGTAGGTAACAAGTTCTTTCTCCCCATCAGAAAGAAGATAGGTGTTGGAGTTTAGTGTTCTCTCTTTTGGAAGCTCTGTTACGACTTCCGGTTGTGATTGTGTGGCATTTGCCACATCATTCTTAACAGATGTTGGTTGTAATATCTCTGCTTGATTGTTTTTCGCTGCGTTTACTGATGTCGCAGGTGAAAAACTTTCTGCCAAAAGACTAAGTGACAATAAAATTGCCACTATCTTAGTCATTCTCTTTTGCATTGCAATATCTCCTTTATGTTATAATCATATGTTGCGCAACTATGCAATTGTATTCTTACAAATAATATTTGTCAACTATTTTTTGACACGTTTTTCAACTATTTTTTTTACACTTGTATGTATGCTTTAAATTCAAAACGACAACTGTTTAAGTTGGTGAAACTAATAGATTATTGATTCTTCTCACTTGTCCTCGTATCTCCAATATGAACACTGTAACCATTTTTCTTAAATTCGTCATCTTCTTTTGTATACACAACTTTTGTATGCTATTCTTGCAATTTTACCAAAAATCAAACCGTTTCAACTATACATTCTCCCTCAAATCGTCTATAATTTTTTTAAAAAGGAAAGGTTTGGTGAACATATATGAAATTAGGTTTTATCGGTTGTGGTAATATGGCTTCTGCCATGATCAAAGGTATTATTGACAATGACTTTTGCAAGGCTTCTGACATTATTGTCTCTGCTAAGACGGAGGCTACCGTTTCCAAAGCAAAGGAAGCTTTTCATGTAAATACCACCTTAGATAACAAAGAAGTAGCGGCCTCTGATATCGTTGTTCTTTCTGTGAAACCGATTTTCTACGATGCGGTAATCAACGAAATCAAAGACGTAGTAAATGAAAATCAATTGATTATCTCCATTGCTCCGGGTAAAACTCTGGAATGGATGAAAAATCTATTTGGCAAAAATGTAAAAATTGTACGTTCCATGCCTAACACCCCTGCACTTGTCGGCGAGGGAATGTCTGCTCTTTGTAAAAATGAATTTGTAAATGATGCGGACTTGAAACTGGCTTGTGACTTGTTCAACAGCTTTGGAATCTGCGAAGTGATTGAAGAACGTCTTATGGATGTTGTTGTTTCTGCCAGTGGAAGTTCTCCTGCTTACGTGTTTATGTTTATGGAAGCTATGGCTGATGCTGCCGTTGCTGACGGTATGCCAAGAGCACAGGCTTACAAATTCGTGGCGCAGTCTGTACTTGGCAGTGCGAAAATGATGTTAGAGACCGGTTCTCATCCCGGCGAATTAAAAGATATGGTTTGCTCTCCGGGCGGAACGACGATTGAAGCCGTTCGCGTTCTCGAGCGGGAAGGTATGCGCTCCGCTGTAATCGAAGCGATGAAAGCCTGCACTGACAAAGCACGCGGTAACTAATTATTTTTCTTCTTTTTTTGGCGCAGTTCACGAAAGAAGCTTTGCAATAATTCTGTAGTTTCTTCTTCCAGTACCCCCTTTTCAAACTCCACCTGATGATTGAACGCCGGTACTTGAAGAAGATTGATTACAGAGCCTGCACATCCTGCTTTCGGATTCATTGAGCCCACGACCACTCTTGGTATTCTTGCCTGAACAATCGCTCCGGCGCACATCTGACAAGGCTCAAGCGTAATGTACATCGTACACTCTTCCAAACGCCAATCCCCGATTTTCTTGCTCGCTTTTTTAATCGCGGCTATTTCTGCATGCGCAAGCGTAGATTTATCTGTATTTCTTCGATTATATCCTCTGGCTATGATTTTCCCTTCATGCTCAATCACGCATCCAATCGGTACTTCATTTAACTGATATGCCTTCTTTGCCTGGCGAATCGCCTCTTTCATATATTTGATATCTTCACGTTTTACCTGTTCCATATATTCTAAACTCCTTTGTTGCTTTTCCTTTTCAAATAAAATAAAATTGTATATGAGTAAGTGTAACACTAGCTTTCGGAGGTGACAATATGCGAATTCACGGTTTTAATAAGACAACTTTGCTTGATTACCCGGGGCATCTGGCTGCTACGATTTTTCTTGGCAACTGTAATTTTCGATGTCCGTTCTGTCATAATTCATCTTTAGTATTGTCTCCCGACGCTTTGCCCGAGATTGATACGACTGAAGTACTACAAACCCTAAAGAAAAGAAGCAATATTCTGGAAGGTGTCTGTATCACCGGCGGGGAGCCTACTTTACAAAAGGAGCTACCGGATTTTATTCGCGAAATAAAAGCTTTGGGGCTTAAAGTGAAGCTGGATACCAACGGTACCAACCCGAAGTTGATTGACCGGTTATTTTCAGAAGAACTTATCGACTATGTTGCTATGGATATCAAGAATTCCCGGGACAAATACCTGGAAACCGCCGGAATTATGAGTGGTTCATCTCTTTCAAATGAACTTCTCTCGTCCGTTATGACGTCCGTCGAACTCCTTATGCAACAAGACAAACCTTACGAATTCCGAACAACAATTGTTCACGAGCTTCATACCAAAGAGGATATCCGTTCCATCGGAGAATGGCTCGAAGGATGCAATGCCTATTTTCTTCAGGCATATGAGGATTCCGGCAACACCATCCGGCCCGGATTTACTTCTCCTTCTCCACAGGAACTTCTTTCCTACAAAGAAATCCTCATACCGTTTATTCCAAATGTTTCGATACGCGGTGTGGACCTCTAGATTCATTTTCCGCATTTTTTATCATATGATGTATTATCAAAACAGGAGATTTCTATGACAAATAATAATGAAACGCCAAATGCTACACATAATAAGATCCCGACAGAATTTGAAACTGAGCGCCTGATACTTAAGGTTTTGGATGAAACCTACGGTGCTGAGGTTTTGAGATTCTATGAGAATAATGCCCGCGTTTTTGAACCGGTTGAGCCTCCTCGCGCTCCCGGTTTTTACAGCACCGGTTATCAGACACGCGTTCTTCTTTTTGAAAAAAAAGAATTTCAGGCGGAGCGTTTCCTTCGCCTCTATATGTTTCAAAAGGAATACCCAAAGCAGATTATCGGCTCTATCTGTTTTAACCAGATTCGTCAGGATACGTTTCACAGCTGTATTCTCGGATACAAACAGGATAGTTGCTTTTGTCGGAAGGGTTTTATGGAAGAAGCGCTTTCCTACTGTCTAAACGACCTTCTTCCAAATAATTATAGCCTCCATCGAGTGGAGGCTACGGTTCTTCCTTCCAATAAACGTTCCGTTCGTTTGTTGGATAAATTGGGCTTTGAAGAGATCGGACTGATTCCGGATTATGTTTATATTGATGGTGGCTGGAAGGATCATCTGCTCTACTCCAAGATTCTGTCTTCCACCAAATGCTAGAGTTCTACACCCTTTCTTGCCGGTATTCCACGGTCGTAAGGGTGTTTTTCTTTTTGCATCTGCGTCACATAGTCCGCCATTTTAAGAAATGCTTCTTTTGGATTTCTTCCGGTGAGAACTACTTCTTTCTCTTTTTCCTTCATTTCCGTTAAAAATAACCGTACAGCTTCTTCTTCTAACAAATCTTTGTTGCAGACATCCAACAACTCATCCAGAACAATAAGAAATGTATCTTCTCTTCTTCCTAGTTCCTGTATCTCATCCAGATACTTCTTATAATATATCGCTGCTTTTTCTTTCTGCTCTTTCGTCATCGCATACGTAAATCCATAAAACTCCTGCGGTTTCACATACGTAACACATGAAAGCTGGCTTAATGCTTCCACTTCACTTGAAGTCCCGTTTTTTAAAAACTGGCCGACTACCACCTTTTGTTTTGCTCCGGCCGCCCGTAGAGCAAGCCCCATTGCTGCTGTTGTTTTACCTTTTCCATCTCCATAATAGATATGAATCATAGTTACCCCATTCCTAAAAATATTTTTATATAAAACAAAAAGCCCCTACCCAGCAGCTCTTACGTCTGCCAAACAAGGACTTCAGTGCGCCTCCAGGGGTTCGAACCCTGGACACCCTGATTAAGAGTCAGGTGCTCTGCCAGCTGAGCTAGAAGCGCATTACCCAATTGCATAACAATTATAATGTATCATTTTACAAATTGCAACCTTTTTTTTAATTTTTTTCAACTATCGAATTCTTTGTACAATTTTCCGGACTTCCCTCCATGATTTTAGAAAGCAACAAACAAGCCTGTTCCACTTATAATACCCCTTTATCCGCATTTTCATTCTTCCGGTCAAAAAGTTTACTTTTTGGTTTTCATTATATGCAAAAATTAGCGATAGGTGACAAGGCGATTAATATTTTTACCGATTCCGGAAAACTTTTCTTCATACTCTGTCATAATATTTCCCTCGGCGAATTCGCTGTTGTGTAAATCTCTCGTCATGCTTTCCAACTGCCATTTTGTCTCTTCTATTTCTTCCAGTGCAAAATCAAATAAGCCGTCATTGTCCGTTTTGAAAATAATTCTGCCTTCATCGGCAAGTATCTTATCATATCGCTCCAGATACTGTCTCGACATGAGTCTTCTTTTTGCATGTCGGTCCTTTGGCCATGGATCCGAGAAATTCAAATATATCTGCGCAACTTCATCCTTTTCAAATACTTTTTCTATATACTCTGCATTGAAACAGAGATAAAAAAGATTCTCAAGATTCGTCTCTTTCTGTGCTTCCTCTCTTTTTTCCAGTCCACGAAGCAGTACACTTGAATATTTTTCAATTCCAATATAGTTAATCTGTGGATTCTGTTTTGCCAGCTCTGTAATGAATTTTCCTTTGCCCATACCAATTTCAATATGAATCGGGTTCTTGTTTCCAAAAAATTCACTCCATTTACCTTTGAAGTTCTCCGGCTGGTTTATTACATATTCGCTCTTTTCGATAACATCATCCGCTCCTGGAATATTTCTTAATCGCATCGTTCTTCCTCTTTCTCTTCTATCTTTTTATCGTTACAAGTACCTTATATGTACCTTTTATTCTAACCTTTACTCAACGAACCTTATTTTATAGGAGAATGAAACAACAATCAAGATATTTTTTTAGGACAAGCTTCTTGCATTGAAGACTTGCATATTTGCCAATCTTCAATAAATACGCTATAATTATACTGCTCTTTTGATTGGAGGAAGAATTTAATATGAAAAAGATACTGACTTTTATACTATTTATATCCATGTTAGTATGTCAGCCCATTATTTGCACGGCTACTGCGGATACTTCGGATGACGCATCTCAAAATGTTACTGCAGATGCTTCTACTGATTCCGATGACAACGCCAGTTCCGACAGCGACTATGATTGGCCTCAGGGTCCTTCCGTAGATGCAGAGGCTGCTATCGTAATGGATGTAAATTCCGGTGCTGTTCTCTATGAGAAAAACGCGGATGAGAAGCACTATCCGGCTAGTATTACTAAGATTTTGACTACTCTGCTTTGTTTAGAGAATTGTTCCATGGATGAGATGGTTACCTTTTCTCACAATGCGGTTTATAACTTAGATGTCGGAAGTAGTAACATTGGTATTCAGGAAGGTGAGCAGCTTACTATGGAACAGTGCCTGTATGCAATTATGCTTGCATCGGCTAATGAGTGTTCCTCTGCTGTAGCTGAACACATCGGCGGTTCTGTTGATGAATTTGCCAATATGATGAATAAAAAAGCGATTAGCCTGGGATGTACCAATTCACACTTTGTAAATGCCAACGGTCTGCACAATGATTCTCACTACACAACTGCAAGAGACATGGCTTTGATTTCTCGTGCAGCTATGCAGATTCCTGAGTTTCGCACGATCGTCTCTACAAAGCGCTATACCATTCCACCTACAAATAAACATAAGGACGATAATGTATTTATGAACCATCATCAGATGTTGGTTGGTAATAAATATCCTCAGTTCTACTATGATTATTGTATCGGTGGTAAAACCGGTTACACAACCGTTGCCGGAAATACTCTGGTTACATTTGCAGAAAAAGACGGTATTACTTTATTGACTGTTGTTATGCGTGCAAAGGCACCGGATTATAAGGACAATGAATATACCGATTCCACTGCGATGTTTGATTTTGTTTTTGATAACTTTACAAGTTACGACATTGCCAATACGGCAAGTTCTATTGCGGAATCTACGGATTCTCCTTTATTTTCAAAATACAATCGCATTTTTGATACGGAGAATTCCCCGATTACATTTGACAGTTCCGCGAAAGTTCTTCTGCCAAATGATGTTGATTTAAATCAGGCAGAACGCACAATTGAGTTATATGATACTGCCAAAACGGAAGATGATAAAAATATCATCGGTAGCGTAACTTATACCTTTGGTGGTAAGACCGTCGGACTTACGAATATTCTTTTCAATCCGACGTCAGACGAGGAGCTCACCCTCAAATCTCCAAGTGAGGAATTCGCCAAAAATATTGTTCAGACGGTGAATCGTCATAACTTAAAACCCTTGATTATGACTGTTATATTTATAGTTCTCTTTATCATCGGTATTTTGTATTATTTATTCGCACGTAACACCAGAAAGAACACGACGACATTGCATTTTTAAACATTTTCAAAACATAAGGTAGAGATTGTGATTATCCCTTCATGGATAAGTACCAATCTCTACCTTTTTGATTGTTTTATGATTCTTTTTTCTTTTCCGTTCTCTCTTTGATTTTGAGATATTTTTCTTTGATGTGGAGCGCTTCTTCTTCATCGATGAATTTTACTATTTTCGTCGCATAAACATTTTCATTGTGATACGTCTTGTTAATGCGGATTTTCGATTTGATTTTTCCGTGTTTGGAGCACTGAAACACTGCCGTATAATTTTTACCGTTACCGGTTCCAAACCAGCCAAATATCTTTGTAGTTCGTTTCTCGCATTCCGGACATCTCACTTCACGAATTTTCTTTCTTCGGAAAATTTCTTTTTTGGTTCTGTACTCTTTCGAAACGAATTTTGTATAGGTTTTATAATCAATGAAAATTTCGTCGCTTCTCTTTTGCGGATTATAGAATAAATCCAAAGAATAATAGGTTTCCACAATCTCCGGTCGCAGTCTTTTGAATACTTCTGCGGTGTATCTGGCATCATACAGAGCTCTGTGAAAATCGTCTTTCTTTTCAATTTTATAGTAATCAACTGCCATTTCCAGTGTCCTTGGATTTTTCTTACCTTCTGTATCCAGAGAAAACAATTTTTGTATATCGTAGTACTTATAATTGCCCGGTCCCAAATATTTGTTTTTGTGATATTCCAGATTACGGTGTAACTCTATCAGATCTGATGTTCCCCACGTTCCAATGGTGAAATCATCTCCACACCATACAATAAAGTCTGCGATTACAGTTTCAAAGTCATCTCCTCTTTCCAGATCTTCTTCGCAAAAATGCGTCACCTGCCGAATATTCGGATTGAGTTCCTTGTATACGATTGGTTTGATCAGTCTCGAAAATTCATCTATTCTATTTTTATCAGAATCCAGTTTCACTGCTCCGATTTCTATTATCTCAACCGGAAGATTACTAACCCGCTGACTCACATCCAACGGTTGATTCCATTCTAAATCTAAAACTATGTAATTCAATGACTTTGAGTTTCCTTTTCTATATATTTAGATAGTTCCATCCTCTGATAACTCTTCCGGTATTGGACTTACTGGCTGTTTTTCTTCCGTATTCTGTGTTGTTCCAAACATTCCTTCCACACCGGTAATGTTTACGTTTTTATTTACTTTTGCATCATAAGTATTCGCCTTAAGAATGTCTCGCATGTCAACACCCGTCGCTTCTGTCATCGTATCAAATACCTGATGTAAAATCTGCGGAGTTATTCCGGATATCTGCGATGCACCACCGTCTCCGTTTGCTCCTCCACCATATATATTAATCTTGTCAATCTGGCTGATTGGGCTTGCAATTTCTCTTGCCACTTCAGGAATAATTCGCACCATCATCTCTGCAATAGCAGCGTTATTGTACTTAGCATATGCTTCTGCTTTCTTATCCATAGCTGCTGCCTCCGCTTCTCCTCTTGCCTTAATGGCATCTGCTTCCGCTTCTCCTTTCACACGAATTGCTTCTGCCTCTGCAAGTCCTCTTGCTCTAATGGCTTCCGCTTCCTGTTTTTGACGATAAAGTACTGCTTCTGCTTCTTTTTGTTCCCGTATAAGTTTTGCTTCTGCTTCCTTTTGCTGTCTGTATTTTTCCGCATCAGCCTGTCGCTCAATGTTAGCAGCAAGTTCCTGTTGCTTAACAAGAACTTCTTTAGATTTAAGTTCTGCCTCACGTTCTGCTTTTGCAATCTGGGCATTTACGGTCTCAGACTCAATTGTCTTATTTTGAATCTGTTCCTGAATTTTAAATGCAGCTTCTGCTTCCGCACGTTTTGTATCTTCAATCACCTTTAAATCTGCCTGCTTAATAGCAAGTTCGTTGTTCTTTTCCGCTATCTGTTTATTTGCTTCAACCTGTGCCGCATTGGCTTCTTTTTGTGCTTCTGCCGTTGCAATTGCTACGTCTCTGTCTGCATTTGCTTTCGCAATAGATGCGTCCTTCTGAATCTGTGACATATTATCCTGACCAAGTTGCGGAATAAGCTCCTGCTCATCTGTAATCGTTTGAATGTTGCAGGAAATAATCTGAATACCCAGATTATCCATATCCAGTTGGGCTTTGGATTGCACCTCATCACCAAACTTCTTACGGTCATTACAAAGCTCACGAAGTTTAATGGTTCCGACAATTTCTCTCATATTACCCTGCAATGAATCAGTTATTGTATGAATAATCTGCTCTTCATTCATGTTAAGAAAGTTTTTCATTGCAATCTGGATGCCCTCTGCATCATTTTTTATTCGGATTTTTGCCACTGCATCTATACTTACTCCTATAAAATCCTCTGTTGGAATAAATCCATTTGTCTTGATATCTACAGATATCTGACGTAAAAGTAAAACGTCTTTTCTCTCAAGAAACGGTATTCTGATCCCGGAACGTCCTATCAATATCTTCGGCTTTCTTCGAAAACCTGAGATAATAAATGCCACATCTGGTGGAGCTTTTACATACCCCATCAGTGCAATTATAATTGCTACTACTAAAATAATTAAAGCTACGGTTACTCCAATTCCAAACTTCATTTTTCTCCCCCTTTGTCCTTTTAAAAATCATTAGTTACCTAAAGCTGCAAACATTGCCGCTATTTCATCCGGCGATAATTGCTTGTTTGGATCAGATAAATCAATGTCTCCAACTTTCTCCTGCATCTCATCCACCGTCATATCCTTTGCTTCTTTTTCCTGCGGTATTTCTGCTGCCGGTGCTGGTTCTGCAGCCGGTGCTGGTTCTGCAGCCGGTGCTGGTTCCGCTGCCGGTGTAGGCTCTGCAGCCGGTGTAGGCTCTGCAGCCGGTTCATCTGCCGGTGCTTCTTCCGTCAAATCGCCAAGATCCAGATTTCCAATCAAATCATCCAGCTGAGCATCTGTCAATAAGTCTCCCTCACCATCCTCTGCTACCGGTGCCGGTTCAGACGCCGGTGCCGGTTCTGCTGCTGGTGTAGGTTCTGTCGCAACCTCAGATTCTTTTGGTGTCTCTTCTCCCACGCCGGATGCCGCTGCAAACATTGCTGCAATCTCGGCTGGTGTAAGTTGTTTATTTGGATCAGATGATGCGAGTTCATCGAGTGTCGGTGCTGGTTCTGCTGCCGGTGTAGGTTCTGCTGCCGGTGTAGGTTCTGCTGCTGGCATAGGTTCCGCTGCTGGCGCTGGCGTAGGCTCTGCTACAGATTCTGTTGCCGGTGCCGGTTCTGCTGCTGCCACAGGTTCTGCCACCGCTTCTTCTGTTGTGGTATCAATATCTGCTGTCATATCCAGTCCCGCAAGTAAGTCATCAAGATCTTCTGTTGTTACTTCATCTGCCGCAGCTTCTGTTGGTTCTGCTACTGGCGTAGGTTCCGCTGCCGGTGTTGGTTCCGCTGCTGGCGCTGGCGTAGGTTCTGCTGCCGGTGTAGGTTCTGCTACTGCCACTGGCTCTTCTTCCACCACAGGTTCTGCCACCGCTTCTTCTGTTGTGGTATCAATATCTGCTGTCAAATCCAGTCCCGCAAGTAAGTCATCAAGATCTTCTGTTGTTACTTCATCTGCCGCAGCTTCTGTTGGTTCTGCTGCAGATACCGGTTCTGCTGCAGATACCGGTTCCGCTACCGGCGTAGGTTCTGACACAGATTCTGTTGCAGATACCGGTTCCGCTGCCACAGCCTCTGACACAGATTCTGTTGCCGGTGCCGGTTCTGACATCTGTACCGGGGCTGCCGGTGCCGGCTGGGCAACAGATTCTTCTGCAGCTTTTTCTGCTGATGGTTGCGTAACCATCTGTACGATCGGTGCAGCTACCGGCGCTGATGTAAACTTCAGATTCTGAAGATCAGATCGAATATTTTCGCTTGTGCGATTCAGCATTCGCACTTCTCCTGCCAGACTGCTCGCCGTACTATCCAGTCTGTTTCCCAGCATATGTATCTCATTTGATATTTCGTGAATCATTGACGAGTTTAACTGCGATGTGTTTTGTACCGGCTGTTGCGGTGCCGCCGCAGGCGCTGTTGCTGCCTTTTCTTCATTTGCTTTTTCAATCGCCTGCACAACAATTGTAGCTACTTTGTCATGGTCAGAACGCATCACATTTATTGCATTTCTTACATCTTCGCGATTATATTTTGCGATCAGTTTTGCAGTTTCATTCTGAATCTCTACCAAATCATCTGTCATAGTGTGGATGGTTTCCTGCAATTCCTGATTCAATTGTTCCATATATTCTCTATTTGCTTTAAGTTCATTTTCCAGCGTGCTGGATAATTCCATCTCAATTGATTTGAGAATCTCCGATTTCTCTTGTTTTTCTTCCCGATAAGCAGTCATAAATGCATAGAAGGACGCAAGTACAACAACACCTATTCCAACGAATAAGCCAATATTTGAACTCATTTCCTTTAATACATATGCTTCTCCCAAAACGGAGGCTAAAAATGCTACCCCAAAATATAGAATATTGTTGTTTTTTTTCATATTCATTTCTCCTCGTCTTATTCTACATGTAAATACATCTTCCCATATTCTATTTTAATGATATTTGTCAGAAAATACAATATATAATTCGTCTTAGCATAGCTTATTTATACACGCATCCTGAGATGCGTTGCATCCTGAGATGCGTTGCATCCTGAGATGCGTTATTTTTATATCGGGAAAGACGAAGAAATTTTCTGTCACAAAAAAATAGAGCTATCTTCCATTCAAAATGAAAGATAGCAATTATAGTTATGTTCCCGGAGGGAATCGGACCCCCAACT
>JAILQS010000112.1 GCA_024698865.1 Lachnospiraceae bacterium | reverse complement strand
TACAAGAGAATAATTGCGCAAAAGTGCGATTTAAAAGGAATAAATCATTTGTATAAATAACAAATAGACAAGGAGAAAATATGAAAAGATTGACAAAAACTCCGGTAATAGCTATGATGATTTTAGTTCTGACAGGAAGTTTGTTGTCAAATTGTGGCTGGACTGGTATGGGAAAAAAGATATAATGGAGCGATACGAACCGGTTGACGAAGAATGCTCAAAGAAAGAATTAATTCCATCAATTAAGAAGGAAGTAAAAAAATATGTAGTGAGGAGATAAAATGAAATGAAAAAAGTTATGGTCATTTTGGGATGCATTTGCTGTATTTTTGTGGGGTGTGGACAGCATGGCGAGAAGTCTGGAATTGTTGAAGAGAAAAGAATTGAAAAAGAAAAAAATGATTTTGGAGAAAAAGAGGATTCCAAGGAAGAAATTCTAGAAAGGGTAAAAATAAATGCAATAGAATATGTAAAAGAGCATGGAAGTAGTTCAATTACTAATTTGGAAAATCCGGAAATCACAGAAGTGGAATATGGAAACGAACCTATAGTATTCGAGCCGGTAGATGGGGCGATTGTAAAAGAAAAAAAAGGTGATGCAGCATATTATGTTGTTTTCCACGATGCAGATGAGGAAATACTTGGTACAATTGATTTGTTGTATGACAAAACAGGAAAAATATTGTACGGAATTGGTATGAGAGATTAGTGTAATTAGAACCCTGTTTTGCCTGGTTCTATATGTAAATATAAGACATTGCCCTCAATAGCAAAGTACGTTGCAATTGCATGGTTAATCTGGGCGGTTGGTTATAGTATATTCGTTTTTAGAGTGTGGCTAAATAAAAGAAAAAGACATTAGAGTAGGTAGCTTATATTTGATAAGATACTACGTATAGGGTTTAATAACACAAGGTCGGGCTGTTTTGCCCGACCTTGTGTCGTTAATAAAAACTATATTTTCTATTTAGAAAGTATCATAACCCTTTAAAAGTCTTGCACGGCTAGGATGTCTTAATTTTCTAAGGGCTTTTGCCTCAATCTGACGGATACGCTCTCTGGTTACATTGAACTCTTTACCTACTTCTTCGAGGGTGCGGGTTCTTCCGTCTTTCAAACCAAAGCGAAGAATCAATACACGCTGTTCTCTCTCAGTAAGTGTCTCAAGAAGCTTGGCAATCTGATCCTGCAACACAGTGTAAGCAGCCGCATCTTCCGGACCAACGATGGTATCGTCTTTGATAAAGTCTCCCAAGTGGCTGTCGTCCTCTTCACCGATTGGTGTATCAAGAGAAATCGGATCGGCAGAAACTTTGAGAATTTCACGAATTTTTTCTACCGGAAGATTCATTGCCTCTGCAAGCTCTGCCTCGGTAGGTTCGCGTCCGAGTTCCTGAAGCAGTGTACGGGAAATACGATAAGTCTTGTTGATTACTTCTGACATATGCACCGGAATACGAATGGTTCTGGACTGGTCTGCAATGGAACGTGTGATTGCCTGACGAATCCACCAGGTTGCATACGTACTGAATTTGTATCCTTTGGTATAATCAAACTTGTCAACAGCTTTAATCAGACCAAGATTGCCTTCCTGAATCAAATCAAGGAAAGAAAGTCCGCGGCCAACATAACGTTTGGCGATACTTACAACAAGACGTAAGTTGGATTCTGCCAAGGTTTTCTTAGCAGTTTCATCACCCTCTTCGATTCGTTTTGCAAGTTCCACCTCTTCTTCAATTGTAAGAAGCGGATAGGAACCGATTTCTTTTAAATAAAGTTTTACCGGGTCATCGGACATAGCAGAGTTGGCAGCTGCGATATCCTCTTCTGTTAATTCAATGTTAAGGTCTGCCAGTTCGTCAGACTTTTCAAGATCGAGAATCATATCATCATCCGGATCATCGTCTACGATTGGTGCAATCGCAAGACCGCTTTTCTCAAGATAATCATAAATATGTTCTGCCTGTGTAGCATCCAGATTGAACTCTTTGAAATAGTCGTTTATCTTATCCGGCTGTACAATGCCGGCATTTTTCTTTGCTTCCTCAACGAATTTCTGAAGTTTTTCTTCAAAACCGGAAATTGTTTTATCCATTATTATCACATCGCTTTCGTTTATTTATGCGTTAAAATTATCTTTTTGGGGCATTTATCGAAAATGTTTTCTCTTTTTCGATAGAAAACGCCACTGAGAAACATTGTATCATAGCTTTTGCAAGAATGCTAGTTAAAAAAATAAAAAGATATATTAAAAAAATGAAAATTTTTACCTTGTTTCGAAAGATTTAAGAATTTAACCCATTGAAAAATTTGCCGTATACAGATAGAATATTAAACAGCGAATAAATATAAGCATTTGGCAGCAGGAAGCCAAGTGAAGAAATGAGGTATAAAATGAGCGAAGGATGTTCAGGAAATTGCAGTTCCTGTTCTGAAAACTGTTCTCCGGAACAGAAAAAACAGAGCATGTTGGAACCAGCGAATAAAGACAGCAACATAAAGAAAGTAATTGGAATTGTCAGTGGAAAGGGTGGCGTAGGTAAGTCATTTGTTACATCTTATCTGGCAACCAGTATGAACAAAAAAGGATATAAGACCGCGATACTGGATGCAGATATCACCGGACCTTCCATTCCAAAGTCTTTCGGAATCAAGGGAAGAGCAGTTGCAGATGAAAAGGGTGTATACCCTGCGCAAACACCAAAGGGCAATAAGATCATGTCCATCAATCTTTTATTAGATGAGGAAGAAATGCCGGTTTTATGGAGAGGACCGATTGTGGCAGGAACAGTTAAGCAGTTCTGGCAGGAGGTTGTCTGGGGCGACGTTGATTATATGTTCGTAGACATGCCACCGGGAACCGGCGACGTACCGCTTACCGTAATGCAGTCCTTGCCGCTCGACGGTATTATAATAGTAACTTCTCCACAGGAACTGGTTTCCATGATTGTTGGAAAAGCAGTAAATATGGCGAAACTGATGAATGTTCCGATTCTGGGACTTATCGAAAACTACAGT
>JAILQS010000099.1 GCA_024698865.1 Lachnospiraceae bacterium | reverse complement strand
CATTACTTCAATTGAACAGCATAAAGTCTAAACTTGTTGTCCTTATGCTGCTTATCGCTGCAATTCCCCTTGCAGTGTCTGTCGTAACCAGTTATATCACCTCTACGTCCAAAGCAAAAGCGGACGCCAAAGAGGCATTACAGGCAGAATCTAATTACCTGCAGTCGGAATTTCACACCGTTGTTGCAAATACAATAACCGGTCTTAAATCACTTGCCTCTTCTCCAAATACAATAAAATTTGTAGAAACCGGCGATGCAGAAGCCGGCAGACTTTTAAAACAGCAGATGGGAAGAGTAAATGAATGCTTTGATGACGAGAATGTAATCGTTCTTTCCAATGAAGAAGGTATGATGATTCTTCGAAGTGACGAAAGCAAACTCGCAGACATTCACGACCGTGAGTATTTCCAGAAAGCACTTGCCGGAGAAGCTAATGTTTCCAATATTATTATCAGCAAGTCCACAAACGTTCGAAATATCTGTATCGCAGTTCCTGTTACGGACCTTACCGGAAACAAGGTAATTGGCGTACTTCACAGAAGCTATGACCTGGATGTTTTCCACGAACTTCTGGCTGCTAATGCTGAAGAAGCATTTTTGATTGACGGTGAGGGAACACTTGCTGCTCACTCTGACTACTCAATTGCAGCCGAGGATGAGCCGGTAAGTTTCAAAAGTTCCCCATATATGACAACCGATATCCCTTCCGATACTTTTGTCAGCACAGCAAATGGCGCTCCAACTTACGTTTCCTACACAAAGGATTCTCTAAGTGGATTCACAGTTTGCAACGCAAGACCGGTAAGTGTGATTACTAAGGAAGCTCGCGGAAGTGCCCTGATTATCGTCTTAATCGGTGTAATTATGCTGATTATTGTATCCGTAATCTCTGTATTAACCGCCAACGGTTTTTCAAAACCGATTCTTGCCGTAGACGGAATCTTATCCGAGCTTGCAAACGGTCGTTTCAAGAAAATTTCAAAATACACCGAACGAAATGACGAGTTTGGAGACATGGTAAGAAACTCGAATGCCGTAATTGATAAATTAAAAGCAATCGTAGATCAGATTAAAAAATCCTCTTATACCGTAAGTAGTTCTTCTGACGGACTTTCTGCCATGGCAACACAGATTGCTGCTACCTCTGAAACAGTTGCAGGTGCAGTTCAGCAGATTGCAGAAGGCGCTACCGAACAGGCACTGTCTATCCAGCAGTCGGTAGAACATACCGGTCAGATTACAAACGCTGTTGAAAATGTACAGTCTTCCACAAACGGTCTTAACGACCTTGCCGCTCAGATGAAGAAAGCTTCGGAAGAATCCGGTGAAGCTCTCAACGCTTTCCGCGAAATGAGCCAGACTATGGGCGATAAAATCAACGAAATCACACAGAAAATCGCTTCCACACAGGATGCAGTTTCTGATATTAATGAGCGAATCACAGGAATTTCCGACGTTGCAGCACAGACAAGTCTTCTTTCCTTGAACGCTTCCATTGAAGCCGCAAGAGCCGGTGATGCAGGTCGCGGATTTACCGTTGTTGCAGAAGAGATTCGTAAACTTGCTGACGATTCCGATTCCCTTGCTCAGGAAATCAAGACCGTTATGAGCACACTTTTAAATGAATCGGCAGAGGCAGTTACCGCTGCAAAAGAAATTATTGAAAGCAATAAGAAACAGGAAGAAACCCTGAATGAAACACTATCTACAGTTCTTGGAATGCTTTCCGATATTGAAGAAACCGTAGACAGTGCAAAGAATATTTCGGAAGAAACCGACCGATGTGTAGAATCCAACAAAGTGGTTACAGATGCTATGGCTTCTTTATCTGCCATTTCTGAGGAAAATGCAGCATCCAGTGAAACTACCGGTGCATCCTGCGAAGAACTGTCTGCTACCGTTACAGAGCTTGCTAATTCTGCAGACCAGTTAAAATCCGTAGCAAAAGTTCTGATTCAGAACATTTCATTCTTTAAATAGAATGCCGTGTTTTGTATACAAATACATATTGATGGTATAAGCCCTCTTTATCATGAAAGCGGGTAACAAATATAGCGTACGTTTCTTTGGAGACGTCGCTATATTTTTTATGTACATTTTTCTCAAAATCCAAAAAATTCTTGGGTCCGACTTCCACTTTCCCCACGATATCCAGAATCGTTCCTACCGCAAGCGTATTTCCTATCGTCGCTCTTTGTGTGATTCCAAGGTAATCCGCAAACATTTTCTCGGTTGTAAAGCCCATTTCTGTTTGTTCGTATTCCCCCGCATGCAAATTGCCAAATCTTAATGCCGTAGAGAAAAAATGAAAATTCTCGAAAACAGTCCGAATGTGTCCATTGTCTTCTTCCAGTGGGTCTCCATAAGGGATAAAAACCAGATCTTCCACTTCAAACTCCGAAAGTTCGCCAAACCTTCCATCCACGAGTTTCAAATGATACAGCTCTTTTTCATTTCTTCGCAGTAGCATCTGATATCTGGTGATCTGCTGCTGATACATCTCTTTTTGTTCCTGTAAGGAATCTATAATTTCACCGTGTTCCATCTCATAAAGCGCTTTTCTGGTTTCTTTGAGAGAAAACCCCATCGCGCGGTATTTTAGTATATCTAACATCGTGCCGACTTCGTAGTGACCATATTCGCGGTATCCGTTTACTTCATTTATATTCGGATGCAGTAAGCCAATATTCTCATAGTGTCGCAATGTCTCACGTCCCACATTGAACATCTGGCACATTTCTTTCGTGTGATAATAATTTCTCATAAGCACCTCTCAAATCTCTACCCGGAAATTCAGATATTCCTGTCCGTCTCTATTCTCCATTCCCGCAAAGATATTGCCACCGCATTTCTCCGTAAGCTTCTTCGCATTGTACAATCCAAGTCCACGGTTCTCGCCTTTGGTGGAGTATCCCTGCTCAAAAAACAGTCGCATTTCATCAATCGTCAGTTTCTCATGCGGATTCATGATCTGGAATACCAGCTTGTCATTCTCGGTAAATAAATCTACATAGCACGTTACCTTGTTTTCTTTTCCTACATACTCATCAAATACGTTATCTATCAGTGTTCCAAGAACCTCTATAATATCGTGTGAGCTTGCAGTCGTAACAATCGGTGCGGACGTAAGATTCATTTCAAAATGAATATTCTCCGGTGCCTTGTTAAACTTTGTATAGAGAAAGCCGGCAAGAATCTTATCCGAAATCCGCAGTACATTCAAATACTTTCTCGTATCATCCATATAGATTTCCTTGATATATTCGGACTGTTTTTCTACCAGTTCTGTGTAATTGTCAATTGTCAGGTGCATATTCAGAATCGCATTCATGTGATTATCAAATTCGTGCTGTCTTGCCCGGATTTCTTTTGTCATCTCTTCGAGCGGCTGCACGTAAAAACGGTACATCTGCAATTCTTTTTCCTGCTTTTCCATACGCTCATAATCGCGTTGCTCTGCCATAACAATCAGTGCCATAATCACTACGCCGATACCGGATACAATCCATATTCTGCGATCCCGAAAAGGATGCATCGACCAGACGGCAATAAAGTACAGACTGACTAATAGCCCCATCAGACAAACCACGCGGTAAATAATTCGTGCCGCCGGGTCGAGGGACTTATTCTTTTGCCATTTTTCCCAATTAATCATCTAACCACTCCTTGATTCGATTCTTATACGTTGTCCCTATCTCTGCCATTTCCTCACAGTCCTTCAGTGCAATCAGACGGTTTACATAGTCTGTGTAATCTATGTAGTTTTTATTGACCACGTACATCCTGTGGCATTGAAAAAAAGTGTCCTGCGGAAGCTTTGGTAGCAGCTGCTTGATGGTTACATATTTGACCGTCACCTGTTCTTTTGTAAGGAAAATCTGTATGCCACGGTTGATTGCCTTCACACACTTAATTTCATCCAGATAAATGCGATAATTCACACCCTCTATTTTCAGGAAAATGCTCTTACGTTCCTCATTTTTCTCTACAAAATGGTGTTTCAGTACTTTATCCAGTATCGCCTCCACTTCTTTCACCTGAAATGGCTTAATAATATAACGGTAACACTGAATCTGACGATACGCATCCAGTTCCTTATTTACAATGGACGTAATAAACACAATCGGGGTAAATTCGTATCTGTGCTCCGCACGAATCTTTTGTGCAAAGCGGATACCCATCGCTTCTTCCTTATCGGACGGATCCAGATTTACATCCAGAAAAAACAAGTGAAATTCGCCCTCACTTACAAGTAGTTGTTTTGCTTCCTCATAGCTTGCTGCCATTGAAATCTCAATCTTTGAATCTACTTCCTTTATAATCTTCGCCAGCCCCTCCCGGCTGTTTTGCTCATCTTCCAATATCAATACTTTTAACATATGCTTCTCCCTGTTTTTAAGGTTCTTATATTTCATTATACCATATACCGCATTCGCGGAGTGTTTTTCTTGTACCGGAAAGGTTCCCCCTCTCCTATACAATAAGAAAACTCCGGCCAGAACATCCATCTGACCGGAGAGAATTCTTATTGCTTTATTCTGTTAATGGACTTTTATTCCTGCGCATTATCCTTAGCTGCCGGTTTATCATCTTTCGCAACTTCAACTACGCTTCTTGCAAGTCCTGCAAGTCCCTGAATCTCAGAAGGAATAATAATCTTAGTAGCCTTGCCATCTGCAGCTTTTGCGAATGCTTCCAGACTCTTCAATGTAATTACCGCATCGGTTGGTGTTGCTTCATTGATGAAACGGATACCGTCTGCATTTGCTTTCTGTACTGCAAGAATTGCTTCTGCCTGACCTTCTGCTTCACGAATCGTAGCTTCTTTACGCGCTTCTGCACGAAGAATTGCTGACTGTTTCTCTGCTTCTGCCTGAAGAATCATAGATTCTTTCTTACCTTCAGAAACAAGAATTGCAGATTTTTTCTCACCTTCTGCACGAAGAATGGATTCTCTTCGTTCACGCTCTGCTTTCATCTGTTTTTCCATCGCATCCTGAATCTCTGCCGGTGGAATGATGTTCTTTAATTCCACACGATTTACTTTGATTCCCCAAGGGTCGGTAGCTTCATCCAAAGAAGCTCTCATCTTGGTATTGATGGTTTCTCGTGAGGTAAGTGTCTGGTCAAGTTCCATCTCACCGATTACGTTACGAAGTGTTGTTGCTGTAAGGTTCTCAATTGCCATAATCGGATTAACTACTCCATACGCATACAGCTTTGGATCTGTAATCTGATAATAAATAACGGTGTCAATTCTCATGGTTACGTTATCCTTTGTGATAACCGGCTGTGGTGCAAAATCCACTACCTGCTCTTTTAAGATAACTCTCTTGGCAACGCGGTCAATAAACGGAACTTTGAAATGAAGTCCAACGCCCCATGTTGCCTGATATCCACCAAGTCTCTCAATTACAAATGCGTGTGCCTGTGGAACAATCTTAATACAGGAAAGTACTACATAAAGCACTATAATACAAATAATTAAAAAACCTACCAATCCCATCATTTCTCCTAATACCATCATAACTCTTTTTCCTCCTCATACCTTTTCACTATCAGTTTTACACCTGCTATGTTAACTACCTTTACCAGTTCTCCTGCTTCGAAAACCTCGTTGTCATTCTCTGCTCTGGCGGTCCACTCCTGTCCACCGACAACGGCTTTTCCTTTCTGGTTATAATTATCAATGGTCTCCGTTACTTTTACCAACTTCCCTATGATGCCTTCGTAGTTCGTCTTCTCCCGCTTACCATTCAGATATTTGACAGCAATCGGTCTTGTAAAAATAAGAAGTACTACCGAAACTACAACGAAGATTCCTATCTGAATCCATACGTTTGCGCCAAGCATGGATGCTCCCAGTGCAGCCAGTGCACCTCCCGCAAACCAAATCGTCGTAAGTCCGAGTGTGATAACTTCTATCGCCAGAAGAATCGCCAGTAAAATGAGCCAACATAACGGTTGTGTCAGTTGCATCAGTGGCATAACACTCACTCCCTTCCAACTGTATTTGTTTTTGTGATTTTAATATATTGCATCTTTTCACAATTTACAATAGGTTTTGCGTGAATGAAGTGTTTTTCGTCGTGAATGAAGAATTAGTGTTTGAAATGACGCATTCCGGTAAATACCATTGCGATTCCATATTCGTTACATTTATCAATAGAGTCCTGATCTCTTACAGATCCACCCGGTTGGATGATTGCTGTAATTCCGGCTTTGTGTGCTGCTTCTACACAGTCATCGAATGGGAAGAACGCATCTGATGCAAGTACACATCCTTTGCTTGCTCCCTCACCGATTAACTCGTCTGCGTGTGCGAAACACTGCTCTGTTGCCCAGATACGGTTTACCTGACCAGGTCCGATTCCGTAGGACTGTTTATCTTTTGCAATTGCAATTCCGTTGGATTTAACAAATTTAACAACCTTCCATGCAAATTTCAGGTCTTCCATTTCTTTCTCGCTTGGTGCACGGTCTGTGACAACTTTGATTTCATCTTCGTTCATCAGTTTGCTGTCGATTGTCTGAACGATTAAACCGCCGTTTACTTTCTTAAGGTCTAACGCATGCTCATCCTGTGGAACTTCGATTCCCTCAAGTTCAAGTACTCGTACATTTTTCTTGGCGCAAAGTACTTCCAATGCATCTTCTGTGTAAGAAGGAGCAACGATAACCTCTAAGAAAATCTTAGACATCTTTTCAGCAAGTTCCTTGTTAACTTCACGGTTGATTGTTACGATTCCACCAAAGATAGAAGTCTTGTCTGCTGCATATGCTTTATCCCATGCTGCAACAATATCCTCTGCGCTTCCTACGCCGCAAGGATTGCCGTGTTTACATGCTACTACGGTTGGCTCTGTGAATTCCTTTAATAATTCTAATGCTCCGTTGGTATCATTTATATTATTGAACGATAACTCTTTTCCGTTTAACTGTTTTGCATCTGTAATAGAACCGACTTTCTTTCCAACTTCGCGGTAGAACGCACCTTTCTGATGTGGGTTCTCGCCGTAACGCATTTCCTGAACTTTTTCAAAGGTCATGGTAAGTGTCTCAGGAAGGCTGTAGTCTTCTCTTTCCTTCTTCAGATAATCTGCAATCATAGTATCGTAATTTGAAGTATGCATAAATACTTTCTGCATCAGATAGAATTTGGTATCAAGAGATACTTCTTTGTTTTCTTTTAACTGTGTAAGTACAGTTTCATAATCTGCAGGGTCTACCACTACTGCAACGTCCTGATAGTTCTTTGCAGCAGCACGAAGCATGGTTGGTCCTCCGATATCAATATTTTCCACTGCCTCTGCTCTGGTTACACCATCTTTCATAATGGTTGCTTTGAAAGGATACAGGTTTACAACTACCATATCGATAGTTTCAATATTTAACTCTTTCAACTGTTTCATATGATCCGGATTGCTTCTCATTGCAAGTACACCTGCATGAACGATTGGATGTAATGTTTTTACACGTCCGTCCAGACATTCCGGAAATCCTGTTAATTCAGAAATCTCCATTGCGTCGATTCCGTTGTCTTTTAACTGTTTGTAAGTTCCGCCTGTAGAAATAATCTCTACTCCAAGTCCTGTTAATTCTTTCGCAAATTCTACGATTCCTGTTTTGTCAGATACACTAATTAATGCTCTCATCATTTTCTTCCTTTCTTTTTGTGAGAAATAGGGCTATGCCCAACAAAAAAACCGCCTGAACAACATACTTAATTCAAGCAGTTGCCCAGGCGGTCGGCTTCGTTCTTCCGTACTCCCTGTAGGTTAGCCCTACTGCAGAGGCGATTCCTGTGTCAGCTTACTGCCAGATTCGGGACGCTTCTGTTTCCGCCAGTCGTACGGTTTTGGTAACGTTAGTTTACAACAGATAGGTGGATTTTGCAACTCTATTTTTTCTTTCTTAAAAAGTGCTTGGCAACGCCGGCATTTCCATACAGGAGTACGTTTTCACCAGATAAGCACGTAACGGTACTAAGTTTGCAAAATACGCAAACAAAGTACCGACGTACTTATAGCCTCCTGTATGAAAACGCCATCGTCTGCCAAGCTACACTTTTTCCTGCATCAAACCTGAAATTAGAACTTATAGCATACCGCAGAGTTCTGACCGCTACTTGTTATGTGACAAAAATATTGAGTTGCAAGATTGGAGTGGGGAATCTTTAGTGGAAGTATTCCTCTTTGCTTATTGCCATTTCTCTTACATTCCAGGGTTCTTCTTCGGTTATGCCCTGTTCTTTAAAGCCTATTTTTTTATAGCAGGCATGTGCAATGTCATTGGTCTCATACACTCCGATAGTTACTTTTTCTACACCAAGTATTTCAAAGGCATACTTCAAACCTGCTCTAAGCATCTGTTCGCCATATCCGCTTCCGCGCTTCGAAGCGTCTATAACTACCCAGCCAAAGCGAAGAATCTTATTATCGCCATTTAGATAGCGCATAATAAAATGTCCCACTACTCCATTTTCATCATCAAAGGCTACCCATGGATAGAAATTATCCGGTTCTTCACAGTTTCCGTTTCGGTTGCGGTACGCCTCGTCTATTGCTTCCGGTGACAGCGGATACTCTCCCAAATGGATTCCGCCCCACTTAAGATATGTGTCTTTTTCTTTTACCCATTCTGCGATTTTGTCTGCATCACATGGCTTGTACGGTCTTAATCTTATCATTTGTGTTTCTCCTAGATTGTGCTAATCATGGTAATGTCGCTTAGCTGGCAAAAAGCTTCTCCATCCTCTTTTCCGGAACTGTTTATTCTTATAAGATGCAACAAATCTCCATCCTGCTCTATAATCTTTCCTTTCACATCTATATCATCATTATCTAATAACTCGATTTCTACTATTTGTTCCGTACCTATAATTCTGCTCCAGAAATCAGAAATGGTGTAGCAGTTCTCCACCTCATTTGGATCGATTTTGTTTTCTATATTTTTCGAATACTCATCTCCAAACTCTAACATCCGGACTGCCTCTGTTTTGAATAAACCGATACCTTCTGACCTTCCTTTTTTGTCGAAATCCTGCATAAGCACGTACCCATCTTCATTTGCAAGTATATAACCTACCCAAAACACATCTGCATCCGTAGAGTTATGGTATACACAAGCCACCTTTTTCTCTACTATACACTGATTAATAATTTTTTCTATAGCTCTCATAATGTCTCCTTTATACTTTCTCATCAGTTCGTTCTACTTTTGTAGAAATTACTATTTTCAACCTTATTCTTAATCTTTCCATCAACCTTCTATATACCCCGGTCGCATCAGACTTCCTTCCTTGAAATTATACTCCGGTGTATGAAACGGATAGGTAATCTCTTCTTCATAATACCAGGGGTCATTCTCATGCAGGTCATTGGTCAGCACATGAAACTGCTGTGCCGGCATATAGCCCTGTCCCAGAAGAAATGCTTTCTTTCCATCTTTTTCGCAAGCATCTACCACAACAACTACATGACCCGGGGAACCCGCCCTTATAAAAATGTCCCCGATTTGAATTTCCGATTCCTTGACCGGCTTCGATTCTTCTGCCAGAGACAATGTACTTGAATAGGCAAATACCGTGTTCAAATACGACTCAAAAGCTTCATCTGAATCTGTTACCTCGCCTCCACTTTTCCATGTGGCATTGTCTCCGTCAAAGGCAACTCTCTTGCCGGATTTGTAGGAATTCCAATCACATAGAAATCCATCTACAAAGTGAAAGGCTATTTTTTCATCAGCTCCGATACTGCGAAAATATTCTGCGTACATTCGCATAACCGTATCAGCACACTGTTGCAAATCCCGCTCTCCCAAATACATGGAAAACACTGCTGCCGCAGATCCTTTTTTTACTCTTCCATCAAATATCCGAATCGGGCTTCCGTCTGCCTCAACCTTGTAATTTCGAATGAAGGTACCCAGACTTTCCTTTTGCTCTACGGTTCTTACATAGCCCTTTGGTGTAGCAATTCTGGTTTCTAAGGTGTTCCCGTCGGGATTTACCAGACTTTCCTCGGGCTCTCCTATTTCACTGCTCTGTGAAAGATTCTCTTCTTTTTCCGAACTTTCTCCGGAATCTTTCTCTGTTGAATTATTGTCTGTTGGCTCGTCTATCGCCTTGCTACTTACTCCGTCTGTGGAATCATCCGTAGGCTTGTCTGTTGACGTGCCTATAGACTTTTCTTCTGCCTTGCCCTCAGGCATATTGTGAGTCCAATAAAATATCACCCCTGCCAGAATCAACTGAAGTATGAGAATCGCAGGTACGCCC
Organism: Lachnospiraceae bacterium; assembly: GCA_024698865.1. Taxonomy (GTDB): domain Bacteria; phylum Bacillota; class Clostridia; order Lachnospirales; family Lachnospiraceae; genus JAILQS01. The sequence goes on along the minus strand of JAILQS010000099.1, from coordinate 807 downwards.
AGAAAAAATTTCGCTTTCCTCGTTTTGTGGTGAAATACTCTCATGCCAAGCAGAGCGCCGATACTTCCCCCTGCTGCCGCCAACAGAAGAAGTGTGGACTCCGGTATTCTCCATTTGTCCTTCTTTGCTTTGTATTTGTCGACGCCATAAAAAAGGAAGGCAACTATGTTAATCAGTAAAAAATAGATTCCTATGATCATTTTAAATACTCCCATTTACTCTTATCAGACATATCCCTCACGTGGATTTTCTGCCCTGCTATATATAAATTTCCGTGTTGCTCATTACACTTTAACGTAACCTCCAGTGCACCTATAATCAGGTTATCATACACCACATTAAGTTGCAATTTGATTCCGTCTTTTGCGTTGGCATTTTCAAAACAATTTTCATTTTCGCTCGTTTGTGAAAGAAATCCAATCTTCGCCCAATGCCAGTCAGAATCACTTACCATCTTTTTCTCGAAACCAAGCTCTAAAAGCGCAATCTCCTCCTTGTACGTCCCATCTACACTTTGAATCACAAGTTTACTTCCTTTTTCCACGGATACTTTATAATTGCGGTTCTCGAGATTATTCGAATCCCAATTTCTATACACATCAACTAATGTATTCTGTACCAAACAAATCAGATTCCAATTCCATACAGTATTCGGTGTGGTAGATAGTATAATATCATCCTTGCCATCTCCGGTAATATCTTTTATGTATATACTGTCCGCCGGATTTAAACAATCGGTTTGACACAGATAACTCATATGATTCACGTAGTCAAGAACTGCAATATGAATCTTTTTATATCCTTCAT
>JAILQS010000109.1 GCA_024698865.1 Lachnospiraceae bacterium | reverse complement strand
AAGGGAAGGGAACAAAGAATGAAAAAAAGAGTATTAATGGGAGTTATGTGTGTAGCGGTGTTAACCGTAGTAAGTGGATGTAGTTTAATCCCCGGTAAGAAGGATGCCATAAGTGAGAAATATTATGTTGCATCCAAGTATGTAACAGTAGATGATTCAGGAGTAGATGAAAGTCGTTATGGATATGGAGAAAAAGGCAATCGAGGTGAGATTATCAAATATCCGGCGCAGGATGGAAGTGGTGAACTGAGCGGTCTTATGGCTTTTGAGGATGTGAAAACAAAAGGGGACAAGCTAAGCAAAAAAGAATTGCTAGACTATGCGAGCTTTGCATTTCGAAATGAATTATTGTCTCATAGAGAGAATTATGTTCAACTGGCAATTCGGGTAGATGAAAACAATGAGGATATTATCTATCTTCGCTTTGAAGATAAGTACAGACAGAAGATGGTGTTGTATACGCCGACCAAAGAAGAAAAAAAACTCATAGACGCCTTATGTTTTGAAGATGAAGAAGTGGAAATGCCATCCGAAGTTATGAATGATGGAAGCTATACTTCTCTGGATGACTGGGCAGGAGAAGATGTTGATGAGAGTGCAGCCAAGAAGACAGAAGTGTCTGACTGGGAAGATATAAATTATTGTATAGGTAACGAATCAGCGTCATATAGCGGTGTTGTAATACATCCGATTTTGAAGCAGCAATTAAATGGATTGTTTTTGCCTGTAGATGTTTATATTTACTCGGATGCATCAGAGGAAGACATGGCCAAGCTGGGAACAGCCGTTGCACGAAAAATGGTTAAAGATGAAGAAGAAGGTGATGAGTCCTTCAAAGACGAAAATATAGGTGCGATTTTGAACATTTATCAGTTTGACAAGCTTATTGCCAAGGATGTACTGCTTCTATATGATGACAAGCAGGAAAAGATATACCTGTACAAACAGGATGGTGATAAAGGCGTGTTCTATACAACAAGTGAACTGGCAGAGGATATGAAAGCAGGCAACTTCCAGGAATTAAGAACAGAAGAATAGTGGGAGTAAGAGATGAGAAGATTATTAAATGGGAAGCGAATTGGTAAGGAAAAATGGATGTTATTATGTATATTCATTTTACTTAGCATAAGCGGACTACTGATTTTTATGAATATAAATGGCCGGGCGTATGTGGAGGAATTGAACAGAGGCTATTATTCCACCCATACGGAGAGAATTGACATATTTGAAGTAACAGATAAAGAGGGCGTTTCAAAGGATATCGCCGACTGTTTAAAAGAAAACCCGGAAAGTATTGTATTCCGAAACGGATTGGAACCAAATCTTGATTTGCGAGGAGTTGCAGCAGGTACAGAAGTAGAAGAACCTTACCTGCGAAGCGGAAGATTCTTTACGAGTGAGGAGTGTTTTGCCAAGGAGCCACTGGCAGTTGTTGGTGCAGATTTTCTAAAGGAACATTCCGACAGCAAAGAATATATCGAAATTGGCGGAATCAAATGCAAGGTCATTGGAATCCTTGGAGTGAGAAAAGCAAGCCGGTATGATAAGATTTGTCTTATTAATATGAGTACAGCGCTAAAGGCATATGGTGAAGCTGGAGACTATTTTGTGGATGCAAAAGATGAGAATGTAACGTACAATGCTGCGTTCCGGCTGGGAGAATTATTACAACAGCACTGTTCGGATGTATCTTCATCGGTGAAAGAACGAGTAGGATTCGCCGGTTTGCTTGAGGAAGAAGAAAATAATAATACTACGATTAATACCATTTATGAAGTAATTCTGCTGTCATTTTTACTGACTTCCTTTGCGGGGATGGGGTTCTGGATTCGACACAGGAATCAGCAGATCCAGGTAAAGAAGTTCCTGGGTGTCAGAGACAGAACTATTTTAAAAGAATTGCTTGCAGAATTGCTTGGAATGGAGTTTGTTGCATTTTTGATTTCCGTTGGGATTGTAGTTGCTTTGCAGATATGGGTTATTGAATATCCGTTGCATATTTTAGACTGCTTGAAAACTTTCGTGTTGATAGTAGCGATAAACAGCATATTTGCATTATGTTTTGTTTTTGGAAAGCTGTTTTCAAAGAGTGTAAACATGAAACGAATTTAATGAGTTATCTTAGATAAAGTTGTTGGGAGAATAAGATGGAATTAATCAGAATAGAAAATTGTAAAAAAACATATGGTAAAGGAACCGGTGTTGTAAATGCGCTGTCGGGAGTAGACATCTCAATCAAAGAGGGCGAGATGGTTGCCATTATGGGTAAGAGCGGATCTGGTAAGTCCACCTTACTGAATATCATTGGTGGAATGTTAAGTATGGACGAAGGAGAGTATTATTTCGAAGGAAAGAAACAGAATCTTAAGAATAAAAAGAATCTGGTTCTTTTCCGAAGAGATATTATCGGTTTTGTAGTGCAGTATTTTGCATTAATTGATGATATGACAGTGTTTGAGAATGTGGCTATGCCACTTAAATATCAGAAAAAATCAAGACGCGAAATTAAGAAGAAAGTAATGAAAATTTTAGAGAACCTGAATTTAACGGAAAAGAAATCTGCGTACCCGGATGAGTTGTCCGGAGGACAACAACAGCGTGTGGGTATTGCAAGAGCGCTTGTCAAAGAACCAAAACTGATTCTTGCAGATGAACCAACCGGTGCATTGGATGCCAGAACCGGAGAAGAGGTAATGAAGCTTTTCCATGAAATGAACGAGGAAGGAAAAACCGTTATTATTGTCACGCATGATGAAAAAGTTGCGTCTGAATGTGGACGGGTTATTCGAATGGTGGATGGAAAAATAGCGCAGTAAAATTGTTATATCAAATAAATCAAAGGTTCGGTTTTTGGAGCGGTGCCAGTTTTTTTAATAGAAACTGGTACCGCTTTTGTGCTGCATTGACTTCGTAAATGTAGCAGTCGATGAGGTCCGGGTCGGTTACATTTTCAAAATTGGTATAGGCAGTTTCCAGAGAAATAAGCGTTCTTTCCAGGTCTTTTTCCAGTGCTTCTTTTGTTGGATTGTGTTTTTTGGTACGAAAAAACATGCGATTCTCCTTTCGATAATTAGATTCATGTAAGGATTATTTACGTGTGACACATTACAAGTATATCCAGCAAAAGAAAAATTATACAAAATAGATAACATGAGAGAGTAAAAACGTAAGATTTGAAAATGTGACACGTGAAAATGCACAAAATTTTTGGAAAGTTTTCTATTTGACGTAAGGGAGAGAGAGCGGGTATGATGATGCCCAAGGAGGTGAAGGTATACACGAGACAGTAAAAGTAATCGTAATCACCGTGCTGTTAGTAGTAGCAACCGGTTGCGATTTGAAAAATCATAAAGTTCCAAATATCATCTGGATGGTAGGAAGTGTAACGGGTTTCCTTTGGGGTTACATATTTTCGCGCAGGAAGGCCTGTGGAGAAGCGTAATCGGTTTCTTTTTTCCGATCGTTGTCCTCTGGTTGTTGTTCTATATTGGAGCAATAGGAGCAGGGGATGTTAAGATATTTGGGATGTTAGGCAGTTATCTGGGTGTGGGCGATTTGTCTAAAATAATGCTTTATTCACTCTTCTTTGCGGGAGTAGCGGCATTATTTCACGGAATCAGAGAAGGATTTCTGGTTCGTCGAATGCAAGGTCTTGCAGTTTATATTTCAAAAAGTATACAAAACAAAAAAATAGAACCGTATGAAGTAACGGTAACCGGGGAAAAACGGGCATGGATTCACCTGACGGCAGCGATACTGGGAGGGTGGATCTGTTATCTGTTGAACTAAGGAAAGGGGGAAAGTGTTTGGTTCAGGCAGTATATGATATAGATTTGGCGTATGCAGGCAAACTGGTGGATTATCTGAACCTCAACGAGTCGGCAGCTTATGAAACACTGTTGTTTACGACAAAGGAGCATTTGCTTCACTATCTGGAAGAGAATGTAATAGATGTGCTTATGATGGCAAAGGATGTTGTTTTACCGGAAGAGGTGGAATCGTCTGCAAGAGAAGTGATATATTTCTCTGAAGAGCCGGTGGAGGAAAATGAGGAGTGTTTGTTCAAGTATTGCTCAGCGAAGGAGCTCATTGAGGCAAAGCAGAGGATATTACGCATACGACATAACAGGCGTCACGGGAATCGGAATCAGGAGATACAGATAACCGAAAGCGAAGCTTACGACTATGTGAAAGAGGAGTCGGATTTTATGCAAAAGGAAGAGAAGCCGGAGATTATCGGTGTATATTCTGCCGGCGGCGGATGTGGACAGACCGGGTTTGCACTTGATCTTACAAAGGCTTTGAGTAAAAGGTACAAAACGTTATATCTGGGATTTGAAGCGGTAGGCAGCAGTCTCGGAGTGGGTAAGCGTATGGCGGATATGTCGGATCTGATTTATTGCATTAAGCAAAGAATGGATAATCTGGAGGAGAAGCTTAGGGGATTTACCGTAACAAATAAAGATGCAGAGTATCTGCCAAGCGTCAGTCATTTTGAAAATCTGTTGGCGATGACAACGGAGGATGTGGATATCTTATGCGATATGTTTCTTAAGGGTGAATATTATCAAAAGATTGTTGTAGATATCGGTTGCTTTTGTGAGGGGTATTTTCGCATGCTGGAACGCTGTCAGCGTCGGTATTTGATAGAGCAGACGGTGGGAGAGGCAGATCTGGTAACAGATAAAACAAACAGTTTTCGTCTGATGTTTGAAAGCTGTGGGATGGGTGAAATTCTAAAGGAAAGTACCAGACTTAAACTACCTAAGGCACCGAAGCATCCGAACGGTATTTTCAGTGAAGAGACAGGAGAGCAAAAGACAGAAGAGGAGTATGGAAGATTTGTATGGAGTGTAGCAGAGCAGATATAGTCCGCTGGAAGAAGGAAATCCGCAAAGAATTGTGGGATCAGGTTCGCATGGACAAAACTTCGACAGACGAAGAGATACTGGAGCTGATAGAGAAGGTACTTTGGGAAAAAAGCAGGGATACTTACATTAGTGTAACAACCAGACAAAAGATTCAAAAAGAGGTGTTTAACAGTCTTCGAAGACTCGATATTTTGCAGGAGCTTTTGGAAGATGAGAGCATAACAGAGATTATGGTGAATGGCTGGAAAAATATATTCATCGAAAGAGAAGGCAGAATCTCGCGCTATGAAAAAGAATTTGAGTCGGTAGAGCGACTGGAAGATATCGTCCAACAGATTGCGGCATCTGCAAATAGGAGAATCAATGAAAGAGATCCGATTATGGATGCCTGTATGCCGGACGGCTCGCGTATAAATGTTGTACTGCCGCCCATTGCAGTGGACGGTCCGATTGTGACCATACGACGGTTTTCAAAGGAACCGATGACGATGGAGAAGTTGATTGCACTGGGTGCGTTAGATGAGGAGGTAGCGTGTTTTTTAAGAAAACTGGTTGTTGCAAGGTACAACATTCTGATTAGTGGAGGAACCGGCTCCGGTAAAACCACATTTCTAAATGCATTGTCGCAGTTCATTCCATCGGGGGAAAGAATCGTTACCATCGAGGATTCCAGAGAGTTAAACTTAAGCAAAATTGAGAATCTGGTTACCTTGGAGGCAAGGAATGCAAATGTGGAAGGTGAGAATCAGGTTTCGATTCGGGATCTGATTAAGACTGCTCTGAGAATGCGTCCAACGCGAATCATCATTGGAGAAGTTAGAGATGGAGCTGCATTTGATATGTTACAGGCGATGAACACCGGGCATGACGGAAGTATTTCAACGGCACATGCGAACAGTCCAAAGGATATGCTCAGCCGTCTGGAGTCTATGGTCATTATGGGAGTGGATTTGCCAATAGAAGCAATTCGCAGACAGGTTGGATTGGCGGTAGATATTATTATTCATCTGGGTCGTTTGAGAGATTACACCCGTCGCGTGCTGGAAATACAGGAAGTGTATCTGGACGGAGACGGAAATATCAGGACGCAGACATTATATGAATTTAAAGAGGAAGGTGTAGAAGAATCGGGGCGAATTATTGGACGGCTCGAAGCGATGAAGACTCCGCTTCGACAACGAAGAAAACTGGAAAGAGCCGGTTTATCGGAAGATGGTTAAAACCAAAGAACACAGTGGAAAAAAAGATTAATTACTCTGTATATCACAGGGGTCCCAGAGAGTGGGTATGGAATCTGCTCTTTGGATATGGTCTAAGCGTTTGCTTATTGTATTTGTTTTATGACAGTGTATTTGTCGTATTTCCCGGGTTTCTTGGGATGGCATTTTTTGTGCAAAGAAAGAACAAACGGCTGCTGGAGGAAAGAAAAAAGAAGTTGTTGCGGGGATTTATTGACGGTATGGAAGGAATCCTTGCAGCACTTGGAACCGGATATTCTTTAGAAAGCAGTTTCAGGGAGGCGTTGAGGGATCTCGAGATTCTTTACGGTGAAAAAGAGGATATTATCTTAGAGTTCAAGGCGATTATTTTTCAATTGGAGAATCAGGTTGCCGTAGAAGATGCACTATATTCCCTGGCGAAAAGGAGCGGGTTGGAGGATATCAAAACCTTTACGGAGGTGCTTGTAGTGGCGAAGAGAACCGGAGGAGATATGGTAGAAATTATTCGCTCGACCAATGCCAATATCCGCGAAAAAATACAGATACAAAGAGAGATTGAGACATTGCTTGCCGAGAAGAAGCTGGAAGCAGGCGTGATGAATTTTATGCCACCGGGAATTGTTTTATACATGAGAATATTTTCACCGGGATTTTTGGAACCGTTGTATGGAAACCTAGTTGGTGTAGCAGTTATGACATTCTGTCTGTTTGCTTATTTTTTCTCGATTTGGGTGTCGGACAGAATTATAAGAATAGAGGTGTAGATGTGTGGAATGGAGAAAAAGAAGGAAAAAAGATAAGCGGATACTTTCGTTGGGAGAACGTCTTGTTTCGACCAGGTTGGTAAAGTCGAATTTCTATGATGGGGAACTTGCTATGAAACTCTCCGCATTGGAGGAACCGCAAAATAAAGAACGGAAAACACAAAAAGAGGTCTATTTTGCGTACCTTGCAAAGAAAATTGATGTGGTTATGTGTCTTATGATGGCAGGTGTAGTCCTGTTGTTGCTTTATTCTTTTTTTGGAAGACCGGAATGGAATCTAAAAGAAGGAAAATATCTGGAGCGTCCGCAGGCAGGGGAAGCCTCCAAAGAGGTCACCGTAGATGCAACGTGGAATGATAATACAGTAGAAACACCCGTAGAAATTAAAGCCAGGGAGTATACGGAGGAAGAGATTGAAGTGGTACTTTCGCAGGGAGAAGAGTATCTGGAGGAGACAATTCTGGGAGAAAACGAGGCATTCTCCGCGGTATCGCAGGCGCTGCATTTCCCAAAGCGCGTTCCGAATATGCCGCTGAAAATATCCTATACATCAAATAACCAAAAAATTTTGGACAACAGTGGAAAGATTCATACGGATGAAATCAGTGCAGGTGGAGAAAGCGTGTCCGTGCATGCGGTTATATCGTATAAGGGATATGCCAAAAAGTATGAAAGAGAAAAGGATTTTTCTTTTCATATAGTGCAGAAAGAAAAGACGGAAGAGGAGAAAAACCGGGAAGAACTGACACAGGCAATACAAGAGGCGGACACGCGCACACAAAAAAACAGGATGTTTGAATTGCCGGGGAGTATTGGAGAATACCCGGTCGTATTTCAGGAAAAAAGGCAGGGCTATGGAGCTCTTTTGATGCTGTTGCTGATTGGTGCTTTGCTGGCGTCCGCTTGGGAAATGGACCAGCAACGTATAAAGGCATACGAGAAAAGAAACCGGGAACTAATGATGGATTATCCGGAATTGGTGGAGAAGATGAAATTGTTTCTGGGGGCAGGAATGACAATCCAGGGCGCCTGGAATCGTATTGTCAAAGATTATGACAGGAAACGCAAAGACGGTGGGCAAAAACGTTATCTTTATGAAGAAATGAGTTTTACACAAAAGGAAATAGAAAACGGAGTGAGTGAAAGAATTGCCTATCAGAAGTTTGGAGAGCGATTGCACCTGAATACATATAGTCGATTCAGCACGTTGCTCGTTCAGAATTTGCGAAAGGGAAACAAGTACCTTTCAGAAATTATAGGGAAGGAAGCAAAGGATGCATTCAGCGAAAGGCTTGCACAGGCAAAGAGACAGGGAGAAACGGCAGGCACAAAACTTTTGTTTCCGATGATTATTATGTTGATACTGGTTATGGCAATGTTGGTATTGCCGGCAATGATCAGTCTAAGGTAGCTATTGAACGCAAAAAAGGAGGTAAATATGAGGAAAGTAACAGAAAGTATAAAACAGATGTGGTTAGCGGATGCGATAGGAATCCGAAGATTCCTAAGGGAAGAAGATGGAATCGGCGTTGTTGAAATTATTTTGATACTCGTCGTTTTGGTTGCATTGGTATTGATTTTCAAAAATCAGATTAGTGATATTGTCAGTGGCGCATTTGACGCCATTTCAGAAGATTCAGAGGGGATAATGGGTGATTAAGAGGACATTTAGCGGAGTGATTTCCATCTTTTTTGCCTTTTCGATGTTACTCGTGCTGGCGCTGTTGGGAACATTGCTCGAAGGCGCCAATATTCACTATGAAAAGAATCTTGCACAAAGGAGGCTTCATCTGTCCGCACAGGCAGCGCTTAGCAAATACGACAATAGGCTTTGGGAGGAATATCATCTTTTTTTGGTAAACGGCAGGAATCACCCCAAGGAAACTATAGGAGCAACGATGAAAGAGTATCTGGAGTTAAATCACTCTGGTGGTGAGCATAAGATTACCGGTCTGGTAGGAGCTACCGATTATCAGGGAGCCCTTCTTGCCAATGAAATAATCGAATATATGAAATACAAGGAACCTTCGAAACTGTTTCAAAAGAGGGATACCGTGGAGCAGGAGCTAAATAAGGCAATTGCCTGTGCAGATATTACCGGAGAAGAAATGCAAGCGTTTAAGGAACTGGAGAATATGGAAAAAGAGGAGCTAAAGGTGATTGCACTGGTGGAAGGAATCCGGATAGATGAAAAGGGACTGCTTTTTGGTGATAAGAGAAGTACCAATCAGGCATTTGCCAAAAGAATCTGTCCGGTTCCCGTAACAAGTAATGACGGGCGGATTACGTCAGATGCAGTAGGAATAGATTCGTTGTCGGTATTTGAAAAGAACAGGTCAAGATATCGGAATCCGTATCTAACATTAAGAGAAATGGAACAAAAATTGCGAAGCGGAACCGGCGAAATGCCAAATCCGGAAGCTGCCGATGGGATACCGCCAACTGTGAGTAAAAGTGCGGACAATTTTAGAAAAGAAATCAAAGACACCAGGAGTGCGATAGAAGAAGCGTTAAAGGTGATTGGTCAAATGGACGATAAGCTCCGGTTAGACAGTAAGCGTGTACAAAAGAAGATTCAAAAATATGAAGAGGTGTTGGATAAAAGCACTGGCGATATTTACGAAAAACAACGAAAGGATATGGAGAAAAGCGGACGTATGGATACGGCGTCAATGAAAGCCATATTAGAAAGAAACGAAACGATTCTGAATCAAATTGACAACCGTCTGACAAACGACATCCTGTCTGAGGGAAGTAGTAAACAAGATGCACTTACGGCGATAGAAGACATAAAAACATATTTACAGGGATATGATGTTTCGGGGCTTTGTTTTAACTACGGCGAAGAAAAAAAGGAGAACCCACTGGAGTCACTGCAAAATCTGTTTGATGGTACGTTGTTTGAACTGGTAGGGATTTCGAAAGAGGAAATATCCAAAAAGAAAGTGAAGAAACTGGCGCTGGCGCAAATATCCGGAGAAGATGTAGAGGTTGGAGATGAAACGCGTCCGGGGGATTTTTTGAAGACGTCCGATGTTGTGGAAATGGCGGCGGCGGTAAAGGAGCTTTGTGAGGGAATCGTAGAAGATACGAAAGCCGGCAAGCTTGCAGTCGCGCAAATGCTGGATGATTATCTGATGCTGGAGTATTACAAAGATCATTTTAAAAATTACACCGAGGAAAAAACTTCTCAGACCGTGTTAATGTATGAATTGGAGGCAATGGCGAGTGGCTGCAAATCGGATGAAAAAGCGTTGGGAAGTGTATTGTCCAAAATGCTTTGTATACGTATGTTATGTAATTATGGGTACTTGCTTACAGACAGCGCGAAACAGGCACAGGCGGAAGCAACTGCGTTGGCGGTAGTCGGATTTACGGGAATTGAGCCGTTGGTAATGTTAGTGAAGCAGCTGATACTGATTGCCTGGGGGCTGACGGAGGCACTGGTGGATGTACGGGCACTAGTCAGCGGATACTCGGTGAACGTACTGAAAAATGCGTCTAATTTCCGGGTGAAATATAGTGACCTGTTTGCCTTTTCGAAAACAATGTTAAAAAATAAGGCGCGTTTGTGGAAGGGAAACAATATGGGATTTACTTATGTGGATTATCTGCTTATGTTTATGCGTCTTAGACCAAAGAAAAAAGTGCTTGGTTCGGCAGCAGGATTAATTGAGTTGAATATGCGTGAGCAGGGAGAGAAAGATTTTCGCATGAAAAATGGAATCTTTGGCTGTAACGTATCGCTGGAAGAACCTTATGAAGCGAAGTTTTTACAGTTTCCGTTTATAAATCAGATGATACATAAAGATTTGTCCGGTAACAAATTAAGAATCAGAGAAAGTGTATGTTATTGAAAAATCGGAAGGTGTAGCAGTATCTCTATCCTTTTGTTCTAAATATCACGTTTCTTAGCACGGGATATTCACTTCTTGGGGTAATGAGATCTCCGCCCCACTCTATCTTCAAAAAATATAATATATGTGCGTTTAAAAAATTATCACAGTTTATCCCCTATAGAAATGACATACCGGTCGGTATAGGATAAACATCTCATGCAAAAGGATAGGGTATTCTGGTGCACCTTCCGAAAGGTGAAAATATGAAACAAAACAAAAAGAAACTGAAAGGTTCTCTGACAGTGGAGGCAGCATTGATCACGCCGATTTGCTTCTATGCGATGATGGTTGTGCTGTATCTGTTTCAGGTGATTTTCTGGAGAGGATACATTTATCAGGGAGCCTATGAATCAAATAAAGAACTGGGCGTGTATGCCTTTTTGCTAACAACAAAGCAGGTAAAGATGGAAGGTTCTGTAGAGAAAATTCTTGGGAAACTGGGGTGTACGCTGGACTTACGTCAAAAGTTGGAGGCGGATAGATTAAACCATTCCTGCATCAAGGGTGGAAGTAACGGAATTCATACGATAGACTCCACTTTTTTAGAAGATGGAGAAAACATAGAAATTCTTCCGGAGTACGTCATTGAGCTACCGGTAATGCCGCTGTTTCGAAGTGGAAATAAGTTTACCGGTCATATGATTGGCCGGGCATTTATTGGCGAGAATTCTCTTGCACAGACAAAAGAGGATGCAGAGGAAGATATCATTGTATTTATTACGGAAACCGGAAGTGTATACCACTACAGTCGGGAGTGTACCTATCTGAATCTAAGTACACGCGCCGTTACCGGAGGTGAGGTGGGTGATTTGCGAAGTAATGACGGAAGCAGGTATAAACCATGCGAAAGGTGCCATCCGGGATGGGAGGTATCAGGAGCGGACACTTTATATATTACAGATGATGGAGACCGGTATCACAGCGATAAAAACTGTTCCGGGCTTAAGAGGACCGTGCAGGAAATAGAGCTATCCAAAGTAGGGAACCGTCACAGCTGCAGCCGGTGTTCAAAAGGAAAGTAGCACGCAGGAATAATTCAATAGAGGAGTAGTAGAAACAGATGTATGTAGGAGAGATTCTTATCAGTATGATACTTGGAATTCTGGCAGTATGGGATTGGCGAAAAAAAGAGCTGCCGGTGTTGTTGTTAATCGTAAGCGGATTAGGAATTGGAATTGCCGGAATGGTGTGGCTGACAGTTTCGTGGGAGAGCAGAGGAATTGGTCTGCTTCCGGGAGTTGCACTGATGGTGATATCGCTGCTTAGCAAAGGACAGGTGGGGCTGGCAGATGGTGTAGTGTTTGCTTTTTTGGGGGCAGCAACCGGAATAGAAAAGACGTTAGCCGTATTGTTATACAGTCTTGCCCTTGCTGCACTTGTGGGAGCAATCAGCATGTTATGGAAAAAGAAAAAGGGAAAAGATACGCTGCCGTTTTTGCCAATGGTACTTGCCGGATATCTGGGGATGTTCGTGACGGTTTTGGTATAGGAAAGAAGGGAATGAGACGTGATGAGCAGACGCAAAAAGAGAGTGTGTAGAGTGCTTAAGGGACAATTTACCGTGGAAGCATCTTTCATTGTACCGTTATTGGTTTTTATACTGGTTGGCGTCATTTATGTCGGACTGTATTTACATGACAAAACGATACTATGGGAGGCGGTAAATGAAAGTTGTAATGTAGCAGAATCTTACGTGAGTCATCCGTATGATTTTGAGACCGGGGAAATCGATTTTCGTAAAATTGCGAAGCGTCATGCCACCGACCATATCGGAACCAGCTTTGAGGCAGAACGGATGCAGATATTAAAACAATTAAAGGAACGGCAAAAGAAGTTGTTTCTTACACAGATATCAAAAACGACGGTTGAGGTCGGGATGCTTTCCGGAACCATCGAAGTAACAGGAAGTGTCCGATGGAATTATTTTGGAGTAACGAGGTTTTTGAGAATGAAGACAATCCATTTAAAAAAGAAATACAAGGTAGACAATCCTGCCGAATTTGCAAGAATGGTAAGTGTCTTGAAAGAGGTTCTCCGCGTCGACGAAGGACTTGAAAGTAAAGGAAGAAAAACGATGCATAAGAATTTGAAAGTAGAAACAAAAGAGGTGGAAAAGAAATGAACAGACCGGAGTATAAAAGAGACTTATATACGAATTATATGATATTTGAGGAAAATGAAAATGCAAAAGATTATTGTGCCCGAATGATTATAAATAATCCGATTAACGGAATGCTTCGAGTAGAGCGCAGAAGAATAGATGAGAAAGATTATTATTACTATGACATTACGTCCAGACAGGCGATTAAATGGTTGTTTGAAAGGGGGCAATTGAATCTGGAGCAGACCTACCGGATTCTAAGTGGAGTGCTGACGACGCTGGAACAGGCACAGGAATATCTTTTGTGTGAGGATGATTTTGTATTGGATCCGGAATACATTTATCTTGGAATTTCAAATTTTGAAACAAGAATCTGTTATTTGCCGGGATATGGGCAGGATATGCAAAAACAGTTATTACAACTGACAGAGTATCTGATGAACAAGATAGATTATAAAGACGAAGAGGCGATTATACTCATATACGGGGTGAATAAAATCTGCAGTGAAGGAACGTGTTCATTTGCACAGCTAAGAAATCATATCGAGGAATGTCACGATGGAAAAAGAAGAAAAGAAACGGCATCGGAGGAAAAAACGGATGCCGGGGAAAAGGACGAGGATAGAAACCGGAAAAGACGTATCGATCATCAACTGAAGGAAGACGTGGCGTTTGAAGAGAAAAAAGAAGAGGCAGCGGTTACGCCGATGAAAATCGTTCTTATGCTACTTACAATGGCAGCGGGAGTGGGGGTTGCGTATTTCGTATCGCGTACGGGGATTCTTTTCAGTAACAGGGGGCTTTATGCAAGTCTGATTCGTATCTTTCTTTTGATGGTGCCACTGGGAGCAGTGGAGTTAATTGCGTTTCGGTTTATTCTTGGATTGCCGACGGCAAATGAAATAGTAGACGAGTCGGAAGAAATACCGTTTGTGTTTACGCGGGAAGAGGAAAGTGACGCGGATATATCCGACGGATGGAGGGAGTATTTGCCGGTGAAGGAAGAGGAAAGAGCGATTGAACGTGAGGAGAAAACGGGATTTGGGGCTGTGCCTGCTGAGACTGCAAAAGATGGCGGCACAGATACGGTAGTGCTTGCAAGAGCACAGGAGGAAGGTTATTATCTGGAGCCGTCGAATCAGAACTATGAGAAAATCTTATTGGCAGAGTTCCCTTTCTTTGTCGGCAAACTTCCGTCCGGTGTGGATGGTGTGATTGAAAACTGTGCAGTCAGCAGATTTCATGCCAAGCTTGAAAAAATCGAAAATGAAATTTATCTGGTGGATTTGAATTCAACAAACGGAACATTTGTAAATGGAAAGCGGCTTAAGTGCAATGAAAGAATACAGTTGAATCTGACGGATCAGATCCATTTTGCCGATGTTGAATACCGCTTAAAGTATTTGCAGTGTTAGCAGGCCTGTATAGAAATGCCTCTTGGTAAGTGCTATAATGATATCCGATGGGGATTGCTTTCCACGCCATATGCTATTTGCATGGTGTTGGTGGAAATAAAATATTTGAAAATAAGGAGTGGATATAATGTATAGCGCAAATACGAAACGATATGAAACGATGAAATATAACAGGAGCGGAAACAGCGGGTTAAAGCTGCCTGCGTTATCGCTTGGACTCTGGCACAACTTTGGAACGAATGCGTCCATGGAGAATATGGTAGACATGTGCTGTACCGCTTTCGATTGCGGAATCACAATGTTTGACCTTGCCAACAATTATGGGCCGGAACCGGGAAGTGCAGAAACGAACTTTGGAAAGATTATCAATGGCGAGCTAAAGGCGTACCGTGATGAGATTCTTGTTGCAACGAAAGCGGGATATACGATGTGGGATGGTCCTTATGGAGACTGGGGAAGCCGCAAATATCTGCTTTCCAGTCTGGATCAGAGTCTTAAGAGAATGAAGCTTGATTACGTGGATATTTTTTATCATCACAGAATGGATCCGGAGACACCGTTGGAAGAGACGATGCTGGCGCTGGACAGCGCTGTAAAAAGCGGAAAGGCACTATATGCCGGACTTTCCAGATATACGGTACCTGAACTGAAAGAGGCGGTACAGATTTTAAAGGATTTGAAGTGTCCATTTGTAATTCACCAGACAAGATATTCTATTTTTGACCGGACGATAGAAGAAAACGGTGTGAAGAAAGCGACGAAAGAACTGGGGAGCGGGATGATTTGCTTTAGTCCGCTGGCACAGGGCTTGCTTACCGACAAGTATCTGAAAGGAATTCCGGAGGACAGCCGCATCGCAACGGATGGACGATTCCTTAAGAAAGATGCATTAACGGTGGAACGACTGGAGCAGATTCAGGGGCTTAACCGCCTTGCAAAAGAAAGAGGACAAAGTCTTGCGCAGATGGCACTTGCATGGGTACTTAAGGATTCGGATATTACGAGTGTAATTATTGGAGCTTCCAAGGCGGGACAGATTACTGAAAATGTGAAGATGCTTGATAATATGCAGTTTTCACAGGAGGAACTTGGAATTATCGATGCAATTTCAAAATAATATGGAGTTTATAAAGTATTTATAGTGCGAACAAAAAATGTTCATAAAGTTATGGTAAACTATCCGGGTAATGTATTTACAGAGCATAATGCATTGTAGAAAATACATGCGAAATAACAGGGCAGAGAGAGAAAGGATAGTTTATGGAATTACCAATGTTTTATGACCAGGCGGAGGAGTGGAATCATACCTTACTTCTTTACAACGCCGCTTTAAAAGAGATTTCTACCAAAATTGAGATATTAAACAGTGAGTTTCAACAGGCGCACAGATATAATCCGATTGAGCACGTAACGTCAAGAATCAAGTCATCAGAAAGTATTGCAAAGAAGTTACGCCATTCGGGACGGGCGCTTACGCTGGAGAATATTGTCCGATATGTAAATGATATTGCAGGCATACGTATTGTCTGTTCGTTTACGTCTGATATTTACAAGATTGCAGATGCGATTGCCAAACAAAATGACGTTAAGGTGCTTAAAGTAAAGGATTACATAATGTCCCCGAAGGCGAATGGGTATAAGAGTTATCATATGATAGTTGCAATACCGATTTTCCTTTCGAACGAAGTAATCGACACAAAGATCGAGATTCAGATTCGAACGATTGCAATGGATTTCTGGGCAAGCCTTGAGCATAAGATTTATTATAAGTTCGAGGGAAATGCCCCGGATGAGATTCGTGAAGGCTTAAGAGAATGTGCGGATATTGCAGCATATCTGGATAAGAAGATGCTGACGCTGAATAATGAAATTCAGAAATATACGCAGGAAGGAATCGAAGAATTAAACGAAGTCGTTTTGGACCAGCCGTATCGCAGGGTGCCAAATGAAATGTATGGAACCCTGGCAGAGGGTTAAGTGTTCTACAAAAGCGCTACAAACAACCAAATAGTCGGTGTTTTCTTCTAAAATGGGTTGCCACTGCTTTGGGATAAATGTTATAATTATTTCGGACGTTTATTCTTGTTGAGAAGGATATGGAGGCAATTCATATGAAAGTTATGAAAGGAATATCCAGTTTTCGACAGGCTCTGTACAAAGGGAGAAGTCAGGGGAATACAAAAAAAGAACTGGAAGGAAGTCAGAGAGTTATCATGAGTTTTGAGAATGAATTAGAAGAAAGCAAGGAATTATTAAGTGGATATAAAGACTGTTTAGAGGCGTGTCAGCGCAAGATAGAAGATTTATCTGCTACGGAAGAAGACCAGATGGCAGCAGTTCAGGTCGCACTTGATTTGACTTATATTAAAGAGGCAGTAGATGAGATGGCAGTGTTACAGAAAGAGATTACCGAAGAGATTGGCAAGCTGGACACTACTATTATTGAGCCTATCAAGAAGAATTATACTGCGAACCGCAACGCAACCGTGAAGAAATTAGATGAGATTCTCCTTTATGTTAAGGCGAAGAATCGCGGCATGAAGGTAGCGCTTATCATTTCCATTGTTGTAAATCTGCTTTGTGCAGGCGGGGTAGGAGTATTGCTTTTACATATGTATAATATATTGTAGTTAAGAGAAAGCCGTAAAGATGGAATGGATTTTTGCGGCTTTTTTACTTTTTAAAAAGTGAAAATAAAAAAAGGAAAGAGAGCCTAGGGCTTGGAATGGAGGGCAATATGTCAGAAGAAAATAAAGTTACGAAAGCAGAAGATGTTGAGATGACGGCAGTTGAGACAACAAAAGAAGAAGCAAAAGCAGATACGGTGCAGGAGGAGATTCCTTCTATGGCGGATTTTGAGGAAGAAATCACCCGTTCCTTCAAACGTTTGAAAGAAGGAGATATTGTTACAGTAACCGTAATTGGCGTAGGTGACACGGAAGCAACCGTAGATCTTGGCAGCTATGCAGAGGGAATCATTCCGCTTGAGGAACTCAGCAATAATCCGCAGTTCTCAATAAAAGCTGATATTCACGTGCAGGATGTAATGAAGGCAATGGTTATCAGTGAGGATGACGGAGAGGGACATGTGATTCTTTCCGCAAGACGCGCAACGGACGTTGTGGCATGGGACAAGTTAAAGGAGATGATGGACGAGAGAACACATCTTCAGGTGAAATTGACCGAGGTAGTGAAGAGTGGAATGACCGCATTTGTAGAAGGTATTCGAGGCTTCATTCCGGCTTCGCAATTAGCGCTTACATATGTGGAGGATCTGGAAGCATGGCGTGGAAAGACAGTGGAAGCAGTGATTATCACTGTGGATGAATCTAAGAAGCAGCTTGTGCTTTCTGCAAAAGAAGTCGCTAGAGAGCAGGCAGAGGCGGATCGTAACAGCAAGATTTCCAAATTACAAAAAGGTATTATCACAAAAGGTATTGTTGAGAAAATACAGCCGTATGGAGCATTTGTCAATATAGGCGAAGGTCTTACCGGACTGGTACACATTTCACAGATTGCCTATAAG
The DNA here is from genome assembly GCA_024698865.1 of Lachnospiraceae bacterium. GTDB lineage: Bacteria > Bacillota > Clostridia > Lachnospirales > Lachnospiraceae > JAILQS01. Next base: position 19,224 of record JAILQS010000109.1, on the reverse strand, counting down.
CACATCAAGTCACCAAACGAAGTAATCAAAGAGGGACAGGAAGTTAAGGTTAAAATCCTGGATGTGAAAGAGGGGAAAATCAGCTTAAGTATTAAGGCAGCAGAAGAGAGACCGTTGGAAAATGAGCCGGTTTATGAAGATGTTGAGGAAGCAAGCGAAGAGTATTTATCAGGCGAAGAGGCTACAACAGGCCTTGGTGACTTGTTGAAAGGATTAAAATTTGACTAAGGTAACGTATATTGGACACAGTGGTTTTTTCGTGGAAATGGAGAAATGCCAGTTACTCTTTGATTATTATCAGGGAGAGCTTCCGGAAATAAACGATAAGAAGCCTTTGTATGTGTTCGTCAGTCACAAGCATGCAGATCATTTTAATAAAGCTGTTTTCAGCCTTGCCAGAAGGCATCCGCAGATTACTTTTGTATTGTCGAAGGATACACATATGAATGAAAAATATATGAAAAGGGTCGGTGTGCCGGAGGAGGCATGGGATAAGATTCTATACGTCAAACCGGATGAGCAATATAATCCGGGCGAGGGTATATGTGCAAGTACTTTCCACATTCGGACACTGCGCTCTACCGATGAAGGCGTAGCGTTTTTGGTGAAGACGGAGGAGGGCACGATATACCATGCGGGAGATTTGAACTGGTGGCACTGGGAAGGCGAGACAGAGGAATACAATCGGCAGATGGCAAAGGACTACCAAAACGAGATTCTTAAATTGCGTGAAGAAACGATAGACATTGCCTTTGTGCCGTTAGATCCAAGATTGCAGGATGCATATTGGTATGGTATGGATTATTTTTTGAGAAATGTCGCATGCAGATGGGCATTTCCGATGCATTTCTGGGGAAAATACGAGATCATCCAAAAGTTTAAGTGTCGGGAAGGCGCAAAAGCGTATAAAGACAAAGTGTCAGAGATTCAAAGAGAAGGACAGAGCTTTGCGTTGAAGTAAAAGATCGCCTAAAGAAAGATAGAAATGAGTAACACATTGGAGGAAGAGGAATGGGCACATGGTACGATAATGCCGTATTCTATCACATATATCCGTTGGGGCTGATTGGTGCTCCAAAATTAAATTGTGAGTACGATGCGCAGTTGGGCACCCATGGCTTTGAGGAGCTGAAAGGTTGGGTCGAACATATCAAAGAAAGCGGATTTACCGCAATATACATTGGTCCGTTGTTTGAATCTGTAGGTCACGGATATGAAACAACGGATTATCGGAAGGTAGACCGACGAATCGGGACGAACGGGGAATTTGCAGAGTACGTAAGGTATTGTCATGCAAACGGTATCCGCGTAATTGTGGATGGAGTGTTTAATCACACCGGGCGTGAATTTTTTGCTTTCCGGGACATCAAAGAAAACCGGGAAAATTCGCGCTACAAAGACTGGTATTGTAATGTAAACTTTTACGGAAACAACGAATATAACGACGGATTTTCCTATGAAAACTGGGGCGGATATAATTTGCTTGCCAAACTTAATTTGCAAAACCCGGAAGTAAAGCAGTATTTACTGGACGTTGTGGCATTCTGGATTCGTGAATTTGATATTGATGGCATCCGGCTGGATGCGGCGGATGTTATGGATTTTATGTTTATGAAGGAGCTGCGGAGTTTTTGCAATGGACAAAAAGAGGATTTTTGGCTCATGGGCGAAGTCATTCACGGGGATTACAGTCGTTGGGTAAATGATGAAATGCTCCATTGCTGTACGAACTATGAGTTACATAAAGCGTTGTTTTCCGGTCATAACGACCATAATTATTTTGAAATTGCGCATAACGTAAAGCGCCTTTTAGATATTTGCAGGGGAAGAAAATTATATACCTTTGTGGACAATCATGACGTGGCAAGGATTTATAATAAAGTAAATAATAAGGAGCATTTGCCGCTGGTTTATATGCTTGCGTACACATTGCCGGGTATCCCGTCTGTGTATTACGGTTCGGAGTTTATGGTGGAAGGTGAGAAGCAGGCGGGTTCGGATGACAGTCTAAGACCGAGATTGGAGCTGCCAAAGCTCAGTCCGATTTGCGAAGAGGTAACACCGGAGCAGATGGCAAGAGGTGAAGGCAGTCTTCGCGGACGTGTCTATCAACTCATTAAGAAACTGGGGCAGCTAAAGAAGGAGCGCATAGAACTTAACGAAGGTCGCTATCAGGAAATGCTGCTTACCAATCGTCAGTTTGTGTTTGGGAGATTTGTAGAGAGACAGGCTACCATCACAGTTTTGAATAATGACGATGTGCCGGCGACAGTGAGAGTTTCGCTGGAACATACCGAGTGCCACGGTTGTAATCAGGCAACGGATTTGCTGACGCAGGATGCATATGAAATCAAAGACGGTTGTCTGGAGATGGAGATTCCTGCAAACAGCGGAAAGTTGATAGGAATTTTGCGCTAAATAAAGTTATGAATTAGAAAAGAACATAAACTGCCAGGAAGCAGACCAAAAGAGACTGGCAGACAGAAAAGGGGAAGAAGTATGGGTAATAGCAGAGAAAAAGAACGTAACAAAATAATGGAGTGGATCAATGATATTCAGTATAACGAATTGATTTGCAAAAAGAATAACAATCCGCACGCGTTGCTTGGCTTGCACCGGGTTGGTCGTGCACAGGTGATACTGGTGTATCGACCTTGTGCGTGGACGGTATACATAACGGATGCCAAAGGGGAGAATAGCCTGGAATTGCTTAAGTTAACGGAAGAAGGACTGTTCGGCGCGTGGGTGACCGGAAGCACATATAGTAATTATAATGTTCGTGTGGTATACGGAGAAAATGATGTTGTAGAGATGAAAGATCCGTATTGTTTCAAACCACAGATTGGCGAACTGGACCGACATTTATTTGCAGCAGGCAATCACTATCAGATTTACGAGAAGCTTGGAGCGCACCCGATGAAAATTGACGGTGTGGAAGGAACGCTTTTTGCGGTCTGGGCGCCGAATGCAAGAAGTGTATCGGTTGTTGGAGATTTTAACATGTGGGACGGAAGACTTCATCCGATGCGACAGCTCGAGGTTTCCGGTATTTATGAATTGTTTATTCCGGGAGTTGTGGAAGGTGCCACATATAAATATCTGATTCACACCAGAGATGAAAAAGAATTATACAAGGCAGATCCGTATGCGAACAGTGCAGAGGTAAGACCGAGTACTGCGTCTGTTGTAGCTGATATCAACAAATTTAAATGGTCGGACGGAAGATATCGTCTAAGCCGGGATAAGAAGAATCGGGAACTTTGGAAGAGACAGCCGATGGCAATCTACGAGGTGCATCCGGGTTCCTGGAAGAAAAAAGACGACGGAACGGAAGATGGTTTTTATAATTATAGAGAGCTGGCAGAGGAACTTGCATCCTACGTTAAGGAAATGGGCTATACCCATGTGGAGCTGATGGGGATACTGGAGCATCCGTTTGACGGCTCCTGGGGATACCAGGTGACCGGATATTATGCCCCGACCAGTCGATACGGTACGCCGGAAGATTTTATGTATTTTATCAATTACATGCACAAAAATAAAATCGGTGTTATCTTAGACTGGGTACCGGCACATTTTCCAAAGGATGAGCATGGATTGGCGAGATTTGACGGACAGCCGCTTTACGAGTACCCGGATCCGAGAAAAGGGGAGCATCCACATTGGGGAACATTGATTTTCAATTATGAAAAAAAAGAAGTGGCAAACTTCCTGATTGCAAATGCACTTTACTGGATAGAGAAATTCCACATAGATGGTCTACGTGTAGATGCAGTGGCATCCATGCTGTATCTTGATTACGGCAAAGAGGACGGACAGTGGATTCCGAATAAAGATGGCGGAACGGAGAACCTTGAAGTAATCGAGTTCTTGAAACATATGAGTTCCATTCTCGAAGAAAGAAATCCTGCTGCCCTTTTGATTGCGGAAGAATCCACGGCGTGGCCGATGGTATCGAAAGCAGCAAAAGATGGAGGACTTGGTTTCCACTTTAAATGGAATATGGGTTGGATGAATGATTTTCTGGAGTATATGAAATTAGATCCATATTTTCGTTCCTTCAATCATAACAAACTGGTATTCAGTATGATGTACGCGTACAGCGAGAATTTCATACAGGCGTTATCGCATGATGAAGTGGTACATATGAAAGGCTCTCTGATTAATAAAATGCCGGGCTATTATGAAGATAAATTTGCAAACCTGAGACTTGCCTATGGATTTATGTATGGTCATCCGGGCAAAAAATTACTGTTCATGGGACAGGAGTTTGCACAGTGGAGAGAGTGGAGCGAGGCAAGATCTTTGGATTGGAATCTGTTAGAGGAAGATGCCAACAAGAAGATGCAGGACTTTGTAAAACAGCTGAATGCGCTGTATGCCAAATACGACGCGTTCTATTATAACGATACCGAGAACATCGGGTTTGAATGGTTAAGCTGCGATGACAATGAAAGAAGCATCGTTGCCTTTATCCGAAGAGGCTCTACGGCAAAACAGCAGTTGATGTTTGTATGTAATTTCACGCCGGTAATGGTAGAAAACTATCGTGTCGGTGTTCCATGCAAAGGTGCGTACACGCCGATACTGAATTCCGATGATGTGAAATTTGGTGGCGGTGGACGCGCGGTAAATAAGCTGACAGCCGAGCAGATTCCGTGTCTTGGAAGAGATTATTCCGTAAGCTTTGATTTGCCGCCGCTTTCCGTTGTAGCATTTCGTTACAATTATACAGAATGATTTGAAATCGGGAACATAAGGTTTTAAAGACTACGTTACAAGGTTTGTTACACTAAATTTGATGTGGTAAAATGCATTAGAATTCATTTAGAAGATGTAAATCACAGTAGAATCAGATTTAGAAATGGAGTATAAAACAGTGAGTAAAATTGCATTTGTAACAGACAGTAACTCCGGGATTACCCAGGAACAGGCAGATGAATTAGGAATTTTTGTTGTGCCGATGCCCTTCACCATCAATGGAGAAGAATACTTTGAAGGCATCAATCTTACAACAGAGGAATTTTATAAAATGCTGGAGAATGAAGCAGAGATTTTCACATCTCAGCCAACGCCCGAGACGATTATGAAAATGTGGGAAGACATTCTTGAAGATTACGACGAGATTGTACATATCCCTATGTCGAGCGGATTAAGCAGTTCCTGCTCTACCGCGAAAGTACTTGCAGAAGAATACGATGGAAGAGTACAGGTGGTAAATAACCAGCGTATTTCCGTTACACAAAGAGAGTCCGTAATAGAAGGTATGGAGCTTGCAAAGCAGGGCAAAAATGCCAAAGAAATCAAAGAATTTCTGGAAAAAACGAAGTTTGACTCCAGTATTTACATTATGGTGGACACCCTCAAATACCTCAAAAAAGGTGGACGTGTGACACCGGCGGCAGCAGCGCTTGGAACACTGCTTCGTATCAAACCGGTATTGCAGATTCGTGGAGAAAAGTTAGATGCGTTTGCAAAAGCGCGTACCGTGAAGCAGGCGAAAGCCATTATGATGGAAGCCATCGAGAAAGATACACAGGACGGCGAGTACAACTTACAGATTGCGCACACGCAAAATGAAGAAGCTGCGATGGAACTGAAAGAAGAATTACAAAAGATTTATCCAAATCGCAAAATATATGTTGATAAATTATCCTTGAGCGTATCCTGTCACATCGGACCGGGTGCATTAGCAATTGCCAATACAAAGAAACACAGCTCTGACTCTTAAGTCAGGGCTTTTTTTTGCCGAAATATAGAGTACAGAAAATCCAGAATTTTATTGAAATGATCTGGCAACCACGAAGACAGCACATAGAAAAGGGGAACCGCCATGACAGTTAATATAAACAGTAACAACTATTTTTCAAACGTAAATAAAACAAAAGAGCAGGGTGTTATAAATGATCTGGACCGCTTTAAAAAACTGGCACAGACCGGGCAGACGATCAAGGGAGTGATTACGTCCATTACAGATAAAATTACGCTTAATTTTAACGGAATGGATGTAAATGTACCGAAAGAATCACTTAAGAGTCCGAGACTGGGAGAAGAAAGAGAGTTTCAGGTGGAAAGCGCTTCTGAAAAAGGGCTTGCACTTCGGGAAGTGACACCGGGAAAAAGTTCACATAGCGAAGACAGCACCCTTACGGCGAAGCAGGGAATTATCAGTTGTACGGTTGTGGACGGCTCTGCACAGGATTTTATCGATATGGTTAAGAGTAATATGCCTGCCGGGAAAGATAATTCAGAAGATTTGAAGGAACAGACAGATCGTATTACGGAAGAAGATTATCAAAAAATTACAGAGGAAGGTGTCTCTATAGAGAGTTTTGAGGCGGACCGTCTGAAACGGACACTGGACCGAATCAAAGAGAATAAAGAATTTGTACAGGATAATGTGGACAGACGAATCGAAACCAAACTGGAAACCAGAGAAGAGACCGAAGTGATTGCAATTTCCAATAAATTAGGTGGAAGTGTAGATAAAAAGCTTGCGAAAAAACTTGCGAAAGCGGATTTGCCGGTAACGGAAACCAATATTAAACTTGTGGCACAGGCGGCAGGTATTCATCAAATGATACCAAAGCTTAACGATGCGTCAAAGGCGTACTTAATTAAAAACGAGTCCGAGTTGACGGTACAAAACATTTATCACAGTTTATATGCCGGAACCGGAGCAAAAAAACCGTTAAACAGTGAAATCAAGGCAGAGCTGGAGCAGCAGTTAAGCGACATCATCAAAGAGGCAGGCTACGCGGTAACAGAGGAAACCAAAGAGCAGGGCCTTTGGATGATTGAAAATGATATTCCGGTATCCAAGGAAAGCTATGACAGATTAAACAGCATCGAACTTCTTTTGGAGGAAAATTCAGAAGAACTGGTATTAGATAAAATCATGACGGCAATGCAGGAAGGCAAAAAGCCGGATGAGGCAAATCTCGACATAAGAGAGGAAAAGGTGGCACAGGACGTCGTAAGAAGATTTGCACAGATTTCTGACGACGCAGTAGAAACAGCGGTTTTGAATGTGATCAGTGAACAGGCGGAAGCGGTTGCAAATGGGGAAGGACAGGGTCCGGGGATTACAGAAAATAATATCGGAAGCGTTATTAGTCTGAACACATTGGAAACGGCAGCTACCCAGCCGGTTTATACACAGCAGATTACGACGGTAACAGAAATTCAGATTGATATCGCAGTGGTGACAGCAAAGAGACAGTTGGAAGAAATCCGCCTTCGTATGACGGTGGAAACTGCGCAGAAGATGGCAGCAAAAGGAATTGAATTTGATACGGCAGGGATTGAAAGGGTAGTAGAAGCGTTAAGAGAAACAGAGAATGAATACTATAGAAATCTTCTGGCAGAAGCCGGACAGACCGCAAGCGTAGATAAAGTTACACTCCTTCGTAACACGACGGAAGTGGTGCGCGAATTATATCAGGCACCGGCAGCGATTCTTGGAAGTACGCTTGGAAATAAATCCATGGAAAGCCTGCAGTCTTTGCATCAGGAAGGACAGAATCGAAAGGCAAGCTATCAACGTGCGGAAGAAACCTACGAAGCGCTTGGAACGGCACCTAGAAAAGACATGGGAGATTCCATCAAAAAGGCATTCCAAAACGTGGACAGTCTGTTGGAACTTAACGGCATGGAGCTTACCGACAGTAACCGTAGGGCAGTTCGTATTTTAGGATATAATTCGATGGAAATTACCGAGGAGAACATCACTTCCATGAAAGAATATGATGCACAGGTTAATCAGATTCTTGACGATTTACAGCCGTCTGTGACCTTGGAACTTATAAAAAGAGATATCGATCCGCTTCATATGACAATGGAACAGCTGGAGAGTCAGATTAGTGCCATCAAAGAAGAGATTGGTATTTCAGAGGAAGAAAAGTACAGTAAGTATCTATGGAAACTCGATAAGCAGGGGGCACTTACAGAGGCCGAGCGAAAGAGTTACATTGGAATCTATCGTTTGCTTAACAACGTGGTAAAAACAGACGGAGCTGCAATTGGAGCAGTTGTAGGCGCGGGGGAAGAGCTGACACTTAAGAACCTGTTGTCAGCGGTTCGAACCATGCGTGGTAGCGGAATCGATCAAAATGTAGATGATGATTTTGGCGGACTGACGAGTTTGACATTTAAGAGAGAAACTATCACGGATCAGATATATGCCGCAATACATCCGGATAAATTAGCCTATGGCAAGAGACTGGCTTCTCAGGTTCTGGAGGAGATTTCTCCACAGCGACTTGCTGCGGTAACGGAAGAAGGTATGTCCGGTCTTATGGATATTACGCTGGAAAAAATGAAAGAAGCATTTATGGCATCGGTAGAGGCTGAGCAACAGCACAATGAAGGGGAGCTTGCCTATGCGAGAGAGATGCTTAAAGATATTACCGGAATTATGGAGACGGCAAAAGAGGCAGAAAGCTTTTTGGAAGCGCATAACAGTGCGGTTACGGTAGCAAACCTTGAGGTGGCAGAAGCCTTTTTTACCGGGGACAGAAGTTTATTCAAGGAATTCTATCAGAAGATGGAGGCACAGGGAAACAGTGAAGAAATGGCTGCATTTTCAAGCGGTCTGCTGGATGCGCTGGAAGATGCTGACGCCTTAAAAGAACAATATGATGTGATGACAGACAGACTTGAGGAGGTGTTGGATCGGGAATACGAGAATCAAGTGGACAATCAGTCAGAACAGGTAAATGAGATATCGCTATTAAGAAATGGAATTCGTTTGGCGAACCGACTCAGCAAAAGTGAGCACTACGAAATCCCGATGGTTACAGGAGCGACGATAACCAACGTTGGTCTAACCATTGTCAGCGGAACCGGTGAAACCGGAAAAGTAGCTATAACCGTAGATTCTTCCGCTTATGGGAAAGTACAGTGTGAATTTACCGTAAAAGAACAGGTGATAAAAGGATTTATCTTATGTGAAAATGTAGACGGTAAAAATTATCTTACGCAGAAAAATGCACAGTTGGAGGATGGTTTCAAAGCCTTGGGACTTGACGTTCGTCAAATCAATATTGCAACGGATCAAAGAGGCCTTGAACACTATCAGCCGGCACTGGAAAGAGGCGAAAATGCCACATCTACAAAGGTTTTATACCAGGTGGCGAAGCTGGTCGTAGAAAATATCAGAAGCAACGAAGCATAAATTGTACTAAGGATTTTGGTCGAAGTTGCCGATATAATTAAAGAACAGATACTGACGGCGTCACAGTTGGTGACAGGTTAGAGAAAAGAGGCCAATATGAAGATTAATAGTAATATTTCAGCATTAATAGCAAATAGACATTTGAAAAATACACAGAGTGCGTTGGATGTAAGTTTAGAAAGACTTTCTTCCGGATATCGTATTAATAAGGCAGCAGACGATGCAGCAGGAATGGCAATTTCACAGAAAATGAAAACTCAGATTGCCGGACTGAATCAGGCATCCAGAAATGCATCGGATGGTATCTCCGTTATTCAGACAGCAGAAGGTGCGTTATCTGAAGTAGAAGCAATGCTTCAGAGAATGAGAGAACTTTCCGTAGAAGCAGCCAACGGCACCAATACAAACGATGACAGAGAAGCGATTCAGAAAGAGATTATGCAGTTGAACCAGGAGATTCAGCGTATTTCCACAGATACAGAGTTCAACACGAAAACTCTTTTGAACGGTGATGTAGATAGAAAAACATTTTCCGATAATACACTGGTTAAAATCATTTCCTTAAGCGACAGTGTAGACAGCAACTCATACGACATTAACGTAAGCTTCAACGGAGAATGTGCCTATGCAGAAGGCAATACGGTAAGCTTTGACTATATTACCGAAGAGCAGGCGGGTATAGTAAATATCAATGGTGTAGACGTTGCCATCGAGAAAAATGATTCTATGGCGCAGGTTGTGGAGAAACTTCGCGATACGTGCGAAATGGTAGGTATTGATCTTGGAATAGGGGAGTCCGGAACTGATTCCTATTTTACATTTACAAGCAGTGAAGCAGGTTCTTCAAAGTTTATCCAGATTGTATCTGACAACACAACTTTGATGGGAGTGCTTGGACTTACCGACGTGGAAAGCAATGTATACGTCGGAGCTGACGCCGAGATTGAGCTTGGTTACGAAGGTTTCAATAATACGGCAACATGGATTGCAGACGGGAACAAGGTTACAATTACCGATAGAGACGGTTTTGAAATGAAACTGGAAATCACACTTGGAGCACCGGCTGGAGACGCTGCACTTACCGTATTGGACGCAGGCCCAATGATACTTCAGATTGGTGCAAATGAGGGTCAGACGGTAGATATCAGTATTCCGGAAGTGTCACCGGTGACACTTGGCACGGACAACATTAAGGTATATACTGACAGAGGAGCCGCAGAAGCGATTTCTTCATTGGATAAAGCAATCAATATGGTTTCTTCTATTCGTGCAAAACTTGGTGCGTATGAGAATCGTTTGACACATGCAATTGCAAACTTAAATGTAACATCCGAAAATATGACAGAATCCTTATCACGAATCGAAGACGTCGATATGGCGGAAGAAATGACCAATTATACACAGAGAAATGTACTTTCACAGGCAGGTGTTTCCATGCTTTCGCAGGCAAACGAAAGACCACAGCAGATTCTTTCTCTGTTACAGTAGTAAATACTACAAAGTGCTTTTGCATGGAGGATTTATATGGATACAAAGAAATTTCAGGAATATAGCGCACGCATTACACAGGCGAGCCGATCTCAGTTAGTAGTGATTACATTTGAAATCATTATAGAAAGCATTCGGGATGCTATGGTATCATATAATAAGAATGATATTGCAGCGTTTCAAAAAGAACTGAATCGTGGAAAGCTTTTGATTAACGAGAAGATAGGCGCGCTGGATATGCAATACGATATTTCCAAAGAATTATTTCAAATATACGAGTATTGTGGAAGAATGATAGCAGAGGCTTTCGTAAAGGGAACCTCTGCTGTTTCGCCAAAACTGGAAGAAGATAAATTAAACCGGGTAATCAGCATTATGGAGAGACTGAAAAGTAGTTTTGAACAGGTTGCAAAGCAGGATGAAAGCGGACCTGTTATGAAAAATACACAGAAACTCTATGCCGGACTTACCTATAGCAGAAAATCTTTAAATGAGGTATTTGTAAATGTAAATGAAGCCTCCAGAGGATTTAAGGCATAACGGTTGATGTCGGACAATGGAGTATGCAGCAGTGTCGGAAGGGACACGAGTATCAGGGAGGATAATCTATGGAAGCAAAAAAGAGAAGTGCAGGAATTCTTATGCCGGTAAGCAGTTTGCCGTCACCGTACGGTATCGGTACGTTTGGAAAAGAGGCCTATCGATGGGTGGATGCACTGGTTGCAGCAGGACAGACATATTGGCAGGTGTTGCCGATGGGACCGACGAGTTATGGAGACAGTCCGTATCAGTCCTTATCAGCTTTTGCGGGCAATCCGTATTTTATAGACCTGGAGACACTTTTAGAAGAGGGGCTTTTGAATAGAGAAGAACTTTCTGAAGTGGACTGGGGAAGCGACCCGGGACGGATCGATTATTCCCTGCTGTTCCAGAACCGATTTCGCGTGCTTCGTAAAGCGAAAGAGGCAAGTCATTTTAAAGAAGAAGAGAACTATAAAAACTTTTTGGAAGACAGTAAATACTGGTTAGAGGATTACTGTCTTTATATGGCGTTAAAGAATCATTTTGACAACCGCGAGTGGCAGGAGTGGGATGAAGATATTCGTATGAGAGAGCCGGAAGCGGTAGAAAAATATAAAGAGCAGTTAAAAGATGATATGGAGTTCTACGCTTTTTGCCAGTATAAATTCTATGAGCAGTGGAACCGGTTACGAAGTTATGCGAAGGAGAGAAATATAGGAATCGTAGGCGATATTCCGTTGTATGTGGCAATGGATAGCGCGGATTTGTGGGCACATCCGAAACTGTTTATATTGGATGAAAAACGCAGACCAACGTGCGTAGCGGGAGTTCCGCCGGATATGTTTTCTGAGACCGGACAACGCTGGGGCAATCCACTCTATGATTGGGACGCAATGAAGCAGGACAACTATAGCTGGTGGTACGAAAGAATGCGAGCAAACAGCAAACTTTATGACGTAATACGAATCGATCATTTTATAGGAATCATTCGTTATTATAAAATACCGGCACAGGCAGCGACCGCCAGAGAGGGCGAATATGTGAAAGGCCCGGGTAGAGAATTGTGTGATGTAATCAACCGCGCAATAGGAGATAGTGCAATCATTGCGGAGGATTTGGGTGTGATTGTACCGGAAGTGCGCGAACTTCTTAAGGAGACCGGATGGCCGGGAATGAAAGTTTTGTCGTTTGCATTTGACAGCGGTCCGGACAATGAGTATCTGCCACATAATTATAAAGATGCAAATTGTGTGGTTTACGGAGGAACACACGACAATGATACGCTTGTAAATCTGTTTGAGAACATGCCGGAGCATACAAGAAATTATCTGATGGAATATATCAACATTCACGAGCCGGAAAAAATAGCGGATGGGATTTTGCGAGTTTCATATGCAAGCATCGCGCAAATGGTAATTGCACAGGTACAGGATGTGTTGTGTCTGGGTGGAGAAGCGCGAATGAATGAACCATCTACACTCGGAAAGAACTGGACGTGGAGAATGGAACAGGGAGCATTTCACGAAGGAATTATAAAGAAACTGAGAAACTTAAGTGAAGTGTATGGAAGAAAATAGACGATATCGTTATCTTGCTACGTCTATTTTCCTCCATAAATATAAAAAAAGAGAATTGAAAAATTCTCTTTTTTGTTTATAATCATGGCACATTCGTATAAGAGAGAGGAAATGCAAAAGTTACGCGTGTGCACATAATTATCATATTTACAGATATATTGTATCATGATGGTTGACGAAAAGCAACCGTTTCTTTTTTGTAAATCACATTTTTTAAAATTTTGTGTAAAATAACAAAAAACTAAAGAATGTTTTGGACTTTTGTTACAAACGAATCAAGGAATGTGTCATCTGCCTCTCCCGGTTTCCAGCCGATAGACACACAATCGTCTTTGTAGCGAGGAATCAGGTGAACATGAAGATGGAACACCGTTTGTCCGGCAGCCTCTCCGTTGTTTTGAAGAACATTTAAACCGTCACATCCAAGAACTTCAACCATAGCCGAACCGACTTTCTTGGCAACCTTAAAAATCTTAGAGGCATATTCATCGCTTAACTCATACAGATTGGCAGCATGTTCCTTTGGAAGGATAATAGCGTGCCCTTTCGACGCCGGATTAATGTCCATAATTACACGAAAATCCTCATCCTCATAAAGCGTGCGGGAAGGAATCTCGCCATTTGCAATTTTGCAGAAAATACAATTTGAATCTTTCATAGTAAACCTCCTAATAATTAGTCTGTAAATATAGTATCGAAGGAACGTATCGTTTTGAAGTTACCTTTTACCGTAACAGCCCCGCTCATAAAGGCTCTCTGGAAAGTCATACGCCCCTGCACGATATTGTTCATAATTTCATGTGTCGCCTTCGCATTTACATCTGCGTTCTCTGCCTGTCCGTAGTAACAATTCAGATTGGCGCCATTCACATCGACAACCAGAGTCCGGTTTGTATCAGAAATCTGGAACGCATAGCAGGCTTTGAAGTCATCCATCGGATGAAATTTCTTCTTTAGATCATAGATAAACTCTTCTTTTTCGTTCTCAGCGGAACTTCCAAGCATTTCTTTGAATAAATGAGCCAGCTCCTCGATATCCTCTTTCTGCTTCTTAACATATTTGTCATCGGAAACGTAAACAGATAACTGCTCGCTCTCCTGGGGAGTCAGGTTGAGGGAAGATGTTTTGTTTACGGTATCTTTAATCGCTGTTGTACTGGTAGGGAAAGATTTGGTCTTCTGACTTACCGAGCGGTAAAGTGCCTCCGCCTTCTTCTCAATCAGTAGTGTATAGTTTGGGTTAGTCTCAAAATCCACATAGTTATCCACATAAGCAGAGATTCCGCTTAACGGGATGCCACCGAGGGTATCCCAGGCTTTGGTTAGGGTAAACTCCGCATCGCGTTCGCCATACGTACTGGAAATAACAACCGGCATCATATAGAGCTGGCTGATTTTCTCTTTGTCGCCGTAGAGCCAGCAACAATCAAGAAACTGCGTCAGTAAACCGCCAATGCCAAGCCACTCGACCGAAGCGGCAAGGATAACGGCGTCACATTCCTTAAGGGTTTTAGGAAGCAGAGACAGACCGTTTTTCTCTTCAAAGAGATTATAACGTTTGGTCTCAACGCGCAATTCATCCAAAACCTCGATTATCTTATTGGTAACGTAAATCGTCGGATCATCAATCAATCCGCGTCCCCCGTAATAAATATTAATTCTCATCATAGACCGCCTTCCCCTTTCTATAGTTCTTTGGGTGAATCAGAATCATAGCCAGTATAAAACCAAAGACAAAACCACCAAGGTGTGCAAAATTGTCAATCCCTTCCGTATAGAATCCGCTGGCAAGCGATAAAAAGGAAAAGATAATTACCCTTGGAAGTGTAACTTCTTTTTGCAAGTTTGGATAGCGTAGTGTAATCCAAAACAAAGCACCGCAAAGAGCAAAGATTGCCCCGCTTGCACCTGCGCTAACGACCTCCTGCGCATCAATCATATTATAGACTAATGAAGGTATATTCGCAAGAATTCCGCCTATGATGTAAATGAGTGAAAATCGGATTTTGCCAACGGATTCCTCAATCAGATTGCCGATAAGGAAAAGTAAAACCATATTGGAACCCAGATGTTCGATTCCAAAGTGAAGAAAGTTGGCTGTGAACAGGCGATAGTATTCATGGGAATCGATAATATGGGAAACCTCCATTGCACCAAAACGAAGCAACCATTCGGGATCCTCGCTTAGGATAGAAAAGCGGTCCGTAATAATAAAGACAATGATATTAACCAGCACAATCAGATTCGTGATGGTTATTTTTTTATATTTTGATAATTCCATGAAAATCCTCCGTTTAATATTTGCTGTAATGCAATAACTATATTTCAAATCCGTGAAAAATACAAGGGTTAGAAAAGAATTGACGAATAAGGGAAAAAGAAATCGATGAGAAGAAATTGATGAGCGAAATTTTCCGTATTATGATGAAATTAACGAAAATCATATGAAGATGAGGTGAAACCTTAGAAATGGAGGAGAAAAATGAGTACAGAGAGATACATAATATCAGATGCAGCAAAGCAGGTGGGGACTGAGACACACGTACTCAGGCACTGGGAAGAGGAATTGGAATTGCGCATTGGAAGAAATGAGCTGGGGCACCGCTTCTATACAAGAGACGATATTGCGCTGATGAAGCAAATAAAGAAATTACGTGATGAGGGGTTTATGCTTAGTACAATCAAAACCTGCCTAGGAGAGAAAAAGTCATTGGAAGCGTTGGAATTTGAAAAGCAGCCAATCATTACCGGGAGAGCATCGGTGCATAAAAGTGGCAGTGAAGAGCGATTGGAGGAATTTAAAAAGATAATGAGAGAAATTGTGAGTGAAGCTCTTTTGGGGGAAAGTGATGTATTGGGAAGCCGGGTAGGCGAGCAGGTTTCAGAGAAGGTGGTAAAGGAAATCAATTATCTGGAACGAGAAAAACTGGAACGGGAGGAAGACCATTACCGGAGAATTGATGAGTCAATCCGACAGGTGTTAAGAGAAAAACAAGAGGCGGTAGCAAGGGAGAGAAATGAAGCTACACCAGGAAAGAAAAAGAAGCCAAAGCAGGCAAAAAGTCTGTTTGGCCGTCGAAGGGGGCGGGCAAAGGCCGGAGCAGAACAGATGAATTGCTAGTCTTCTTCAATGACGTGAATTTCTAAAAAGTCAAAATCAATGGTTTCGATGAAGTTATCCTGATGAAATCTGGTTTTGTCATGGCGCTTGAATTCTTCGATGTTGGATTCCAACCAGATGGGGCGGGATAAGTCGAATTCATAACAAACATCATCGAGTGCCTGAAATATTTTACGCGTACGGTTGAGTGTGGCAGAATCATTTTCAATTGTAATATCCCGAACATAGCGGTTATCTTTTACTAATTTGGCCCATAAACGAAACATAGGGAACCCTCCTGATAAATACATTGGTAGTTAGGATTATACGAAGAATAAAGAAAAAAGTAAACTTTATCGCGCCAAAGTATTGACGTGCCAAAGAATTTAATGTATATTCCTAATTAGTACGAAAAGGGGGTTATTAAACCATGAAGAGAAATATGATGAAAAGAACACTTGCCGTAGCAATGACAATGGTTATGTCTATGGCGTTACTTGCAGGTTGCGGAGCCAAAAAAGACGGTTACAAAATCGGAGTAATTCAGTATGTACAGCATGATGCTTTAGATGCATCCAACGAAGGATTTATGAAAGCATTAGACGATGCAGGATTAAAATGTGACGTAGATCAGCAGAATGCATCCGGAGATGAATCTGCATGCCAGACAATTGCCAACACACTGGTAAACGATCAGCCAAACTTAATTCTTGCAATTGCGACTCCTGCAGCGCAGGCAGTAGCAGGACAGACCGATGAGATTCCTATCATCGTAACAGCAGTAACAGACCCAGCAGGATCTCAGCTCGTAGAAAGCAACGATGCGCCGGGTGGAAATGTAACAGGAACTTCTGACCTTACACCGGTAAAAGAACAGATTGATCTTCTTACCAAAGTTCTTCCGGAAGCTAAGAAAGTCGGAATCATTTACTGTTCATCTGAAAGTAACTCAGTAATTCAGGCAGAGATGGCAGAGAATGCTTGTAAAGATGCCGGACTGGAATCTGAAGTATTCACCGTATCAAGCTCTAACGAAATTGAGCAGGTAGTTACTTCTATGGCAGGAAAGGTAGATGCAATCTATGCACCAACCGACAATACAATCGCAGCAGGAATGTCAACAGTAGCAATGGTAGCAAAAGATAACAAACTTCCAATCATCTGTGGTGAAGACGGAATGGTAAAAGAAGGTGGACTTTGCACATTCGGAATCAACTACTATGAGTTAGGATACATGGCTGGTGAGCAGGCAGTTTCTATCTTAAAAGGAGAAGCAGAGCCAAAAGATACACCAATCGGATATCTTTCCGCAGACAAATGCGCACTTACCTTCAACAGCGAGACAGCAGAAGCACTTGGAATCGATACATCTGTATTTACAGAGATTTCAGCTGACGCAAAAGATCTTGCAACAGAAGAATAAATAGATTCGTCAACAGAATATAGATGAAAATGAGACCTCAGGAGCAGGACGGCAGAACGCCGGGAACTGCTCTTGAGGTTTTTTATATGAAAATGTTCCTCCTCATAAGATTCGATAATATTTCTAACATTTAGCGTAAGATAGTGTATTTTTTTCAAAATAGCGAGATGCTAGAATTGACGTGAAAACGAAAAGGGCGTTGTGTCTAAACTAATCAGAAAGACAACGAAACGTGAAATTAATGAGGAGGAAAATGAATGAAAACGAGGATTTGGAAACGTGGGATTGCGTGTACAGTAGCTCTTACAACGGTACTGTCGACATGCTCACCGCAGGTTGCATTTGCAGCACCCGAACAAACCGCAAAAACCTGGACTCCGGGTGTTGAATTGGATTGTCGGGAATCATATAGCAAATGGTCTAAAGAAACGAGTTATTTTACCGGTGATGAGTGGAAGGGAACCGGAGACAACGTAAATATTGTGAAAGTGAATCGTGAACAGGCACATTCTACGGAAACGATTCCCTATGATAGTGTAGAACATGCGATTGCCGGTGCAAAAGATTACAGACCGGACCTTTCTAAATACTATCAGCTGATAACCGGTGAGGGGAAAGACTGGCAGCTGGCAGTGTATAAAAATGAAACAGAGGCAGTGAACGCCGGCGTAGACGGCGATTTTTATAAGACAGATTACAATATGGAAGCAGCGCCAAAGTACGCTGGAAATAATAAAGTTGGAACATCAGAAACGGCATATTATGGTGGATTCAAAAAGGTAACATTACCTGCAAGCTGGCAGACGCAGGGCTTTGACTTCCCGATTTATACGAATATCACGTATCCATGGCCAAACGCTTACGGTAATGCAGCGTATCAATTGCCATTGGCACCAACCGTAACGAACCCGATTGGATATTATCGTTATACATTTGATGTGGATGCAGACTGGATGAAAGCAAACCGCAAAGTGTTCATTTCCTTCCAGGGTGTAGAGTCTGCGATGTACCTTTATGTGAACGGGCATGAAGTAGGATACAGCGAAGACAGTTTTGATCCGGCAGACTTTGATATTACGCCATTCTTGAATGAAGATGGAAAGGACAACTTAATTGCGGTAAAAGTTGTTCGCTGGAGTGAAGGAAGTTATCTGGAGGACCAGGACTTCACACGAATGGCAGGTATCTTCAGAGATGTGTACGTATATTCTACCCCATCTACCTATTTGGAAGACTACAAGGTGGAAACCGATCTGGTGGATGACTACAAGAACTGCGAACTCAGTCTGGATGTTGATATGAAAAACATGAGTAAAGAAACTGCAGGCGCAGACCTGGCGGTAGATGTAAAACTTTTTGATGCAGACGGCAATGAGGTATTCACAAATGGAAATGCGCTTCAGGGAAGCTTTAGCGATGTGGCAAAAGGAAAGAAATCTACAGCAAGCCTTGAGATGAAGCTGGATAATCCACATCTGTGGACAGACGAAGACCCATATCTTTATACAATGGTAACAACGCTCTTTAATTCCAAGAGTGGTGCCTATTATGAGAGCATCAGCCAGCAGCTTGGAATTCGAGAGATAGAGTTTACACCGACAGAAGTGGACGAAAACTACAATAAGACAACGAAACACTATGAGACGGTTAAGCTTAACGGTAAGCCGTTTAAGTTTAGAGGAACCGACAGACACGATATGGATCCGGAAACAGGAAGATACGTATCACATGAATTGTATGAAAAAGATATTACGCTGATGAAACAGTTTAATGTGAATGCAATTAGAACATCTCATTATCCGGATGATAAGTATATGTACTATCTCTGTGACAAATACGGAATCTTCGTACTGGCAGAGTGTAACATAGAGTGTCACGGTGATAACAATGGTGTTATGGATAATGCGAATTATCCATTCTGGACATCCATTGAGGATCG
>JAILQS010000071.1 GCA_024698865.1 Lachnospiraceae bacterium | reverse complement strand
AGATTTGACGGTATAACCGTGGATGGTGCAGCAGGAACGCTAAGTGGAAATAATAATAATACCACCTCAACTTTCAACAATATCAATAAAACCAGCGTTGTCCTTAGATGTACCAGTGATGGTGAATACGACTGTGCGTGGTTGAGTCAGATAAAAGTATACTATGATTATATACCTGTGACTGCTATTTCGGCGCCGGAAGAGTTTACTATTGCGAAAACTGAAGTGACGGAGATAACGGCTGCTACCACACCATCAAACGCTTCGTGCCAGAAGCTGAAATGGTCTGTTATTGGTACTGCAGTTAAGCTTTATTCTGATGAGGATTGTACCCAGGAGGTATCAGCAAGTACGCTGACCGATCTTTCGGTGTTCGTAAAAGGTATTGGAAATGGTACTGCAACTATTACGGCGGTAAGTGCTTCAGATAGTACAAAGAGTGCAACGATTGCTGCTACAGTGTCGGGAAAGCCTGACCAAACCGTTACCGCACCAACAGCAGCAACGAATCTTACGTATACAGGTCAGACACTGGCATTGCTCACAAGTGGTGCTGTGGTAACAAGCGGTAATACTGCTGAGGGTAGTGTTTTGTATAAAGTAGGCGATGCAGGAACGTGGTCAACCACCATCCCTTCCATGAAAAATGCAGGAAACTATAATGTGTATTATAAGGTTTTGGAAAATGATGATTATAGTGAATATATGTGCGCAGAGCCAATCTCTGTTACTATAAATAAGGCAGATCCGGCAACACCGCCTGTTTTGACAGCTAAGTATGGACAGTATCTGAGCGAAATAACGCTCCCGCATGATTGGTATTGGTACCAGGATAATATCCGGATACAGACACTTGGAGAAGATACGTATTGGGCGGATTATATTCCATCCGGAGATGATGCGCAAAATTATAATGCCAAGTATGATGTTGGAATAAAAATAGATGCTGGTCAAGGCGATGCTGCCATTAGCTTTGCAGAAGACACAGTAACCATGACATTTGGTTGGGAACCTTCCAGCAATACATTGTATAACACAGGAGATGCTACGCCTGTTTACACATCTAGTAATAAAAATGTTGCCGAAGTAAGTTCTACAGGATACCTTGACATCAAGGGCGCCGGTGAGACAACGATTACAGCAACGGTAGAGGACAATGCACGTTATGCTTATGCTACTAAGTCAGTAAGCTACAAACTGATAGTAAATAAGATTGAGACCAACATTTCAGAAGTACCGGTTGCATCGGAAATCAGATACGGACTGTCTCTTGCTGATAGCAGATTGTCAGGCGGAGCTGCAGTTTTTTATGGGACGCATCTTTGTGAGGGAACATTTGCCTGGGTTAACTCCTCAATTAAGCCTGCAGTTTCCGACAGTGAAAAAACAGAGTACGAGGTTAAGTTTATTCCTAGCAACCCTAATTTTGAAGAGAAAATATGTAAGGTAAAGATAAAAGTAAATAAGGCGAAAGCGCCTATAGCTGCGAGCGAACTGGGAGATAACCAGAAGCCGAAAGCAAAAACAGGAGATGATGCGGCATATACCGGAAGTCCGATTAGTCTTGTAAATGCTCCAGTAAGTGTTCCGGAAGGTTATAAGGCATTCTATAGCAAGGACGGTACTAATTGGACAGAAACAGTTCCTACAGGAACGAACAAGGGTAATTATACGGTTAACGTAAAATATGTAAATGAAAGCGGTAACTATGAGGATATCATCCTTGATGATATTAGCGTAACGATTACTCCGCCGGATAAGACCAAATTGAGTAATGCAATACGTGAGGCGAAAGAATTTTATGATAGTATTAAAAATAATGAAGATTATGCAGAAGTGGTAGCTGATTTAGCCTATGCAATGGATGAAGCACAAGATTATGTAAACGAGGAAAATGCGACAAAATCAGAAGTAAATACAGCATTTGAAACTTTGAAAAACGCAATATCCGATGCAGAAAAAGCTGCATTTGAAGGTGAAAAGAAAATACTGAAGACAGAGGCAGATGCCCTTTTGGAAGAAAAAGACAGCAACGAAAGTAAGAAGTTAGTGGCAAATGCGAAAGCGGCTATTGATGCGTTAACATACGATGCGTCTAAGAGTTTTGAAGAAAATATGGATGCAATTGGCGCAGTTATTGTAAAACTGAAAGCAGATTTGGCAGCCCAGAGAAAAGCGGAAATGAAAGAAGCTCAGTCGGCAATCAGCCTGAATGCAGGACTTAAGATTTCTCAGACGGGCTCCATAATCAATATCAGCTGGGGTAAAGATAATGAGGCCGATGGATACGATATCTATGTGGCGTACTGTGGTAAGTCTTTTGGTAAACCGATTACAACCGTTAATAAGAAGACGGTTACTTCTGTAAGAGTAGGTAAGATTGGCGGAAAGAAGATTAATCTTAGAAAGAACTTTAAGATGTATGTTGCATCCTACAAGTTGGTGAACGGAAAGAAGAAAATTCTTGCCAAGACAATCGAAGGTCATGTGGTAGGTCGAAAGAATGCTACATACACCAATGCCAAGAAGATAACTCTTTCCAAGAGCAAATACAGTATTGCTGTAGGTAAGACAGCAAAAATTAAAGCTAAGACTGTATTGGTAGATAAGAAAAAGAAACAGCTGAGTAATGCTCACGCAAAAGAATTCCGTTATGCATCTACAGATAAGAGAATAGCAACGGTAGACGGTAAAGGAAAGATAAAGGGCATTACTAAGGGTACATGTTACATTTATGTATACGCAAGAAATGGTTATGCGAAGCGGGCAAAAGTAACCGTTAAGTAACCGCATAGACAGTAAGTGCTAAGGTTATAAGGTACATCAGTCCCCGGTATTCAGTGATGGATATCGGGGGCTTTTTCAGTGCGCAAGCAGGAAATGAGCAAACGTAAGAATTTATGTACGTTCCGGCAGAAATTGAAAGCATTCATTTTAATGTAACACATTTTCCTGCTGAATAAACCCGAAAAATGTGTTATGATAAGCGTAGGTTAATTCATAAATTATCAAAAAAGCGGGGAGAAAACATGAAGAAGATACTGATTGTAGATGACGAAAAAGAAATTACAGACTTAGTGGAAATATATTTAAAAAATGATGGTTTCGAGGTGCTTAAGTTTTATAACGGAACGGATGCACTTGAGTGCGCCATGAATGAGAAAATTGATTTGGCAATCTTAGATGTAATGCTGCCGGATGTGGACGGATTTACGATATGCAAAAAGATTCGTGAAAAATACTTCTATCCGATCATTATGCTGACTGCCAAGATTGAAGATGTTGATAAGATTACGGGACTTACTCTTGGTGCGGATGATTACGTAACGAAGCCGTTTAATCCGCTGGAATTGTTAACAAGAGTAAAAAGTCAGCTTCGCAGATACACGATGTACAATGCGGTTGGCGAAGAGACAGATGAATCGGCAGATGAGCATCACATTCGTGGTTTGGATATCTGGAAGAGCAGCCACAAATGCAGCATAAACGGAACCGACATTGAACTTACACCGTTGGAGTTTAATATTGTCTGGTATTTGTGCGAGCAAAAAGGAAATGTTGTTTCTTCGGAAGAATTGTTTGAAAAGGTCTGGAAGGAAAAATATCTGGACAATAATAACACGGTTATGGCGCATATCGCGCGTATACGTGAGAAGATGGATGAGACACCGAGAAAACCAAGATATATCAAAACTGTTTGGGGAGTGGGGTATACGATAGATGGATAAGAGGACATCGAACCGCGAGGAGATGAGCAACCGCTTCCGTTTTCGGTATATTTCCTATTTGCTGATATATGCGGGAGCTGTACTTGTATTTTTTATTATAGCGAAGGCAATTTGTTCGCTGCGCATCTGGTATGAGGAGGAGGTACTGTATCAGATTTTAAGGTATGCGGATGAACATGCGCTGATTATAGGGGCTGTACTGTGTATGATTGGATGGGGCTTTATTTCCAGCATTTTTCTAAGAAAATGGATGGGTTATCTGGACGAGATTACCAGAGCAGCAGAACTTCTTGCAAACAAGCCGGAACAACTGATTGAACTTTCTGTGGATTTGAAGCCGATACAGGATGAGTTAAATATTGTAAGAGAATATGCCATCCGCAACCGCAGATTTGCGAAGGCAGAGGAACAGAGAAAAAATGACCTGCTTGTGTTTCTGGCGCACGATTTGAAGACACCGCTTACCAGTGTGCTTGGATATCTGACGTTACTGGATAAAGAGAAAGAAATCAGCAGTGAATTACGCGAAGAATATACACAGGTGGCACTTCACAAGGCAGAACGTCTGGAAGAACTTCTGAATGAGTTTTTTGAGATTGCCAGGTTTAATCTGACCAGCATGGAATTGCAGAAGGAGCGCGTGAATTTAAGCCGAATGACAGAGCAGATTTGCAGTGAATTTATCCCCGTGCTTGCCGAAAAGGGATTATTCTGGAAACTGGATATAGCACCGGACATTTATATGAATTGTGATCCGGATAAAATGTCACGCGTTTTTGATAATCTGATTCGAAATGCGGTAAGTTACAGTTATGCGGACACAGAAGTTAATTGTGTACTGAAAAAGTCCGGAGACAATGTAGTAATCAAGGTGCAAAACCACGGAAAGACAATATCAGAAGAAAAACTGAACCGTATTTTTGATCAGTTTTTCCGTTTGGACGATGCAAGAAACTCCACAACCGGTGGAGCCGGACTGGGACTTGCAATCGCAAAAGAAATCGTGGAGCTTCATGGAGGGGCAATATTCGTGCGAAGTGCGGATGAAAGCGTATTATTTGAAGTGGCATTTCCGCTGTCATAAAGTTGTAAGAATTTCATTGGAGTTTCTTTAGAAAAACGAAAAAATAATCGAAAGACCTTAACGACCGCTTCTGGTACTATAGACGTATCAGGAGCGGTTGCTTCATTTCACATAAAAAATCATTTCCGTTTCTGATGGTAACAGCAAAAGCGTATTATAGGGCAGGAGGATAAGATAATGAAAACAAAAAAGAAAAGCAAATTCAGACTTCCATTGTTGGTTGTAGTGGCAGCAGTCGGTTTATTTACATTTTTCAAGGGTGGGAAAAATGTAGCAGACAAGTTTTTTTTTCAGAAAAAAAGCTACACGCGACAGAAACTAGCTTAGGGAAGTTGGTGACTGTGGGTGGAATTACCTGGGACGCTTCCAAAGAAAAATTTCCTCTTCTTTTGCAAAGCGATAAACGCTGGAGTGACAAAGAGTATGGTGATGATGTTATGGAAATAACGGGATGTGCACCAACCTGTTTGTCGATGGCGATTATAGGGCTTACGGGAGATAATAGGGTCACACCGGATGTGATAGCAGATTATGCGTACGCAAACGGTTATTATGTAGAAGGCGTAGGAACCTCGTGGAGTATAATGACAGAAGGTGGGAAAGAATTTGGCGTAACAGGGCAGGAAATACCACTGACAAAAAGCGTAATTACAAGGGAGTTAGAAGAAGGACATCCGATCGTTTGTAGTGTGGGAGCAGGTGATTTTACGACGGAGGGACACTTTATTCTTCTGACCGGAGTAGAAGGTGATAAGATAAAAGTAAATGATCCAAATAGTGAGCAAAATAGTACATACTGGGACTATGAACAATTGGAAGGTCAGATCAAAGGAATGTGGGCTCTTTCAAAGGCATAGTCGAAAAAAGATTTTACGTAAAGGCAGTTTCAGAACTGCGGACGTAAAATCTTTTTTTATGGAAGGAAAAAGAAGCACAGATTTATATTTGTAAATAAAAAACAGTTGACATATACCCCTAGGGGGTATAATATATCGCCTAGAAAGATAAAACACACATTACATTTGAAAAGGTGGAGATAATATATGAGTGAAGCGGGTTGCTGTGGCGAAAGAAAAAAAGAAAGAAGTGACAAGGAGCGCAAACTCTTAATTAATCGTTTGAATCGAATAGAAGGTCAGGTACGTGGAATTAAGCGGATGCTTGAGGAAGATGCCTATTGTACGGACGTACTGGTGCAGTCCCAGGCAGTTTCGGCTGCAGTGAATGCATTTAACAAGGCACTTCTGGCCAATCACATCAAGACTTGCGTAATTGAAGACATCAAGTCCGGGAATGAAGAGGTAGTTGACGATCTGGTTGCCACTTTACAAAAGTTGATGAAATAGATGAACTGTCGAAAGACATATTATGTCTGAAGAGAAAGGAAGTATAGAATGAAACAGTTTGACGTAACAGGAATGAGCTGTGCTGCGTGCAGTGCCAGAGTGGAAAAGGCAGTGAATGGTCTGGAAGGTGTGGAACAGTGCTCAGTTAATTTACTTACCAATTCCATGGGTGTGGAAGGAAATGTTTCAGAGGAAGACATTGTAAAGGCGGTGGAAGCTGCGGGCTATGGTGCTTCATTAAAGGGAAGCGGTGTGGCAAAGAAGCAGGATGCGGATGCCGATATGGATGCACTGAAAGACAAAGAGACGCCGGTATTGAAAAAAAGGTTATTCAGTTCTCTGGCATTTTTAATTGTGTTGATGTATTTGTCGATGGGACATATGATGTGGAACTGGCCGTTGCCGGAGTTTATGCAGGATAATCATGTGGCTATGGGAATTGCGCAGCTTTTATTGTCTGCAATTATTATGGTTATCAATCAGAAATTCTTTATCAGTGGATTTAAAAGCCTGATTGCCGGTGCACCTAATATGGATACGCTGGTTGCACTTGGATCCATGTCCTCCTTTGTATGGAGTGTATACGTATTGTTTGCCATGACAGTAGCTGTTGTAAATGGTGACAGTGAACTGACGATGGCGTACATGCATGAGTTTTATTTCGAATCTGCGGCAATGATTCTTACCTTGATTACAGTAGGAAAAATGCTGGAAGCAAGGTCGAAGGGAAAGACAACAGATGCCTTAAAAGGACTTATGAAACTAGCGCCTAAGACGGCTGTCATTATCAGAAATGGCGAAGAAATAACGGTGTCTGCCAAAGAAGTACAAAAAGAGGATGTGTTTGTTGTAAGACCCGGGGAAAGCATCCCGGTGGATGGAGTAATCGTGGAAGGAGAAAGTGCCATTAACGAAGCGGCACTTACCGGAGAAAGTATACCGGCGGATAAAAAACAGGGAGACAGAGTCTACGCAGCTACAATCAATCAGGCGGGATTTATCAAATGTAGGGCAACGGAAGTTGGAGAGGACACTACGCTATCGCAGATTATCCGCATGGTCAGCGATGCATCAGCAACGAAAGCGCCGATTGCCAAAATTGCAGACCGGGTTTCCGGAATATTTGTACCAACAGTCATTGGTATTGCAGTGGTTACCTTTGTTGTGTGGTGGTTACTCGGAGCAGAATTTTCTTTCGCTCTTTCCAGAGCAATTTCTGTCCTGGTAATCAGTTGCCCGTGTGCTTTGGGGCTTGCAACACCGGTTGCTATCATGGTAGGTAGCGGTGTTGGTGCTCGTAACGGCATTCTCTTTAAGACGGCACAATCCCTGGAAAATACGGGGCGTGTAGATATTGTTGTTTTGGATAAGACCGGAACGATTACGAAAGGCGAACCGGAAGTGACAGATATTATTCCAAGTGTGGAAAAAAGCAGGGAAGAATTATTATCGGTTGCCGTTGCTTTGGAAGAAAAGAGTGAACATCCGTTGGCAAAAGCAATTGTAAGATATGCCGCAGAAAGTGGCGAGGGTTTTGTGAAAGGTAAAGAAATACATGCAAAAGATTTCCTTGCACTTCCCGGCAATGGAGTCAGTGGCACAATAGAGGATAAACGAGTTGTTGGCGGCAATCTCGCCTTTATAAAAAAAGAATTGAATTATGACAATAACGAGGTGTTAAAACAGTTAACCTATACAGCGGAAGAACTTGCAAATCAAGGGAAAACACCATTGTTTTTTGCAAGAGAAGGAAAGCTTCTTGGAATTATCGCAGTTGCGGATGTGATGAAGGAAGATGCAAAAGAAGCGATAGACGGATTGAAAAGCATGGGAACACACGTAGTTATGCTTACCGGGGACAATGAAAAAACAGCGAAAGCAATTGGAAAGAAGGCAGGCGTGCATGAAGTGGTTGCGGGCGTATTGCCAACCGGAAAGGAAGAAATTATCCGTAAGTTAAAAGAACAAGGTCATGTGGCGATGGTTGGTGACGGAATCAATGATGCACCGGCACTGACGGCGGCAGACGTAGGTATTGCAATCGGAGCCGGAACAGATATTGCAATAGATGCAGCAGATATTGTATTGATGAAGAGCAGGATGAAGGATGTGCCGGCAGCAATCCGATTGAGCCGGAAGACGTTAAAGAACATCAAAGAAAATCTGTTTTGGGCATTTATCTATAATGTTATCGGAATTCCGCTGGCAGCAGGTGTATGGATCCCGCTCTTTGGATGGAAATTAAGTCCGATGTTTGGTGCAGCGGCAATGAGTCTCTCCAGCTTCTGTGTAGTAACGAATGCACTGCGTTTGAACCTGGTGGATATATATAAGAGGAAAGCCGGACAAAAACCGGATTCTATAGAAACAAAAATCATAACTCAGGAGGTAAATAAAATGAATCAAAAAACTATGAAAATCGAAGGTATGATGTGTGGACACTGTGAGGCAGCGGTAAAGAAAGCACTGGAAGATTTGGAACAGGTTTTGGAAGCGCAGGTAAGTCATGAACAGGGTACAGCTGTGGTTACATTGAAGGAAGAAGTAGCAGATGATGTGCTCAAAAAAGCTGTGGAAGAAAAGGATTACAAAGTAGTTGAAATCCAGGCATAAGATGTCTGCTGAGAAACATTTGATGTAACAAAATAAATTTTTTTTCAATTATAGCACTTTTTTGTGAATTGACGTAGAATACTACTCAAATCACCAAAAAGTGCTATAATTATTATAAAAAAAGAAAAAAGGAGGAGATTCTATATGATGAAAAAAGGAAGTATTGTAGTAAAATTGATTACGTCCGTATTGTTGCTTGTATTGGTTGGGTTTGCAGTTACGTGTTTCTATTTTTTCTTTGTAGATATCGTGTTTACTCAGAGTCGTGAGCTTTATCATGACCAGCTGTTTATGATTGATAATGCGGCGCTTTCTGCTGACAGAGACTTTTATCAGGCAAGTGTTGCAGAACTTCAATACATGAATTTGAAAAGCAGTGCAACAGAAGATGAGTTGCAGGGATTTTTGGATGATTTTGATGAGAATTCAGGTCAGGCGATTGACGGTGTACATAACATAGAAGGTGTCATATCCAAGTATCCTGAGTTGGCAGCATATACCTTTGACGGAAAGACAATTTCGGACTGCGTTGCAGCATTTGAAGAAAACTACGAGAGCTGGAAAAATGCATATGATTTTAAGGCAGACAGCGGTGATTATGAAAAGCAAAAAGAATTTTTCTCTGTTGCAAGAGAGCAGTTAAATACGATGCAGGATCTCTTGGATGAATATGCGGAAAAACAGAATAAAAGTATGATTTACAAAAATGCAAATATCAGAATTGTTATCACATTAATTATTCTGATTATATATATCATTTTAACAGCGTTTAATGCGGTAATTGTTCGCTATATCAGAAAGAAAGTCACATTGATTATGGACAAGTTTACTTCTATTGCTGAAAATGATCTGACGGATCTAATACCGGATGACGATTATGGAGATGAACTTGGTAAGTTGACAAGACGGGCAAAGAGTGTGCAGGGACATTTACTTGGAATCATGCAATCGCTTAAGAAAGCATCAGACGATTTGGAAAGCTCCAGTGTTGTTATGGGTGACAGCACAAATGAAACTGCAGATTCCATGAAGAATATCAGCAATGCAGCCGGAGAACTTGCCAATACAGCAACGGTGCAGGCAGAAGATGTTGAGAAAATCGTTGTTAATATGCAGAACATCACCAATATGATGAATCAAAGTGTACAAAGCACGAAGAACCTGTCTATCGTGGAAGGTGAGATTAAGAATGTTACTTCTGCAGGAAGAAGTAAGGTGGATGATCTGATGCAAATTAATGAGAAGAGTCAGGAAGCATTTGAACAGATTTTCCAGATGATTGACAGCATTGAAAAAAGTACGCATAAGATTAGTGAAGCCAGTGACTTGATTTCATCCATTGCCAGCCAGACCAACCTGTTATCACTGAATGCCAGCATAGAGGCAGCGAGAGCTGGAGAAGCCGGCAAAGGCTTTGCTGTAGTAGCAGATGAGATTAGAACACTTTCCGAGCAGAGTCATGAGTCAGTTGAGACCATTAACCAGATGCTCGAAGACTTACAGAACAACACCAACATTGCTGCAAAACAGAGTGCTCAGGTTAGAGAGTATGTAAAAGAACAGAGAATGGCAGTAGACGAAACTAACAGCAGCTTTGATGCTATAGTGCAATCTATTGTTACCGTTAACAATTCTGTAGATGAGATTTCAGGTGTAAACGATAACCTGAACAATGGTATTGCAGAAATTACAGACCTGATTTCCAGCCTGTCCGCTATTTCCGAAGAAAATGCGGCAACAGCACAGGAATTAAATGCAACTACCGATACGGTATCCGAGAGTGTATATACATTGGATGAGGTTGCTAAGTCTGTAAGAACATCGGCAAGGGATCTTGCAGATATTATTAAAGAGTTTAAGATGTAGATTTGTATTTTTCATATACTATGGAAGCAAATAAATGACCATATATGCTACAGACTGTAGTCGCAGTATAAAAAGGACTTGCATGTACTATTAATTTCAAACGGGGCACGCTTTCGCTCAGTTGATTAGCGCAACGGGCACTAACGTGACAAAAGACGCCACGAAGTGCCGGCGCAATCAAAGTCCCCTAATGAAATCAATAGTACATTGCAAGTCCATTTTGTTTGGTGCTGTTCCGGGCTGAAAAGAATAGATGTTCTAAACAAATACTATCCACAAAAGGATAATTCTGCTAAATTAGAAGAAATTGTTTTTGCAACAAAATTTGATAGCGAAGAACAAATGTATGGTTTACTTATTGAAAATGATTTTAATGAACTTTTGATAGAAAAACTTCAATCAGATAAAGAAACTGTGCAATCGGAAAAATTAGAAGAATTGTGTATTAAAAAAATAGAAGAAATGCTTGAGAATGAAGATTTTTCCAATAATAAGATTCTGATGCAGTTTGTGTTTAGTGATGAGGGTAAATCAAGATGCATGTGATTCGATTGAAGAAATTGGCGACGGTGTATGGCAGTCAACAAAGCAGACTAATCAAAAAGTTATATTAAAAAGGGATACTGTGTATTTGGATAACTCTGATATAAACGGAAATAATAAAAAAACAAACTTAAATGCTTATACCTATTACGCACAAGAAACGAATTGTTGGTACATAAGTCTTGTTGGAATCTTGAGGACGTCAAGACCGGATGTTATTGAAGAAGAACGGACATCTAAAAAATTATATGTTAGAGAAGAATAACTGTAGTCTTATAATAAAGTAAAAAAACGGTAGAAAAACAGAAATAATTGAATAGGTA
>JAILQS010000043.1 GCA_024698865.1 Lachnospiraceae bacterium | reverse complement strand
TCATGCAATCGCCGGAATCCGCAGGGCAAAGGTGAAAAATAACACCGTAATTTCCACCAACAAAACAATCGATTGTAATAAGTTCATCGCTTATTTTCAGTCTTATACAAACACTTACGCTCCCCTGGATTATCTGAAACCACTTTTTACCGAAGCAATATCACATCCGGATGTGGTGGCACTTTCCATTGGCACAAGGCCGGATTGCCTGCCGGAGGATGTCCTTGATTTTCTGGAAGAACTAAATCGCATCAAACCGGTTTTTGTAGAGCTTGGTCTTCAGACTATTCACGAGAAAACAGCACAGTTTATCCGAAGAGGGTATCCTTTATCTGTATTTGATAAGGCAGTAGATGAGCTTCAAAAGCGCGATATTCTTTGCGTTGTACATACGATTCTTGGACTTCCGTTTGAAACCCGCGAAGATATTCTTGCTACCATGTCTTACCTTGCCAAACTGCCAATTCACGGAATCAAGCTACAGCTGTTACATGTGCTGAAAGGAACGGATCTTGCCGATCACCTCGGCGAGTTCCATATTTATACGATGGAGGAATATACCGATTTGTTGATTGAATGTCTGGAAATACTTCCACAAGACATCGTCATCCATCGCATCACGGGAGACGGTCCTAAATCATTACTATTAGAACCCGCATGGAGTGCCCACAAGAAAAAAGTAATGAATTACATCAACAAGACTTTGAAAGAACGAGATACCTGGCAGGGGCGCAGATATGAACCGTCCGATAAGTTCAAGTCTCGCCTTCGCTCCATTTAGAGGCAGGGGCATCGCCGTCTGAGATACAGACGTATATGTAAGCCCTTCAACATTTAACATATTCATAATAAATATCATTTAAGGAGATTTGTATGCAAGCAGATGCAATGACATTATATAAACTTATTATTCTATACATTTTAGATAAAGTGGATTTTCCGATGACGAATGCCCAGATATCCAATTTTATTTTGGAAAAAGAATATACCTCTTACTTTAATATTCAGCAGGCATTTAATGCTTTGTCAGACGCGGAGTTGATTCATATGGATACCATCCGCAACAGCAGTTATTTCAAGTTGACCAAAGCCGGCCATGAAACGATTGGATTTTTTCGTACGGATATTTCCCAAACAATCCGCGATGAGATAGACCATTATTTGATAGATAACCAGTATGAACTCCGCCAGGAAGTTTCAACGCTGTCCGATTACTATCAGACAAAACCGGGAGAATATATTGCACATTGTCTCGTAAAAGAACGAGAAAGTACTATTATTGAATTGAACCTGAATGTAACCTCCGAACAGGAAGCGGAAGCAGTATGCAATCAGTGGAAAGAAGCCTCTCAGGAGATTTACCAGTTTGTGATGTCAAAGCTGATGTGATATCAGATATACTACTCCAACCGGTTTCGTTACTTTACCAGAGCCTTTATAATCGTCATACCATACGTCATCTTCCCATAGTTCATAGTTATATACAAGATTATTTACATATGCTTTGATATTTCTTTTACAGCCCTTTTTTACTTCTACATTCTGTGTATCTGTAATAGATACGCTCTTTGTGACACTAAATCCATATGCTGCTTTTAAAGCTGTCTCGAGTGTACTCTCCCCGACAGTTCCCCTAGAACCCGGCTGAAAACTGTAAGCTGTCTTACCCGTTTCGTTAACAGACATACTTCCATCAGGATGCTGATACCAGGAAGACCGGAAAGATTCTCCCATTTTTTCAGTGCTTCCTTTTTTCTTGACATAATACTCTTCCAAACCAATATCCATTCTGGAAATCCCACTATCGCTGTTTTCCTGCGGGAGCATCCCATCGTCAACCGTCGGATCCTCAATCGGCACATAAACAATTTCTTCTATATCTTCCGAATGCGGTATATTGTATTGCTTTGCAATTTTCTTAACATCCTGCGAATCTTCGAATACAACTTCCTGATGATACTCACTTAAGCGGATTTCACTTGCTTTTTGGGTATATGAAGCTGCATTTATCTTTTGCTCATTT
This sequence comes from Lachnospiraceae bacterium, assembly GCA_024698865.1. GTDB lineage: Bacteria > Bacillota > Clostridia > Lachnospirales > Lachnospiraceae > JAILQS01. Next base: position 225 of record JAILQS010000043.1, on the reverse strand, counting down.
ACTGAAAATATTTCCACACCTGCCGCAATCAACAAAGACGCCCCCAAAATTGCACCTGTTAGATATCCTATCTTTCTTTTCATTTCTTATCCACCCAAACTTTCATTATGAACATTAATTATTTTAAAGTCCTACCAATATTCATTATATTATATTTTGAATATTTGCCAAGGACATTTGTCAAGACTCGCTCGCGAGTCTTGCGCGCCGGATTCGGGTCTGCTT
>JAILQS010000159.1 GCA_024698865.1 Lachnospiraceae bacterium | reverse complement strand
GGAAAGGTATTAACCCTTGGCCTTGGAATGGGCTACTATGCATATATGGTGGCTGAGAAGGATGAGGTTGAACATGTTACGATTATAGAAAGAGAACAAGAGGTAATAGATCTATTTGAGAGCTACATATTACCGCAGTTCTCTCATCCCGAGAAGATAACAGTTATTAAGGCGGATGCTTTTGAGTATTTGAAATTCTTGGATGATGGCGAATTCGATTATTGCTTTGCAGACATCTGGATTGGTAGTTTGGAGATCGAACCGTATTTGACAGTAAAAAAACTGTGTAAAAGATTTAAAAAAATGAAAGTTGAATATTGGATCGAAGAGGCGCTGTCTGCAACAATTGTACAGTATGTTTTCTCTGTCATTATAATGCATTTTTGTGAAAATCAGGGCATTCCTAGGGCAGATTTTAGCACGTTATCTGAGGATGAGGTGAGTGGTTTTAACTGTGTTCAATCTATTTTAGAAAATGTTGAGATAACTAGGCCTGAACATATTGACTATTACATGGACTTTAGGAATATAGTTGAACTACTGTAATTTTTTACATTGGAGGTCCTATATGCCAACCTATTATTATATCGTAGTCTCCATTGACGGTGACTATGCCAACCTTCGCCGGACGGATATCGAATCCGATGACATGAAGCTTGTGGCGCGGGCATTGCTTCCGGAGAAGATCGCGGAAGCTTAAATATGAGATGATGGAGTACGAGTTCGAGTCTGATGATTAATAAGGAGACGTGAGAATGCGGATTTCGAAGCAATTGCTTGAAGATATGCCGAACTGGATGAAAAAACATGATGATCTGTTACCAGGGTGGATTTATATAGGCGATGATGAAGAACGATATCTTTTGGGGCAGCCGGGAAAACGAAATATGCTTGTAATGGGAGTTAATCCCAGCACCGCAAAGCCCGGAGAAAAGAATCTTGACCCAACGATTCGCAAAGTCAGAAAGTTTGTCAATGAGGCAGGCTATGATGGATGGATAATGGGGAATCTTTATCCGTTAAGAGCAACTGATCCTAAAAATCTTCCTGAAAAGGAAAATAAGACACTTATAAAGAATAATCTTGCGGTTTTGTCTGCTGTTGGAAAGTTTTATCCAATCGATATGGTTTGGGCTGCATGGGGAAACGCAATTGATGAGCGCTTTTATCTCGGGGACGCATTATATGACATAGAGGACGGCGTTATCGGTGGCGAATGGTATTACCGTGGAGAAAAGACCAAGTCCGGGAATCCAAGACATCCACTTTATATGAAGAGTGGAGAAGCGTTTAACTGGTTTCCTGTGGCGGATTATGCTGCTGAGTGGAGATATGCAAATTGTGTGATATATTAAGGGATACGAGGCAAGAATATGGATTCAATTCTTATAAAAGATACAACAAGGGAAGAACGGGAACGGATAGTTGCGGAATCCATCGGGAGCATAGACGCCTCATGTGACGGCTGCGCCGCTGGACTCGCTGAGATGTATCAGGATTACATCGACGGGAAGAAAGAGATCAGGGACATCAACATGGAATTCTGTGCAAACTACCAATCCGGGATAGAGGCACCGGAGAGGGAAGAATGTGGGTGGAAACTTCAGTAAATATTCTTTGTGGAGGTTACTTTGACATATGATGCCGGAAAGGCCTACCAACTTTATACTTCATAATTGCGCGCTTGATGAGCTTGAAGCAATAAGGAAATACTTCCCTGGATGTGAGATTGATGACAGGTATTCTTCTGATGCCATAAAGCTCTTTAATCCAACGACCAAAGAACATGATCTAAATGCAGAGATTGTGGAATTCGAGCTTGTAGAAAATGGAGTTTCATATATTCAGCATGGAAGTGAAATACTGAGGATTATTTGCGCTGAGGGCGAGAAACGCAGTGATGTGCTGATCTTTATGATTCTGTGGATTTCGGGATGTAATTTGCTTGAGGTTGATTATGCAGACATAATCTCAATGACCGAAGGCAAGAAAACACTTATTTACCATAGCATTAGTGCGGATGCTACAAGTTTCGCCGACAACACGTCAAATTTCTTAAAAGCTCTGTTGCCGGATATTCGGAATTTATTATGCGGTATAATTACCTCGGACATTTCTCTTATTGATTTGGGAGACATGATGAATCATTACGAAGACATTGTACTGTCGGCTTCACTTGAGGCTCAATGGGGGTGGATAGTACTTGATGGTCCAAGGACCATGGAAACAAATAGATTTATTGTTTTTACATGGAACTGAAACATGGATCACTACATGTTGATAGACGTTTGAGAGGACAAAACTGTATGAGAAAAACGTTTCTTACCGGATATGAGCTGATTGATAAGGATTTAGGTGGATTAAAACGCGGTGAGGTGACTTTGATCGGTGGAAGACCGCAGATGGGAAAAACTTCTCTTGCTTTGCAAATTGCTTTGAATGTGGCAAGGCAAGGAACTAAGGTGGTATATTTCTCTGCCGAGGCCAGCTCTGTAGAACTGGAATTGAGATTAATATCATTTATTTCCAACATCCCGTACGTAAAAATATGTAAATGGGATTTAACAGATACGGAGTGGGAGCTCTTCAAAAGCGCTGCAAAAGAAGTCAAAGATTTACCGATTCATTTCCTTTATTGTGGCGATTTGATGTATGTCAAATATTGGTGGGAACATGAGAGACCGGATACAAAATTGATTATTTATGATTATTATCAGGTGATTCATAAAGAACCAACACAGATAAAGGGCAGCACGCCCAATCTTACTCCTGTTGATTATTTGATCGAAATTAAAAAGATTGCGATGAAGTTTAAAAATCCGGTAATAGTATTAACGCAGCTATCCAGAAAACTTGAAAGGCGTAAGGATAAGAGACCCAGGATCGAAGACATAAGAATTAAGAATCTTTCAGAAAGTGCTTATGATCAGGCAATTCTTTTATACCGTGATGTGTATTATGAAAGTGAGGCTCCTAGGAATAAGGCGGAGTTGATTGGAATATGCAGAGCAAAGCAGATAGAAAAAACATACAATGTTTCCTGGAATTGGGATAAAGGTGGATTTGAGGAAATTCAGTGAGCTGAAGCTCATAGAAGGAAACCGAGAAGTATGATCGAAGCGGAAGAGAGAAGTAACTAGACTGATGTCAGCGAAAAAAAGAGATAGATGATTTTACAGTTCAACCTGGAAGCCACACAGCAGCGGCTTCCAGGTTGTTTTTTGCTCCTTACACATGCTCCATATACTCGATAACGTCCTCGGCGAAGATGAGCCATCGTTTCCCGACCATATGCCCTACGATGATGTTGTTATGGATGAGTTCAAGGGCTTTGTTCTTTCCGATATGCAAAAGTTGCTGGAGATCCTTAAGGGTAAGGATAGCAGGAATATCTTTTATCATGATTTTTACCTCCAAAACGGAATATATTAAAATAATGTTGTGCGGAACCATAACAAACCGTAAAAGACCTTAATAAACCGTAGGGGCGTGTCATTTGCACAAAAATCCATTTTCCCCACATAACAGGATTCCGTATTTTCGCTATATTAAATTATATATTATTTACATGAGACAAATGTTAAATGCCGATGCCATCACAGGTACCGGCATATTTTTATTCTCAGTATTTTTGTTATCAGGAGGATATGGCATGAAAGAAACTGGAAAGACTTTTGTTGCGGCCATATGGACAATCGTGGTCTGTGTTGGAAAGACTATATTGTTCATTATGGAGATGGTACGTACGGTATTTAAGTGCAAGAGGAGGTGATTTTATGAGAAGACTTGTATCAATAATTGATCTCCCGAAATTGGAGAAATGCTCTCGGGAGATGTACTCT
>JAILQS010000149.1 GCA_024698865.1 Lachnospiraceae bacterium | reverse complement strand
AATTCTTTGGCATAATTCCAGGAGATGTGGCCGTTACTTCATCTGCTACATTTTTAAAAGAAAATGAATCGAATGTAATTTCGTTGTCTGAAGTTTGCTCAGGTGCAAGTCCCTCAGAAGTTTTTTCGATTGACGTATCTTCATCTGACGCATCGTCATCGAAACTAGTTTCTTCATAAAAATTCTCTTCGACCAAAGTCTCTTCAATTAGTGTTTCTTCAACAGGTGTTTCTTCAACAAGTGTCTCTTCTACAGGCGTTTCTTTGGCAGGTGTCTCTTCAACCGGTGTTTCTTCAACAGGAAGCGGTTCCGGTGTGATTTTAATGATGTTTGTGGTATTTTGATTTGAATTGCGTTCCGCTTCTTCTGATTTTTCAATGGAATCGACCACATTTTCAATTGCCTGTGTAGCAACCGTTTTGCCGGTAGCTTTCAGAATGATATAAATTGCAGTGACAACAATTACGGAATAAATGATATTGTAACCAAGTGTCGCTGTGAATTTAAAATCATTGATAATATATACAAGTGCTATATTTAGAGAAACGATAATTGTCATTACATACGCATAAGTAGTTGGCGATTCCATTAGATGACAAAGCGCACACATAACACATCCAAGTGTAAATATGAGGGCATAGTCCATCATGGAGCTTCCGTGTAGTCCACAATAAAGGAAGGTGAATATAAAATGAATTCCCAGTCCCATATAGCGTGAAACCATTGCTGCAATCAGGACAATTCCGAATAACCACAGATGATAAATATTGATTTTGGTAGAAAACATAATTAGCAAAAATGATATAGTGTAGCCAAAGACCAAAATATTAAAGTCTTTGGATTCTGCTAACATAGATGGAAAAACAATTTTTCCGACACTAAACATAAGAAATGTCATTAACCAAAAGAACGCAAATATTTTAGCTGCTTCTGTAGCACCTAAAGCGTCTGAATATATCATTCCAAGACAACCTAAACAGGTCAGGAATAAAAAATAAATATTTAATAATGTAAACTTACTTTTCTGCATCTTTAACCCTCTCTAATACACGTTTTTTCTTGTTTCTCGTTTGTTGATTCGCGTATTTTGCCTTTTTCGATTCATAAGAATCATATGCTTTTACAATTTTTTGTACTAACGGATGACGAACAACGTCCTGACTGGTAAGTTTTGCAAACCCAATGTCATCAATCTTCCCCAGCACGCGCATTGCATGATCCAGACCGGACGTAGTTCCTGCCGGTAAATCCTTCTGTGTCAGGTCACCGGTAATAATGACCTTTGAACCAAATCCGATTCTTGTTAAAAACATTTTCATCTGCGCCGGCGTGGTGTTCTGTGCTTCATCCAGAATAATAAAGGAGTTGTCCAAAGTACGACCTCTCATATAAGCCAATGGTGCAACTTCAATCAGTCCTTTTTCGGAGTTTCGCTGGTAACTCTCCGGCCCCATTATTTGATACAGTGCATCGTATAACGGACGCAGATACGGATCAATCTTGCTTTGCAAATCGCCCGGAAGGAAACCGAGTTTCTCACCGGCTTCAATCGCAGGTCTGGTCAGAATAATTCGTGAGACTTCATCGTTTTTGAAAGCATTCACAGCCATTGCCATCGCCAGATACGTTTTACCCGTACCGGCAGGGCCAACGCCAAAAACAATCATTTTATTACGGATTAATTCTACGTAATTCTTCTGCCCAAACGTCTTAGGTTTGATTGGTTTGCCTTGGATGGTATGGCAAATCAAATCCTCATCAAGCGTTTTTAAATCCGCATGTTTGTACTCTTCCATCGACAGTGCAAGAACATAGTTAACGTTTTGCTCCGTTAAAAGTCCGTTTCTTGCTACGATACCTTTTAGTTCATTTAACACATATTTGGTAACCGCAATTGCTTTGCTGTCACCGATAAGTTTAACCTGATCGTCACGTGCAATAATCGTAACATTCAAGGTCTTCTCAATTATTTTTTTATAGGAATCCAACTGGCCAAAAATGAGTTGTTGGTCAGAAATGGACAATTCAATCATCGATTCCAGTAAATTCATTCTTTATATTAGGCCTCCACTCATCTTCTGTGACAACACGTCGTTTGGTAACCGGTTCTTTAACGATTAAGTCCCCAGTTGCCCACCATGCATTATCACTAATCTCTATTTTAACATTATTCTTAATAATTGACACCCCTTTTCCTATTATTTTTTTCTGATATGCCAGAAAATGTTTGTTCAAAATATGCTTTGCTGAAGCTTTCTGATGCTTCTTTCGTAAAATCGTTGTTTCGTAGCGGATTGTTTTTTGCAGACGAATCGGTAATGAAAAACTAGGGTTTAGTTTAAAATGCCGGTTGGTGGTAAAGCTTACATAGTGTTTGAAACGCTTTCCAAGAGAGATAACAGGGAAATTAATATCAAAATCCAGAATGCGCAGCCGATAGTGTTTTTGACATTTGCCGGTATAAATGGATTCGTTATAATACACCGGAAGTTTATCCTTGTAGTGATAGTTCGTTTTTAACAGGATGTCCCCATCTGCTCTTACCGGGTATTTGCGTAACAGTTCTTTGTTGTCTCCTATTATTTCGATGACGCCGGAGATTAAGATATCTCCTTTTTTGATTCTGTCGTTTGCAAGCACCTTTGGAGTACCGGCGCGTGTCAGAATACTTGTTACAACACCGGAATGGGAAGCTACAAGATGACTTTTTTTGCCGGAAGATGTTTTGTTTTCTTTCCTGCCATTTTCTTTTAATACGATTTGAAGCTTCGTTCCGTCGATATCGGCAGATACCCATCCAATGCCGTTATATTTTTCGCGGAGCAACTCTTCTATTTCTTCGCATCTGACGTTTTTCAAACGCATTCCGGCGTATACGTGTTGTGATCTTAAATATTTCATAAGCATTGGTGTTGTGTAGGTCAGGTTTCCATGAATGGTTATTTCCCAGACAAACAAGGCAAGTGTGTAATGAATGACAAGAAACAGACCGATTCCAAATAGCAGTCCATATCTTTTTTTTAGGTGCATGTAGTAAATGGGAAAACCTCTTTTATGACGAATGCGAATATGTCCCCCACATTTTTTTAGAATCGGTTTGAGACGGAAATAATCCTTACAGGAAAGCATACAAATAATATCCTCTTTCCTTGCGTATATTTTTGTTAAGTTGAGATTTCGATACCGGCACAGGTTAAGAAAACGTTCTTTTTCATCTCCGTGATAGCATATTGTTATAATTCCGGAAAACCATTTAAGAATACGTTCAAACAAAAGAAACCTCCATAAGAAAATGTGATACAACAAAGCGGTTAGGACTGAAACCGGATTTCATTAATACAACCGATAACACGCATATCTGACTTGGAATAATAGGATATCATCAGTTGTTTCCCTTGAAGTTGTAACCGGCCGCAACCGGTCGCAAGAACCAGGAGTTTACTGTTATACGTGATGATTTTATCGTAGTTTTCGATAAAGATCTCCCGATAACCAATCATATGAATAATGGGTGTGTCCGTTATCAGGTCTTCAGGGAGGTGCATTACATCTGTAATAAAAGTCTTTTCCGGTTTCAATGAAATAATTACACTTCTATTTGCCTCTTTATAACGTATGATATAAAGCTTGTAAGATATGCAAGAACGCGTGTTGGTTTAACTCAGTCGGAGAAATCCCCCACCTCTAAGCGTTAGCGTAGGTGGGGGTTATGACAAACTATACTCAGTCGGGGTACAAGCTCCGACTGAGTTAAACGCTCCGCG
>JAILQS010000133.1 GCA_024698865.1 Lachnospiraceae bacterium | reverse complement strand
ATGACAAACTATACTCAGTCGGGGTACAAGCTCCGACTGAGTTAAACGCTCCGCGAGGATGCGCACGGATTCGGACAGGAATTTGTCTGCTGAAGCAGACCCGAATCCGGCGCGCAAGACTCGCGAGCGAGTCTTGACGATTCCAGAATGGTAAAATGCAAGCATAGGGAGGAATATATGCGAGAAGGTTTGCGTAAGGATATGCGGTTTTGCAAGTTTGGCGAGAAAGAGGTTATTAATATCTGTGATGGTGAAAAACTGGGATATGTGGAGGATTTGGAGTTTGAAGTCTGCAGCGGAAAAATAAAAAGTATTATTGTGCCGGGACCTTGTAAATTCTTTGGGATACTCGGCAATGAGTATGAGTATTGTATTGCCTATGAACAGATACGCCGTGTTGGAAGCGATGTGATACTGGTCGAAGTAGATCTGGAAAAATGTAAAAGAAAAAATAAATATTGATTGAAAACACAAAAAAACAAAACTTGACCTTTAATCGTATATTCAATATAATTAATTTGTTAGAATTTACAAGGAAATGACAGGAGGAATAGTAATGAAGTGTCCATTTTGTGGAGAAGAGAATACCAGAGTAATTGATTCCAGACCGGCGGAAGATAATAGCTCTATTCGAAGAAGACGTCAGTGTGACGCATGTATGAAACGTTTTACTACTTATGAGAAGGTCGAAGCAATTCCTCTTGTGGTTATAAAGAAAGATATGATTAGAGAAAGCTACGATCGCTCCAAGATTGAGTCCGGAATTTTCCGCTCATGCCACAAGCGCCCGATTTCTGTAGAACAGATTAATAATCTTGTGGAAGAAGTAGAGAATGTTATTTTCAGTCTCGAAGAAAAGGAGATTCCAAGCAGCAAAATCGGTGAGATTGTTATGGACAAATTAAAAGGATTCGATCAGGTTGCTTACGTAAGATTCGCGTCAGTGTATCGTGAATTTAAAGATGTGAATACATTTATGGATGAGATTAAGAAAATTTTAGATAATTAGTATTTACAAAAATTATCATAATGCTATAATAGCATTGTGATAATTTTTTTTACGCGGAAAGGACGCGTATGTTTTGTAAAACGTATAGTATAGCTTTGCAGGGAATTGAAGGCTGTATTGTTAATGTGGAGGCAGACATCTGTGATGGTCTGCCTCTTTTTTCGATGGTCGGATATCTGTCGTCGGAAGTGAAAGAAGCAAAAGACCGGGTGCGAATCGCACTCAAAAACAGTGGGTATAAGCTTTTACCAAAGCACATCACAATCAATTTATCTCCCGCCGATATTCGGAAGGAAGGAACCTTGTATGACTTGCCCGTAGCAATTTCGGTATTATGTTCCTTTGGTTATATCCCGGAGTCGTTTTTAAAGGATACGATTCTGGTCGGCGAGTTGAGTCTTAATGGAGAGATTGTATCGGTGAACGGGATTTTACCAATGGTTCATTTGGCAAAAGAGCATGGATTTAAGCGCTGTCTGGTTCCCAAAGTCAACGCCAGGGAAGGTGCAGTCGTCGAGGGGATTGACGTGATTGGAGTGCGTAATCTGAAAGAGGCGGCAGATTATCTGGCCGGGACGATAGAAATCAGTCCCCAAAAGGTGGATGTGAAAGCACTGCTAAGTAATGATTGGCAGTTGGAGGAACTTGATTTTGCGGATGTGGTGGGACAGGAAAGCCTGAAACGCGCAATTTGTGTTGCCGTAGCCGGTATGCATAATCTTTTGATGATTGGCCCGCCCGGAGTCGGCAAAACAATGGTTGCCAGAAGGATACCTGGGATTATGCCGGAGCTTTCCTTCGACGAAAGTATACGAATATCGAAGATTTACAGTATCGTGGGACAATTAGATCTCGAGAAGGGGCTTATTGGAACGAGACCATTCCGTGCACCTCATCATTCGGTAACTTCGACCGCTTTGATTGGAGGTGGGATGCGCCCTAAGCCGGGGGAAGTAAGTCTTGCAACCGGTGGCGTATTGTTTTTGGATGAGTTTCCGGAGTTTCCTAAACAAATGATTGAGATGTTAAGACAACCGCTGGAGGATCGTAAGGTGACACTTTCGAGGCTGGAATACAGTTGCAGTTATCCGGCAGATTTTCAACTGATAGGCGCAATGAACCCTTGTCCTTGTGGCTATTATCCGGATATACAAAGGTGTCGTTGTACTCCGATGCAGATCAAAAGATACATTAACAAAATCAGCCAGCCGCTATTATCAAGAATAGACATTTGCGCAGAGGCAAAGGAAACGGAATATCAGGATATTTCGGCAGATGAGAAGCAGGTTTCCACAAAAGATATGAGAGAGATGGTTATGGTCGCAAGAAAATGGCAAACCCAAAGATACCAATCGGAAAATATTACATTCAACGGTCAGTTAACGCCGGTTCTTATGAAAAAATATTGCAGACTGACTAAGGAAGCGAAGGAATATATAGAGGAATGTTTTCAAAGGATGGATATGAATCTAAGGGTGTATCACCGTATTTTGAAAGTGGCGCGCACAATTGCGGATATGGCACAAAGTGAGGAGATTTTATTGGAACATGTAGAAGAAGCTGTATTTTATAAGAGCTTGGATAAAAAGTATTGGGAGAATTAAATTGAACGATAGAGAATATTATTTATGGTTAAATGAACAAAAAGGAATCGGAATACGAACCATTCATCGATTGTTAGAATATTTTGACAGTCCGAAAGCGGTTTATGAGGCAAGTGAACGTGAGTTAAACCGGTTAAAAGAACATTTTCAGATCAAACAAAGTCAGATTGCAACACTTCTCTCGCAAAGAAATCCTGCTGATGTTAAAAAGAGAAGTGCGATGCTTAACGAGGCAGGAATTTCTTATGTTACGATACACGATGCCAAATACCCCGGCCGGTTGAAAGAAATCTATGAGCCACCTTTGATTCTTTACTACAAGGGTACGCTGCCCAAAGAAGATCGCGTAAGTGTTTCTATTGTGGGTGCGAGAAATTGCAGCAATTATGGAAGAGTTGTAGCAGAAAGCATTAGTGCCGGGCTTGCGGATTGTGGAATACAGATTATAAGCGGTATGGCACGTGGGATTGATACGTACGCCCACAGGGGAGCGTTGCGGGCGCATGGAAATACCTATGCGGTGCTTGGATGTGGAGTTGATATATGTTATCCGACAGAAAACATCGGGCTTTATATGGATATTCAGAAACAGGGATGTGTACTGTCAGAGTTTTTGCCGGGAACACAGGGAAGTCCGGGAACATTTCCAATGCGCAACCGGATTATCAGCGGATTAAGTGACGGTGTACTTATTATAGAAGCAAAAAAGAAAAGCGGTTCGCTTATTACCGCCAAATGGGCCTTGGAACAAGGGAAAGATGTATTTGCCGTTCCGGGCGGTATTCTCGGAGAAGAAAGCAGAGGATGCAACAATCTGATTAAGGAAGGTGCGATGCTTGTAGACAGCAAAGAAGATATTCTTACGTATTATGGAATTGCAGACAGAAAAGAGCTAACTGCAAAAAAGCCAAATAATTTACTTGATTCAAAAGAGGAAATGGTGTATTCTAATGTATGTTTGATTCCGAGACATGTGGATCAGATAGCAAAAGACAGCGGTTACAGTGCTGTTGAGACTATGCGAATACTTGTTAAACTGGAAAGTTTACATATAATAAAGCGTACAGGAATGCAATATTTTTCTGTGATAGTAGAATGAATTTTGAGGAGTGTTATTATGCCAAAAAATCTGGTAATTGTGGAGTCGCCTGCAAAAGCGGCCACCATAAAGAAGATGTTAGGTAAAAACTATGAAGTCATTGCTTCCAATGGTCATGTCAGGGATTTGCCAAAGAGCAAGATGGGAATTGACTTTGAGAATGATTTTGAACCGGGGTATATTACAATTCGTGGAAAAGGAGAATTGCTTGCCAAGCTTCGTAAGGAAGTAAAGAAGGCAGATAAAGTTTATCTCGCAACCGACCCGGACCGCGAAGGAGAAGCGATTTCGTGGCACTTGTATCATGCCTTGAAGTTAGAGAATACCAATACACAAAGAATTACATTTAATGAGATTACCAAAAGTGCCGTAAAGGCATCCATTAAGAATGCCAGAACGATTAATATGAACCTTGTAAATGCACAGCAGGCACGAAGAGTGTTGGACCGAATGGTAGGTTACAGCATCTCACCTTTGCTATGGGCAAAAGTAAAAAGAGGCTTGAGTGCCGGAAGAGTACAGTCCGTAGCACTTAGAATCATTTGTGAAAGAGAAGATGAAATCAATGCCTTTGTTCCGGAAGAGTACTGGAGCATAGATGCTGATTTTAAGCTTCCGGGTGAGAAGAAGCCGTTAACTGCAAAGTTCTACGGATTAGAAGATGGTAAGGTGGAGCTTTCGGATAAGAAGCAGACGGATGAATATCTCAAAGCTATAAAAAAAGGCAAATATACAATTACCAATATCAAACGTGGAGAGAGAATTAAAAAAGCTCCGCTTCCTTTTACAACAAGTACACTGCAGCAGGAAGCGGCCAAAACACTTAATTTTTCTACCCAGAAAACGATGCGTATTGCACAGCAGTTGTATGAAGGAACGCATATCAAAGGAAGAGGCACGGTTGGTTTGATTACGTACCTGCGTACCGATTCTACCCGTATTTCTGAGGAAGCCGATCAGCTTGCCAAAGAGTTTATCAAAGAAAACTACGGTGCTGATATGGTTGCAGATTCCGTAAAAGCGAAAAAAGAGAATAAAAATATACAGGATGCACACGAAGCGATTCGTCCTACTTACGTGGAACTTACACCTGCCCAGGTAAAAGAATCCTTAAGCAGAGATCAGTTCAGATTATATCAACTGGTTTGGAAACGATTCGTGGCAAGCCGTATGCAACAGGCAAAATATGAGACGATTTCCGTTAAAATCAGCGATGGAAAGCATGTATTTAAAGCCTCTGATTCCAAAGTGATATTTGATGGTTTCCTGGCAGTATACACAACAGATGAAGATAAAGTTGCCAAGTCCGTTTTATCGAAAGGCCTGGAAGAGAATACTTCACTTGAACTGCAAGAGGCAAGAGAAGACCAGCACTTTACGCAACCTCCGGCACATTTTACCGAGGCAAGTCTGGTTAAAACATTGGAAGAGATGGGAATCGGTCGTCCGAGTACGTATGCACCGACCATTACTACAATCTTAGCGCGAAGATACATTGTAAAAGAGAATAAAAACCTTTACGTAACAGAGTTAGGTGAGATTGTAGACAGCATTATGACAGATGCATTCCATTCTATTGTAGATGTGAATTTTACCGCTAATATGGAAGGACTTCTCGACTGCGTGGAGGAAGGTGTGGTACAGTGGAAAACCATTATCCGAAACTTCTATCCGGATTTGGAAGTGGCAGTGAAGGCCGCAGAAGAAGAACTTGAAAAAGTTGAAATTCACGACGAGGAAACAGATGTAGAGTGTGAACAATGCGGAAGAAAGATGGTCATCAAATACGGTCCGCATGGTAAGTTCCTTGCTTGTCCGGGATTTCCGGACTGCCGTAACACCAAACCATACTTTGAAAAAATCGGCGTAGAGTGTCCGAAATGCGGTAAGGATGTTGTCCTTCGCAAAACAAAGAAAGGACGTAAATTTTTCGGATGTGAGGCATATCCGGATTGTGATTTTATGGTATGGCAGAAACCATCCAAAGAAAAATGCCCGGATTGCGGAAGTTTGCTTTTGGAAAAAGGCAATAAGCTCGTTTGTATGGACCAGAATTGTGGATTTGTGAAAATAGCGTCAAAAGAAACATAATAAGTGCAAAATATACACAATTTCGACCTGTGCTTGATGAAAATCTGAAAAAAGTACTGAATTTTTAAATAAATCTAAAAAAACACACAAATGGGATTGATTTTTTTGCTGATTTGGTGGTACACTATAAATGAAATCGACGAAAGGGGAGTCGATTACGTTGTTAACATATGAAGGAGGATTAATATGAGTGTACAATTGCTTGATAAAACAAGAAAGATTAATAAATTGTTACACAACAACAACTCACATAAAGTAGTCTTTAATGATATATGTGATGTGATGAGTGAGATACTGGAATCCAATGTAATGGTGATCAGTAAAAAGGGGAAGGTACTTGGGATTAAAAATCGTGAGGGTGTACGCGAGATTCAGGAATTAATCAAAGATAGTGTTGGGGGACACATCGATGATATGTTAAATGAGCGACTTCTTAATATTCTTTCTACAAAAGAGAATGTTAATCTTGAAACATTAGGTTTTGAGTGCAAAGAAGTAGATTCATATCAGGCAATTATCTGTCCGATTGATATTGCGGCAGAGAGACTTGGAACATTGTTCATTTATAAACGTTATGGAAACTACAGTATTGACGATATTATTCTTAGTGAATATGGTACAACGGTTGTCGGACTCGAGATGCTTCGCTCTGTTAATGAAGAGAACGCAGAAGAGAATCGTAAAGTTCAGATTGTACGTAGTGCGATCAATACACTTTCTTTCTCGGAGCTGGAAGCAATTACACACATCTTCGACGAATTGGAAGGCAATGAAGGAATTCTTGTTGCAAGCAAGATTGCTGACAGAGTTGGAATCACACGTTCCGTTATCGTCAACGCACTTCGCAAATTTGAAAGTGCAGGTGTTATCGAATCACGTTCTTCCGGAATGAAAGGAACGTATATCAAGGTTGTCAATGATGTGATTTTCGACGAACTGGAAAAGATGAAAAACAAATAATTGATTATGGAAATCAAGGAACAAAGGGATTTGTAGGTTACTGCAAATCCCTTTTGCAATTTATAGAAAACTACTTTGTTCTTTTCACAAAATATAGTGCTTTATTATCTTTTTAATAAATAAATCTTGTGTTTTTTATAAAATAGTCTATAATAAACTATAAGAAGGGAAGTGTGACTATGATTGGTTCAAATGCATACAATTATATCAATGTTTTAGACAAAGCAGCGGATGCAAGCTGGAAAAGAAATGAATTAATTGCAGAAAATATTGCAAATGTAGATACGCCAAACTACAAACGTAAGGATGTGCAGTTTGAAGCCTATCTTAGAACAGCAGTTTCCGGTGGTAAATCTTTGGATGATGATATTAATAATATAGATTTGAATACCATTAATTCAACAACCTATACAGAGGCCTATCAGTATAGCTTCCGTATGGACAACAATAACGTAGATATTAGTACAGAGAATGCGGAACTGGCAAAGAACCAGCTTCGATATTACACATTGTTAGATTCCATGACACAGGAATTTAGTCGTATCAAATCTGTACTTTCACAGGCAAAATAGCCGATATATAATATACAACAGATAACAGATACTCTTGGAATTTTGAGGAGGTACTTATATGCGTGTATTTGGAGCTTTGAATATCAGTGCCAGCGGAATGACGGCACAACAGACGAGAACAGATATTATTGCGCAGAATATTGCAAATGCGAATACAACCAGAGATGCTGAAGGAAAAGTATACCGACGCAAGAATGTGGTTTTTGCGGAGAAGAAGATTGGTACATTTAATGAGGCATTTACCCTTGCTACCGGAGTTGTTTCCGGGGGAAGTAACGGTGTGCGTATTACCAGAATCGTAGAAGATCCTTCCGTAGGAAGTAAAGTTTACGATCCGACGCATCCGGATGCAGACGAACAGGGTTACGTTACCTATCCGAATGTTAATATTGCAACCGAGATGACAGATATGATTGACGCCAGCCGTTCCTATGAAGCAAATGTAACCGCATTTAACGCGACGAAGGCAATGATAACCAAGGCTTTGGAGATGGATAGCTAATTATCAGGCTATTAATCAAGCGATAGACAGTACATAGTAATTTAAACGACAGATACAACGGATGAGAGGAAGAATCATGGTTTCAAAATTAGGTTCTGTAACAGAAGCAACCAGATATAATACTATTTTTAAAAGAATTGATGATGAGAAAAAGACACAGGGTACAACTTTTGATACCTTGTTTCAGTCTGCAATGGACATGGTAAATGAAACAAATGATTTGACGAATGCTGCCGAAGAACAAGAAATCAATTATGCGTTAGGAACTTCCACAAGCACACATGATTTGATGGTGGCGCAGCAGAAAGCCAATATTTCATTACAATACACGGTAGCCGTTCGCAATGGTGTATTGGATGCATATAAAGAGATTATGAATTTACAATTCTAATTCTAGGGGGTAACCGGAGGGACTAAGATGCAGGAACGAATCAGACAACTCCAGGAGAGATTTTTAGAGTTCTGGAATAAATATACGGCAAGACAAAAAACGATTATTATCGGAGTGATTGTTTTAATCGTTGTAGTAATTGGATTGCTGTCTTATTTTTTGTCAAGACCAAAGTATGAGACGACCTTGGCAAGCTTTGAAGAAGTCGCTGATGCGAGCAATCTGGGTACATTGTTGAGCGCAGCGAACATCACGTATGAGCAGTCAAGAGATGGTAAGACTATTTTCGTACAGGACAAGGATTATACCGCAGGTCTTAATGTAATGGCAGATAACGAAATCCAGTCAGACAATTACGATTGGGACTGGGCACTTGATAATGATATGAGTACGACTGAGACAGAGAAGAATCAAAAGGCGATTCTTGCGTCCCAGACCGAACTTAAAAATGCAATCTGTAAGATTGAAGGAATCGAGGATGCTACAGTCAGCATCAACGTACCGGACAATACATATACGATTTTAGATGCAGAGCAGGATACCAACGTAAGCATTATTCTTACGTTAAGTGAAGATATTTCCAAGGATGCAGCAGAGAGTATTGCGGTATTGGTTTCCAATGCTGTTGGAGCAAAGAATACGGACAATGTTGTAATTATGGACAGTGAACAAAATCTTTTGTTCAGTTCCGCATCAAGAGAAGGTCTTGGCGCTGCAGTCAGCGATAAGGAAGAGTACGAGGAGAGACTTACCAACCAGTACAAACTTACCGTACAGCAGATGTTAATCAAGTATGGTTTTGATGATGTGGAAGTTGGAGCCAACATTGCATTTAATTTTGATACCGTACAGGAAATGTATACGGAATATACACCGGACGAAGGAAAAGACCAGGGTGTTTATTCTTCCAGCTATTCTTACGAATCCAAAGGTAAAAATACGACAGCAGCCGGAATTCCGGGTACAACGTCCAATGATGAAGAGACGGACTATGTAATAGATAACGGAGGCTCCAGTGACAGCTCCGTTAAGGTAAATAAAGCAGATTATCTGCCGAATGAGAGAGTAACGAAGACAGATTATGAAGTTGGTGCTGTACAGCCGGAAAACTCCTCTATATCTGTTGTACTTACACGATTTATCCAGTATGACGAAGAGGCGTTAGAGCGTCAGGGATTATTAGAAGGAATCACATTTGAGGATTACATCGACCAGAACAGTGCCAGAGTTGCCAGCGAATACGACGAAGAACAGGTAATTTCACTGATTTCACAGGCAACCGGAATTGCTACCGAAAATATTTCGGTTTCTGCATGGGATCAGCCGGTATTTAATCCAAAAGAGGTATCACCGGTCGATCCAAAGAACATTTTGATGATTGTCCTTGCTGTACTGATTGTTGCATTCCTTGTATTTGTAATTGTAAGAGGAACAGCACCGGTAGAAGTTACCGAAATGGAACCGGAGCTTTCTGTTGAACAGTTGCTTGCTACCACGAAAGAAAATCAGACACCTGAGGATATTGACTTTAGTGAAAAATCTGAAACCAGAAAAATGGTTGAAAAATTCGTTGATGAGAATCCGGAAGCAGTTGCTAACTTGCTTCGTAACTGGCTTCAGGACGATTGGGGGTAATGTAAATGGCTAGTGGAAAATACGAAGAAGAATTAACCGGTCTGCAAAAGGCTGCGATTCTTTTGATTACTTTGGGACCTGAAAAGTCAGCTACCATTTTCAAACATCTCAAAGAAGAAGAAATAGAACAGCTTACGCTGGAAATAGCCAATACAAGAAGTATTTCACCGGCAGAAAAAGATTTGGTAATGGATGAGTTTTACGAGATTTGTCTTGCACAGCAGTATATTGCCGAAGGTGGTGTCGGATACGCCAAAGAAGTTTTGGAGAAGGCACTCGGTGCAGAAAAGGCGATGGACGTTATTGGAAGACTTACCGCTTCCTTACAGGTTCGTCCGTTCGAATTTGTGCGTAAGACTGATGCCAGCCAGTTGTTAAACTTTATTCAGGACGAGCATCCGCAGACCATTGCGTTGATTTTGTCTTATTTGTCATCCGCACAGTCTGCGCAGATTATTTCCGCATTAACGCCGGATAAACAGACGGACGTTGCAAAGAGAATCGCCCAGATGGACAGAACATCACCGGATGTCATCAAAGACGTGGAACGTGTATTGGAGCAGAAGCTTGCTGCACTTGTTAATCAGGATTACACGATTGTCGGTGGTGTAGATTCTATCGTAGAAATCTTGAATACGGTTGACCGTGGTACAGAAAAACACATTATGGAAACTCTTGAAATCGAAGAACCTGAACTTGCAGATGAAATTCGTCGTAAGATGTTCGTATTCGAGGATATCCTTTCACTCGACGAAAAATCTATTCAGCGTGTACTTCGTGAAGTTGATAACAATGAACTTGCAGTTGCCTTAAAGGGCTCGAACGAAGAAGTGCAGGAAGTTATCTTCAACAACCTGTCCAAACGTCTTGCTACTATGATCCGAGAGGATATGGATTTCATGGGACCTGTTCGTTTGAAGGATGTTGAGGAAGCACAGCAGAAGATTGTTAACATCATACGTAAGTTAGAGGATTCTGCTGAAATTGTTATCGCCCGAGGTGGAGGTGACGAGATTATTGTCTAATATCATCAAATGGAATTATATCAATCTTGAAAAAGATGAAAAGCGTGTCATCGATTCAGACAGTCGGGGATATTTTCCGGAAGATAAAGGGGAGGAAAAGACGCAGTCTCTTCCTCCTTCTTCTAATTCAGACCTTTTTGTGCCGGTCAATTTTAATGACAATCCGGTTCAAAACGAAGGAGAACTGACAGAAGCTGAAATCGATGCATTATTAGGAGATAGTTCTGCTCCGAAGGAAGATGGTTTTACACAGGGGATGGCGGTTGTCAATTACGACGAAATGTTTGCCAAAGAACGTGAGCGAATCAAAGAAGAAGCGGAACAGATTCTTGCAGATGCCAATGCCCAGGCAGAGCAGATTGTAAATGACGCTAATGCCCAGGCAGAGGGTATCAAGGATGAAGCCTACAAAGAAGGCGTGAATACCGGTAGAAAAGAAGGTCTTGCCATGGTGGAAGAGGACCGTGCAAAGATGCTTTCCGATATTGAGAATCAAAGACAGGAAATGGAACAACAGATGCAGGGACAGATTGACAAGCTCGAGCCGTTCTTTGCAGAGTTATCCTGTGCGTTGATTGAGAAAATAACGGGTATCGTTGTAGAACAAAATAAAGAAGTGATTTTGCATCTTTTGGATATTGGATTATCTGAAACCGGAAGAAGTGAGAGAGTTCTCATCAATGTTTCATCGGAAGATTTTGAATTTGTGAATGAGAACTATGAGCGATTCCTTGGACTATTGAAAGAAGGAACGAAATTAGAAATATTAGAAGATAATTCTTTGACAAAAGGGCAGTGTCTGATCGAAGCGGATTCAAGGGTGATTAACTCCGGTATCGATGTGGCACTGAAAAAACTGACCGATAATTTAAGAATTCTTGGAAGTTGTTAAAAGAGAATCATATTTTCTTGGAAGAATTCCCTGGGAGATGACAGATACATGAATTTTGATAAATATCAGATATTATTAGATAGAAAATACGTAAAGAAAATGGGAAAAGTAGTTAAAGTGGTTGGGCTTACGTTAGAATCTCTGGGACCGGAAGCCAAACTAAATGATCTTTGCGTTATTACCAATAGTCAGGGTCAGGAAATTATGGCTGAAGTAGTAGGGTTCCGTGATGACAGAGTTTTGCTTATGCCATATGACAACGTGGAAGGCGTAGGACTTGGAAGCAGAATTGAAAATACGGAGAAGCCCTTACAGGTTACCGTCGGTGATGAACTTTTGGGAATGACTTTGGATGGTCTGGGAAGACCGCTGGATGGTTCTACCTTTGTTTCACAACATACCTATTCTGTTGAGGCAGAACCGCCTGACCCGATGCAGAGAAAATTGATTGATGAAGTGCTTCCGCTTGGGGTAAAGGCTGTGGATGGTCTTTTAACGCTTGGAAAGGGACAGCGTATCGGAATCTTCGCCGGTAGCGGTGTTGGAAAAAGTACGTTGTTGGGTATGTTTGCAAGAAACACGCAGGCAGATATTAACGTAATTGCACTGATTGGAGAGCGTGGAAGAGAGGTTCGGGAATTTATTGAACGAGACCTTGGTCCGGAAGGAATGAAACGCTCTGTTGTAGTGGTGGCAACTTCCGATAAGCCCGCACTGATTCGTAATAAAGCTGCAAAGACAGCAACTGCAATCGCTGAATATTTCAGGGATCAGGGGAGAGATGTCCTTTTGATGATGGATTCGCTGACGCGTTTTTCCATGGCACAAAGGGAAATCGGTCTTGCATCCGGTGAACCGCCGGTATCCAGAGGATATCCACCAAGTGTTTATTCAGAAATGCCTAAACTTTTAGAGAGGGCCGGTAATTCTGATGTTGGTTCCATAACCGGACTTTACACCGTACTTGTAGACGGTGATGATTTCAATGAACCGATTACGGATACGGCACGTGGTATTTTGGATGGACATATTATGCTGTCAAGACGACTTGGACATAAGAATCATTATCCTGCAATTGATGTTTTGCAGAGTATTTCCAGGGTAATGAATTCTATTGTTTCCAAAGAACAAAAGACCAATGCAAGTCGCTTAAAGGATGTTATGGCAGCATACGACGAAGCTGAAGATTTGATTAGTATTGGTGCATACAAAAACGGTTCAAATCCAAGAATTGATTTTGCAATCAGCAAAATCGATGAGGTTAATAATTTTCTCAAGCAGGATGTGATGGAAAAATTCACTTACGAGGAAGAATTGAAACTGTTAGGTGATATTTTTCAGGATGGCGCATCGGATGAGGAAGAATAGCATTTGTAAAGTGGGTGAGTAGTTGGCGAAGTTTGTTTATAAAATGGAGAATATTTTGTCCATTAAGTATAAAATGGAAGAACAGGCAAAAGGCGAATTTGCCGCCGCTCAAGCTGCGCTTAACGCAGAGGAAGACAAACTCGAAGCGCTGGAACAAAAGAAACTCTACTACGAGAAAACGCTTGCGAAGTTATTGCTGGATAGGCTTGCGCTTCTGGATATTAAGAGCACGGAGGAAGCAATCGAAGTGATGAAATATCATATCGAAGAGCAAAAACGTGTGATCCGTAAATGTGAAGAACAACTCGAAATTGCAAGAAATGTGTTGAACGAAGCAATGATTGAGAGAAAAACACATGAAAAACTAAAAGAGAAAGCATTTGAAGAGTTTAAGAAAGAAGTAGAGAAGGAAGAAAGAAGAGACGTGGATGAATTGGTAAGTTACAGATTCCGTCCGTAACTTGTTCACCTTGTGTCGCTTGAAATGGAGGATATCATGGCAAAGAAGAATAAAGATAAAATTGAAGATATCGGAAATGAAGAGAAATTCGGAAGCAAACTGATGACGTTTCTAATTGCAATGGCAATTGTTATCATCTGGCTTTTTGTGTTCGGATTACTTATCAAAATGGACGTTGGAGGCTTTGGAAGTAATGTTTTGACGCCAATTTTAAAAGATGTTCCTGTTTTGAATAAAGTTTTGCCGGGAAATGCCGATATAGTAGATAGTGAAGGGAATACCTATACCTCACTCGGACAGGCAATTGACAAAATCAACGAGTTAGAACTTATGATGAGTTCTTCTTCTAATTCAGCTACCGCGAATACAGATTATATTGCGCAGTTGGAAGCGGAAGTGGCAAGACTTAAAGTATTTGAACAGAATCAGGCAGAATTTGCAAAGCAGAAAGAAGAGTTCGATAACGAAGTTGTGTTCACGAAAAATGCTCCCGATATTGAAGAATATAAAAAGTATTACGAAGAAATCGATCCGACAAATGCCGAGGCGATTTATCAGAAAGTGGTAGAGCAGTTAGAGTCAAGAGCGAACATCAAAGAACAGGCACAAAGATATGCAGCGATGGATCCTGCAAATGCCGCACAGATTCTTGAAGTAATGACCGGGGATTTGGATCTGGTATGTCAGATTCTGAAGAATATGAAACCGGAAGAAAGCGCAGCCATTATTGCCGAAATGTCCGCCGAGTATGCAGCACAGGTTACCAAGAAAATGTCTTTAATCAATTAGAGCATTGGAACCTTCTGCAAGTAAACAGAAAGGAGGAATGAAACATGATGACACAAAGCGTCTTGACACAGGCAGTGAACTTGTTTTCTACACCAAATGCAAATGTTAAGGATAACGCAGTTGCCAAAACCACAAGTAGTTTTTCAGATATTTTGAAAAGTAATACCGAAATGAATATGAATAAAATATCCGTAAAAGCGGAAGTGAAGAATGACGGTGCACAAAACGGTAACAACGAGAAAAACATGGATGTAAAGTCAAGTAACAAAACCGCAAAAGGAAAAGCGGATAAACAGGTTACGGATGATGTTACGGTTACAAAAGATGAGTTCACAAAAGCGGTCAAAGAAGCAGACACAATCGACGAATTGCCGGAAGAAGTGAAAGAAGTAGTTCAGGCAGGATTGGTTATGATTAATCAGGCACTGGAACAACTCGAAACAGCGGTTGAGGATATCGTTACACAGGCACTTGATTTGGGTGAAGGCGATTTGAAAAGTATGTTACAGGATTTGTCCATGACGTATGAAGATTTGCTTATGCCGGAGAATTTACAGGAGGTATTTCAAAAGGCAGTAGGAATCGAAAGTCCGATGGAGCTTGTAACCAATGAAGAACTTACGGTTCAATTTAAAGACTTGATGGAGCAGGTCGCAAATGTGGAATTACCGGAAGAAATGCCAATTACCAAGGAGGAGTTGCTGGAAGTACTGGAACAGTTCCAGGGAGGCGAACAGGTACTTAATTTAAATGTTGTTTTAGAGGAAGATACTAATCAGCTTAGTATTGCTCCGCAGGAAGAAGTACCGGAGACAGACAATGACGAAGGTATCAGTTTTGTTGTCAAAACAGAAAAAGAAATTGAAACAACAAATAATAACGGAAAGAAATTTGACACAAGGGATTTTACGAATGATAACAAAGAACAGCAGAATCCTTTGCAGGATTTCCTTTATAACCTGCATAAAGCAAGCGATAATTTATCCGTAGATGCAAGACAGGTGATGGAACAGCAGGAGATTACATTCAATGACATTACAAAACAGGTGCTCGAACAGATTAAAGTTTCCTTGAAACCGGAAGATACCTCAGTGGAACTTACATTGAATCCGGAGCATCTTGGAAAAGTAAATGTACAGATTGTTGAGAGAAACGGACAGGTAACTGCAAGCTTCCATGCACAGAACGAATTTGTGAGAGAAGCACTGATGACTCAGGTAGAGTCGCTTAGGGATAATCTCAATAATCAGGGATTGAAAGTAACATCCATCGAAGTAAATATTTCTGATTTTGGTTTTGAACATAATCAGGAATCAGCATCCGGTAATGAAGGACAGAAGAAAGGCAACAGTCGTAGGAGAGTTAATTTAGATGCATCTTCTTTAAGTGAGATGGATAACCTCACCGAAGAAGAAGAGTTAGCAGCAAAAGTTATGCAGGACAACGGAGGAAGCCTTGATTATACAGCATAAGGAAAGGAGAATATTATGGCAGATACTACACCATTAACCGCTCCGATTAACAACGGGCAATTAGCCAATGAAAAGGCGAGTGATTCCAAGAAATCCGGCTCTAGTGTAGATAAAGAACAGTTTTTGCAGTTGCTGGTAGCACAAATGAAATATCAGGATCCATTGGAACCGACAGACAATACGGAATATGTTTCACAGTTAGCAACGTTCTCTGAACTGGAACAGATGCAGAATATGAGTCAGACAACACTCAACAGTCAGGCATTTTCACTGGTAGGACAGGATGTAATTGTTAAGACCTCATCTGCTTCCGGCAATACAACATATGTGGAAGGCGTTGTAGATTTCGTACGAATGGAGGGCGGAAAAGCGCAACTTTCCATCGAAGGAACACTTTATCCAATCGATGATTTGTATTCCGTTGTAGGAAGTGATTATATTATTTCCAAAAAGATACCTTCTGTTGAAGAAACACATGCGAAATATGATCATGAGGATCCAAAAGACCTTACACTTAAAGTTTCCCTTGGACAGGATGAATTCCAGGCATCGTCCATTCTCGTATACATAAACGGAAAAGCGGTAGAGAGTGAGAATCTTTCTTATGAAGCCGGCAAACTTACCATTTCATCCAAAGCATTTGAAGATTTGGATGCTGGAAAATATTCTATCGGTTTCGTATTTAATGATCCGTTACAAACCGTAGTTGCCGACAAAGCAGATATTACAATAATTGGCAACAAACCGGGTATAAAGAATGAGGAGACAAGTGCCGATATAAATAATACAGGGACAGAAGAAGGCTAAAAGCCAGTAAGCAGTCGCGAAATAGAATGGAGGTATCCTATGAATTTGATTCAAAGCAAACTATACTCTTCCATTGAACAAATGACGGGACAGCTTTTAAAAGAACAGACAAAGAAAGCTGATTCATCAGCGAATTCTTCACCGGTTTCTTTTGCAGATGTTTTAAAAACCAAAGAATCCGATCTGGTGATTGCAAATTCATCACTTAGATTTTCGAAACATGCAAACCAGAGGTTATCGGACAGAAATATTGATTTATCCAAAGAACAGATGCAAAGACTGGAAAATGGAACGAGTAAAGCAAGAGAAAAAGGCATTAACGAGTCTCTCGTAATGGTGGATGATTTGGCATTCATCGTAAATGTAAAAAACAATACAGTCATTACAGCGGTGAACGATGGAAATGACGGAGTTTTTACAAACATAGACGGAGCAGTTATTAGCTAGAAGCAATACACACTGGACCTCATTAGGAAGTGTGGCATCTATGACTGACAGATTAGATGCAAATTGCCTCGCAAAAAATTGGATAGTAAATACGTAAAGTAAGTGCTATTTTATCAGGAGGTTGATTTATTATGATGAGATCATTATTTTCTGGTGTTGCAGGTTTAAAAACACACCAGACCAAAATGGACGTTATTGGTAACAATATCGCCAACGTTAACACAGTAGGTTTTAAATCAAGTACAGTTAATTTTTCCGACGTACTTTATCAGACAACACAGAGTGCATCCGGTGCCAATGAAGTAACCGGTGCAGCCGGTACCAATGCAAAGCAGATCGGTCTTGGTTCAGGTCTGGCATCTATCACAAGTTCAATGACAACAGCCGGTGGTTCACAGACAACAGACAATCCGCTTGATGTAATGATTTCAGGAGATGCGTTTTTTGTAGTCAAATCCGGTGGAACAAATTATTTTACTAAGGATGGATCCTTTAAAATAGATGCAAATGGTACTTTATGTACCTCCTCAGGTGCAACCGTACAGGGATGGATGGTTGATGATCAAACCGGCGAAGTTGTTCGTGCAGCAGTTCAGGATTTGACCGTTATGGCACCTAAGTTCTTATATTCCGCACCGGAAGCAACAACAGATGCTTATCTTTCCGGAAATATTGATAAGAACGATACTTCCCTTACATCAACGGGAATTAACGTACAGCCTACTTTCTACGATAAATTAGGTAATGCGTATACAGCACAGTTAAACATCAAACAGACAGATGTAACAAGCCAGTATACAGTAAATGTAACAGACATTCTCGACTCCAATGGAAACTCTATCTTTGTTACAGCAACCACGAACACAGATGGATCTGTAACCTACTCCACGGATGGAGCGCAGGTTGCTACTGTTACCCTCGGTGGAATTGAGTACACCTGTGAGGTGTCAGACGACGGTAGCAGCTACACAATCGTTGGACCGGAAGACGGCGACGATTGTGTAATGTTAGAGTTTAGTGGATCTAATGGTAAATTTGTTGGTACAAATGTAGCAACACCAAATGAAACAGACTTACTCTCTATCCTTGGAGAGAAAGTAACCATGGCATTCCTTACAGATGACACCGTTGCTAATCCATTTGAAGATTTAAGCATCGATTTCTCATCACTTACCATGTACTCTACAAGTGGAAGTTCTTCTATTGAACCAACCAGAGGTGCAATCAATGGTAGTGGAGCAGGATACCCTGCAGGTAACATGTCAGGAATCAGCATTGACCAGTCCGGTAAGATTTATGGTACATACGATAATGGTACCAGTCGTCTTCTTGGACAGATTGTTACCGCTTCTTTCACCAACCCATCCGGTTTGGAAGCAGTAGGAAGCAACATGTTTGCTCAGACACAGAACTCCGGTGAATTCGATGGAATCGGACAGGACCCGACCGCAGGAGGCGGCAAACTTACAACAGGAGTTTTGGAAATGTCAAACGTAGACCTCTCAACAGAATTTACACAGATGATCGTAACGCAGAGAGGATTCCAGGCAAACTCAAGAATTATTACCACATCCGATACGATGTTGGAAGAACTTATTAACCTGAAGAGATAATATATAAATAATTAATAGCCAGGATATTAATTATTTTCCGATAGGAGAATAGTTGGTATCCTGGCTTTTATTTGACTTGAAACAGGTGAAAGAACACGGATATAAAAACACTGTAAAAGAATGTAGACAAAACGCGAAATTTCAGATAAAATTATATAGATAAGATGTGCGCAATGACACTTGTTCTTATCTAAAAAAATTAGGTGGTGGCGACATTGGATATAGCTTCAATTTTAGGTATTGTAATTTGTTTCGGTTTAATTATTTTCGGTATGGTATTCGGTAAGTCATTTCAGGCGGTTATGAACTTCGTAGATATGCCATCCATCATCATTACAATCGGAGGAACATTTGCTTGTATGTTAACACAGGCGCAGGATATTGGTGGCTTTGTTAAGTCATTAACCTCCATTGGACTCATTATGAAAACAACTCCTTCGAATGAAGAAGAGACGATAAAAAGTATTATTGATCTTTCAAATGTAGCCAGAAAAGAAGGTCTTCTGGCATTGGAAGAAGCAGCGGGAAGTATCGACGATGATTTCCTCAAAAAAGGTGTTTTGCTGATTGTCGATGGTACAGACCCGGAATTGGTTCGTAGCATTCTCGAAACAGACTTAGGATGTATCGATTCCCGACATGGTAAGATTATCGGATTCTGGGATGGTATGGCTGCCATGGGACCTGCCTGGGGTATGATTGGTACTCTGATCGGTCTGGTTAACATGTTAAAGGATCTGTCGGACATGGCTTCGGTAGGACCGAACATGTCGGTAGCACTTGTTACAACATTCTATGGTTCGTTGATTGCAAACTGGATTTGTACACCGACTGCCAACAAACTAAAAGCAAAGAATGAAGCTGAAATCATGATTAAAGAAGTTATGGTGGAAGGTTTATTATCTATACAGGCGGGTGAAAACCCTCGTGTAATTGAAGAAAAACTCAAATCCTTCTTAGCACCTGCTGCTAGAGGAAATATCGGTGAAGGCAGTGAAGGCGGTGAATAATAATGGCTCGTAAAAAGAAAGAAGAAGGTGGCGGAGGCTCACCGGCCTGGATGGCCACGTTCTCGGATCTTATGAACCTGTTGCTTTGTTTCTTCGTATTGTTATTCGCGTTTTCCAGCGTCGATGCAGAAGCTTTTGCAGAGATTGCAGCATCTTTCTCGAATGATTTTAGTATCTTTACGGGTGGAGCGAGATCGTTGGATGAAGGTAGCTTGATTTCACAGGGAATCAGTCAGATGGAAGGTTTGAGTTCCTACTTTAGCGCATTTGGTGCCGGCAGAGGTAATGCGGATGAAGATACTGAAGCGGAAAGTGACCAGGAAGAAGTATCAAAGAACAATTCAGAGTCGGAAGCACAAATGCAGGAACAATCGGAGTCTGGTGAACAGAGTCAATCTACTGCAGAGGAACAAAATCAGGCAGATTCCATTGAACAGATGGAAGAGAAGCTTCAGGAAGAGCAGAAAAAAGAAGTGGAAGCTCTTTATGACGAAGTCGCCAAAGCTGCTGAAAAGGGAGCTGTCGAAGACGAGATTACGTTGGACGTAGACGACTCTTATCAATATGTTAAGATTATTATCAGTGGCGCTATTTTGTTTGAATCCGGACAGGACGAGATTGTCAAAGGTGCAAAGCCGGTTTTGAATAAAGTAGGCGATATTTTGAAGAATTACGACAAGAATCTCATCAAGATTGTAGGACACACCGATAATGTTCCGATTTCGGGAAAAGGCCAATTTGAAAGCAATATGTGGCTGTCGGAAGCAAGAGCAACCAGAGTGTTTGAATATCTTGTGGATAAGAAAAAATTAGATCCGGCGACACTGGAAGCTTCCGGAAGAGGAGAGTTTGAACCGGTTGCCAGCAACAAAACACCGGACGGACGTGCGAAGAACAGACGTGTCGAAATTCAAATATATACCGACTAGTTCTGATATAACAAAGATAGAATCATTTACTTATAAGTACAATTCTTGATTGGAGGATGACATGAAGAAAAATATTTTTACCGTTTTAATTTTAGCCATTTGTCTTGTGAATCTGGTTCTTAGTGCAGTGATTATCTTTACTGTGCTTCCGACACAAAAAAGGACGGACAAGTTGATTGCACAGGTAGCTTCGGTTATCGACCTTGAACTGATGGGCGACAGCACTGCTACCGTGGCTCTGGAAGATTTGGAGCAGTATGATATTGCAAGCAGCAAGACAATGAACCTTAAAATCGGACAGGATGGCGCTACACATTATGCAGTTATTGATGGTATAACAATGTATATCAATACAAAGTCTGATGACTACGAAAAATTACAACCTACGTTGGAAAGTCAGCAGTCTTCCATTATGGAGATTGTCGGAGGCGTTGTTTCCAAATATACATATGAAGAAGCTTCCGGCAACACCGAAGAAATCAAATCCGAAATTTTAAAGAAATTGCAGCAGCATTTTGCTTCTTTAGACTTTATTTCTGATATCACCTTGAATAACTTCATTTTCTCCTAATTAATGGAAATTGAAAAGGATATATAGTGAGCTTTATGGTGAAAAAGCACTAAATATAGTGAAAAAAATTAAAATATCTCGAATATTGCTTTGAAATATCGATTTTTTATGTTATTATATCATAAGAGGTTTGTATTTAGGTATTGAGAGGTGAGATGGAATGGGCGATGTCCTGTCGCAAAATGAGATAGACAGTCTGCTTGCCGCTTTGGATAGTGGTGAACTTGACGCAGAGGATATGAAGGAAACCGGTGAGAAACAGGTTAAAAACTATGACTTCGCCAGACCGTCAAAATTCTCAAAAGAACATCTTAGAACATTAGAGATTATATTTGAACATTATGGCAGACTTCTTTCTACGAACCTGCCGGGTTATCTTAGAAAGAATGTTCAGATAGAAGTAATGAATTCGGAAGCGATTACATATTCGGAATTTACGAATGCTTTATCAAACCCGGTTATTCTGGGTATTATAGATTTCCGTCCTTTGGAAGGCAGTATTATCATGGAAGTGGCGGATAATCTTGGTTACACGATCGTCGACAGAATGCTTGGCGGTGGTGGACAACCATTAGAAAAATCCAGGGATTTCACCGAGATTGAGATGATGATCCTGGAACGAATTATGAATATCTGTACGAACTTGTTGGTTGAGCCATGGTTGAGTGTAGTTCACTTAAACCCTCGACTCGAACGAATTGAAACGAATTCGCAGTTTGCACAAATTATTTCTCCAAGTGAGATGACCTCTATTATTACGATGAATATCAAGATTGGTAACGTGGAAGGTCTTATGAATGTATGTATCCCATATACATGCGTTGAAGAAGTAATTGATCGTTTGAATACAAAATACTGGTATGCAAATATGCAGGTGAAAGACGACAAAGAAAGTCGTGATATTATTGAAAATGCAATTAATCAGGTTATGGTTCCGGTAAGAGCTGTTCTTGGTAAGAGTGCAATTTCAGTGAATGATTTTGTGAATTTGCAACCGGGAGATATTATCAGATTAAATACCAACGTAGAAGATGAGTTAAATGTTTACGTTGGGAATATTAATAAATTTAAGGCGTTACCGGGTGCATCGAATGATGCATATGCAGTACGTGTTACTCAAGTGATAAGAGAGGAGTAGAGTATTATGGATGGAATGCTGTCGCAGGAAGAGATTAATGCGCTTTTAAGTGGCATGTCCGACGACGCAGCTGACACAGCTGAAGCAGCTCCACAAAGTGGCCCATCAGTCGAGTTGTCTGAGCAGGAACGGGATGCAGTTGGTGAGATTTCGAACATCTGCATGGGAACTGCCGCTACAACACTTTCCACTTTGTTGAATAACCGGGTAGTTATTACAACACCATCGGTTACAAAGACAAGTCTCAGCGAACTGTCAAGTAATTATGACAGGCCTTGTGTATTTGTCCAAATTTCATATATCGAAGGTCTTGAGGGGAATAACATCTTGATTTTACAAGAATCTGATGTTAAGATTATTACAGACCTTATGATGGGTGGAGATGGTACTAATTTACCGGATGAATTATCCGAACTCCATCTTAGTGCTATTAGTGAAGCAATGAATCAGATGATGGGTTCAGCTTCCACATCCCTTTCTTCCATGTTAGATAAGAAAGTGGACATTAGCCCTCCAATCGCGAGTCTTATTGACTTGAATGACTCGGTTGAAGAAGGTAGACTATCTTCATTTTTACAAGGCGATTTTATCCAGGTTGCCTTTCATATGGAAATTGGAGATTTGATTGATAGTCAGATTATGCAATTGTATCCTTTTGACTTTGCGAAAGAATTGTATCGCAAGTTCTCAGGGGATGAGCAGATTGCAAATGATGTTGCACCGGCGCAGAGCGCACCGGAACCGGTTGCACAACAGGAACCACAACCTGCTATGCAGCAGCCTGCTATGGACCAGCAGAATGTTGCACCACAACCGACGATGCAGCAAGCATCACAGCCTATGATGCAGCAGCCAATGATGCAACAACCTATGATGCAGCCTGATGTTAATGTACAGCCTGCACAGTTCCAAGCGTTTAATGCTGCTATTAATCCGATTATGCAGCAAGAGAACATTGATTTGATTATGGATGTTCCTCTTGAGGTAACAGTTGAATTGGGCAGAACCAACAAAACAATCAAAGAAATCCTTGATTTCTCACCTGGTACGATCATTGAATTGAACAAACTGGCAGGTGAACCGATTGACGTATTGGTGAACGGCAAATTCGTTGCCAAAGGAGAAGTAGTTGTTATTGAAGAAAGTTTTGGTATCAGAGTAACAGAAATAATCAGATAATTTATCAAAGTGATAGGAGAGAAAGATATGGCAAAAAACATTTTAATTTGTGATGACGCGGCATTTATGAGAATGATGATTAAAGACATCTTGACTAAAAACGGATATAATGTTGTCGGTGAAGCAGAAAATGGTTTGAAAGCTGTAGAAAAATACAATGAAACAAAGCCTGATTTGGTAATGATGGATATTACTATGCCGGAGATGGATGGTATTCAGGCACTCAAGAAAATCAAAGAAACCGATGCCTCAGCAAATGTTATTATGTGTTCTGCGATGGGACAGCAGGCGATGGTTATTGAATCAATTCAATCCGGAGCTAAGGATTTTATCGTTAAACCATTCCAGGCAGATCGTGTATTAGAGGCTGTTCAAAAAGCTATAGGATAGTATTATGATATTTTTAACACAGGTCTCTACATTTGAGAGTGTTACGAAACTGATTGGCGTTATAGTGCTGTTTATTATTATTCTGGTACTCGCCTCATTTTCAGCAAAATGGCTTGGTAAGTCAAGTTTGGTTAATCCGCATACTAGGAATATCTCTATTGTAGAAGCATTTCGAATTAATCCGAATAAGATTTTAGAGATTATTAAAGTTGGAGATAAGTATCTTTTGATTGGTATTTCAAAGGATCATATCGAATATCTGACGGAATTAACCGAAGACGAATTGTCGCTGGAGGATGATGAATCTAAAGGCACAACGGATATGAACTTCAAGAAAATTTTTGATAAGTTCACCAAATCCGCAAAATAAAATTTAAAACATACAGCATGAGAAAAGGTTGGTAATCATGAGAAAAACAGCAAGTAAGAAACAAAATAGACATTCATTTTTAATGACTGTTGTTTTGCTGGTGTGTTTATTAACCTTTGTTTCTGCTACAAAAGTATCAGCATCCTCAACACATTCTGTTGGGGATTCTGATTTTTTAGACGCTACGAGTGAAAGAGGAGACGACGTGGCACCGGATTTAAATAAACCAAAAGATGATGCAACCGGAGACATTGAGTCAGATGATCCAAGTCTTGCCGAAGTATTGAATGATGACCTGACGTTAGCAATTTCAACGAATGAGGGAAGTACCAGTCTTTCCTCAACTTTGCAGATTTTGCTGATGTTAACCGTTCTTTCGCTTGCGCCATCTATTCTGATTATGCTTACTTCATTTACACGAATCATTATCGTGCTACACTTTGTGAGGTCGGCAATCGGAATGCAGACGACACCGCCAAATCAGATTTTAATAGGTTTGGCTTTGTTTTTAACATTTTTTATTATGACACCTACATTTAACCAAATATACAAGGATGCGGTTGTTCCTTTATCGAAAGGTGAAATCAAACAGGAAGAAGCAATTAACAAGGGAATGGAACCACTTCGGGATTTTATGTTTAGTCAGACGAATACGAAGGATATCAAATTATTCATGGAGATATCCGGTACCAAATCCGTAGAAAAAGTGGAAGACATTCCTACTACTACGTTAATTCCCGCATTTATTATCAGTGAGTTAAGAAAGGCGTTTACCATCGGCTTCCTCATCTACCTGCCGTTTTTGATTATGGATATGGTTGTGGCGTCGACGCTTATGTCGATGGGTATGATGATGTTACCGCCAACAACCATCTCGATGCCGTTTAAGATTTTGCTGTTTATTATGGTAGACGGCTGGAACCTGGTAATAGGAGAAGTAGTAAAGACGTTTTATTGACGTCGACACCGGAGGTTAAGATATGACAGAACAACAACTAATAGATATTGCCAGAGCGACTCTTTGGATGATTATAAAATGTTCTGCACCAATGCTTATTATTTCGTTGATTGTAGGTTTGGTTATCAGTATTTTTCAGACGGTAACTTCAATTCAGGAGCAGACATTAACTTTTGTTCCTAAATTGTTAGCTATATTTTTGGTTATTATGATTGCGGGTCACTGGTTGATGAACTCCATGATTTTTTACACAACAGACCTGTTTTCAAAGTTTGGTTTGTACATTCAGTAACAGCTAATGGGGGCAGACGATGAGTTTTACGGTAGAAAATTTAGAATTTTTTCTTATGATTGTAGTGCGAATGTCAACATTTGTTTATACAGCCCCTTTTTTGAGCCTTTCGTCTGTTCCGCACAGGGTGAAGCTTGGGATTTCTGTAACGTTGTCCATATTGATGTTTCAGATGATTCCTTATGATCCGTTGGAATATACAGGAACAGTCGGATTCGCATTCCTTGTAATCCGGGAAGCAATAATCGGGCTGGTACTTGGCTTTTGCGCGAATGTATGCAGTTATATCGTTGGTTTATCCGGCCAGCTGATTGATATGGAAATTGGTTTTTCCATGGTAAATGAGCTCGATCCGGCAACTAAGATTACCAACACAATTACAGGAAACTATTATTCCTACTTTGTGATGTTGATGCTGATGATAACAGATATGCATTATTATATTATCAGCGCGATTCTGGATTCGTTTCAAACGATTCCGCTTGGTACCGTATCCTTCAATCCGAGATTATACGAAATTATACAAAAATTTATGACGGACTATTTTGTAATCGGTTTTCGCATAGTGTTACCTGTATTTGCATCGATTCTACTTGTTAATATTGTCTTAGGCGTACTATCCAAAATTGCGCCGCAGATTAATATGTTTGTTGTCGGTATGCAGTTAAAAGTGTTTATCGGATTGTTTATCCTGTTTTTGATTGTAGGACTGATTCCAAAAGTATCGGATTTTATTTTCGTGGAAATGCGTACCATGTTAAATCTGATGACACAGGCACTTGCGAAAGGGGCGTAAAATGCATAGTACCACTCTTCTAAGCTATAATCTTCAGTTTTTTGCAAAAGAGGGTCCTGGTGGCGAAAAAACCGAAGATGCTACAGCGAAAAAATTAAAAGATGCCCGAGAAGAAGGGCAGGTAATGAAAAGCCAGGATGTTAATGTGGCAGTATCACTTTTGGTAGCTTTTTTGATATTGAAAGTGTTTATTGGATATATAGGAGAAGGATTCCTTGGGACTTTTCAAGGTTCGTTGAATCTGATTGACAATATTACCGGAGAGCCGTTCACCGGCAACACCTGTGATAGTATCGTACAATATGCAATGGTTCGGATTGTCATGATTGGATTACCATTGTTGCTTGCATCATTTGTTGCGGCGATTGTTGTTAATGTGGTGCAGGTCGGCTGGACGGTCACCACTAAGCCGATGCAGCCCAAATTCAGCCGTTTGAACCCAATCTCAGGGTTCTCCAAGATTATCTCCAAAGATAAACTTTTTGAACTTTTCAAAGCGGTTGTAAAGATTGGAATTATCGGATATATTGTGTACACATCCCTGAAAGATGATTGGGGACTGTTGATGGATTTGTATTCGTTTGATTTGTTTTCAGCGATTGGATTGGTCGGATCTGTCATCATAAACCTTGGAATTAAAATGAGTTTATTTTTCCTGGGATTTGCGGCAGTAGATTATATGTACCAGCGCCGCAAATTTAAAGAAGACATGAAAATGACCAAACAGGAAGTGAAAGATGAGTTCAAAAACTCAGAAGGTGATCCGCAGATTAAGTCGAGAAGACGACAGATGATGAGAGAGTCTTCACAGAGAAGAATGATGCAGTCCGTTCCGGATGCCGACGTAGTAATCACGAACCCTACGCATCTGGCGGTTGCAATTAAGTATGACAGGGATGCAGGCAGTGCACCGATTGTAGTAGCAAAAGGTGCTGATTACGTTGCTCAGAGATTGAAAGATATCGCGAGAGAGGCAGATGTGGAGATTGTTGAAAACAAACCACTTGCCCGAATGCTTTACTATAACGTGGATCTTGATCAGGAGATTCCACCGGAACTTTATCAGACGGTTGCAGAAATTCTTGCCTATGTATATGGCTTGAAAGGTAAACTGTAACAAACAATGGGAAGTATAATTACAAATAACCGGAGAGGAGGAAAATATGAAAAGATATAATATTATCATTGGAGTGTTTGTTTTAGCTTCAATTTTGAATTTTATTATACAGATGCCACCATTTTTGCTGGACATATTAATTGCGTTTAACCTCGCAATTGCAATGGTAATTTTGTTTACTTCTTTGTTCGCAAAAGAAGCACTTTCATTATCTTCATTTCCTACTTTGCTGTTATTTACAACAATATTTAGAATTTCACTTAACGTTTCTTCCACCAAATTAATCTTGAACGGTGGAGATCCGGGAAAAGTAGTTCGTACATTTGGCGAATTCGTAGGTGGAAGTAATCTGATTACCGGAACGATTATTTTTGGTATTCTCGTTCTCGTTCAGTTTATGGTTATCAATAAAGGTTCTGAACGTGTATCTGAAGTAACAGCTCGTTTCACCTTGGATGCGATGCCGGGTAAACAGATGGCGATAGACGCAGACTTAAATACCGGAGCAATTACAGATGAAGAGGCAAGAGAGAGACGTCAGAAGATTCAGGATGAGTCCACTTTCTTTGGAGCCATGGACGGTGCTACCAAGTACGTAAAGGGAGATGCGGCTGCAGGTCTCATCATTACAATCGTTAACTTTGTCGGTGGTATGGCAATGGGTATGATGATGCAGGGTATGGATGCTGCTACAGCGTTAGATACCTACGTTAAACTTACCATTGGTGATGGTCTTGTATCACAGATGCCATCGCTTATGATTTCACTTGCCACCGGTATTCTTGTAACTAAAGTATCCAAAGAAGCAGATATTGGAGATGTGTTAATTTCTCAGCTGTTTTCCATTCCAAGAGTGCTCTATCTCGTTGGAGCGGCTATGATGGTTCTTGGATTGGTAACTCCGTTACCGGGAGTGATATTCTTACTTTACGGAGCCGTGTTCATTTTCGTTGGAAGAAGCATTGCAACAGGAGTGGAAGTCAAAGAAATCGAAGCGGAAGCCTCGGAGGAGGAGACGACAGCAGAAGAAATTCGACGACCGGAGAATGTATCTTCACTCTTACAGGTGGATCCAATCGAGTTGGAATTCGGATATGGTATTATTCCGCTTGCGGACGTAAAACAGGGTGGAGATTTGCTTGACCGTGTTGTTATGATTCGTAGACAGATTGCACTGGAACTTGGCTGCGTTGTTCCGATGATTCGTTTGAGGGATAACATCCAGCTTAATCCAAACCAGTATGTTATTAAGATAAAAGGTGTGCCGGTAAGTGACGGCGAAATTTTATTTGATCATTATATGGCGATGAATCCGGGGTATGTAGAAGAGGAGATTACGGGTATTCCGACATTTGAACCGTCTTTCCATCTTCCGGCAATCTGGATTACGGAAAGTCAGAGAGAAAGAGCAGAATCCATGGGCTACACGGTAGTAGACCCACCTTCGATTATTGCAACACATCTTACCGAAGTTGTTAGAAGTCATCTGGATGAACTTATGACGCGTGAAGATGTTCAGAATCTGATTAATAACGTAAAAGAAGCAAATGAAACACTTGTTTCCGAATTAGTTCCAAAACTTCTTGGAATCGGTGAAATACAGAAGGTTCTTCAGAACCTGCTTAGCGAGGGTATCTCGATTCGAGATCTGGTAACAATTCTCGAAACACTGGCAGATTATGCTCCTACGACAAGAGATACCGACGTATTGACGGAATATGTTCGTCAGAATCTTAAGAGGGCAATTACGAATAAGTATTTCCCATCTTACGAAACAACAAGCGTTGTAACACTGGATCCTCAGATAGAACAGGAGATTATGTCCAGTGTGAAACAGACGGAGCAGGGGGCATATCTTACTCTGGCACCGGATAAAATTAAAGGAATCATTGATTCCCTTCAGGAAGAAATGCAGAAACTTGAAAATATCGGAAAAGATCCGATTGTCATTACGTCACCAATTGTACGTATGTATTTCAAGAAACTGACTTCCGATTATTTTAAGGATTTGATTGTGGTTTCCTATAATGAAATCGACTCAAATGTTGAATTACAATCAGTTGGGATGGTGACAGTCTAATGATAATTAAGAAGTTTCGCGCGGCTACAGAAACGGAAGCTATAATGCAGGCAAAAGAAGAGCTTGGTAAAGACGCGATTGTTATGAATATCAAAAAGTTTGAACCTAGGGGTTTGCACAAATTATTCAAGAAACCTTCCGTAGAGATTACTGCAGCTGTGGATGACAGCGAATCTTATGATGATTTGGATAAGAGTGATCGTATCGTATCTGAGGTTCAGAAGTTAAAAGAGCAGGAAGCAAACGCTGCCAGACATAATGCACAAAACGCGCAGGCAACACAGGCTAAACGTGAAGCTAACAAAGATATTATTCTGGATGAATCGATAGACGATAAGAAGAAAGAAACGGAGATTGAAGAAAGACTCAATAATCTTCAAAAACTCTTAGAAAAACAGATTATCGAAAAAGAGAAAGAAAAAGCGGATGACGAGGAGAAGTCAGAAGAAAAAGGAGTACAGGAGAATTCCAAGAAAATTGCCTGTATGCAGCTTATTTACAATCAGATGATTGATAATGAGGTAGATGAAAAATACGCCAATCAGTTGATTAACGAAGTGGAGAAGAATCTTAATAAAGACGCTTCCGTAGATACGGTTCTTTCCGGGGTATATCAAAAAATCGTATTGAAACTCGGACAACCGGATACGATTAAGACGGAAGAAGGAGAACCGAAGTTTATTTTCTTCATTGGACCGACAGGAGTAGGAAAGACAACTACGATTGCAAAAATCGCCTCAAGTCTTAATTTGAAGAAAAAACAAAAGGTTGCGCTCATCACTTCAGATACCTATCGTATCGCTGCAGTAGAGCAACTTAGAACGTATGCCGGAATACTTGGTGTACCGTTGAAAGTTGTCTATAATGCCGATGAGATGAAAGCATCCTATAGCGAGTTTGAAAGCAGTGATATTGTTTTGATTGATACTGCCGGTGGTTCTCACAATAATGAGGAACGACAGACAGATATTGCAGAACTCATTAAGGCAATTCCAAAGGAACAGCGCAAGGTATATCTTGTTCTCAGTACAACGACCAAATATAAGGATTTAATTAAGATTACCGAGAAGTATTCCCAGATATCCGATTATAATCTGATATTTACGAAATTAGACGAAACTTCCTGCATTGGCAATATATATAATATACATATGCTTACCAATGCGCCGCTTTCCTATGCAACATGGGGGCAAAATGTTCCGGATGACATCGGAAGAATCGACGCGCAAAGAATTGCAAAACAGTTGTTGGGAGGCAATGATTAATGGATCAGGCTACACAGTTAAGAAATATAATTAAAAATCAGGCACCGGCAGCCCGTCCAACCGCCCGCGTAATAACTGTAACGAGTGGAAAAGGTGGCGTAGGCAAGTCGAGTTTGTCCGTTAATTTAGCGATACAGCTTCGGAAAATGGGACAAAGAGTAGTAATTATGGATGCGGATTTTGGCCTTGCCAACGTAGAAGTAATGCTTGGAATTCGTCCAAAATACAATCTTGCAGATTTGATTTTCAGAGGCAAAGAATTAAATGAGATTATTACATCAGGTCCGGAAGGAATCGGTTTTATATCCGGTGGCTCCGGAATACAGGAGCTCACGAAGCTGACCAAGGACCAGATTATGTATTTAACCCGTTCCCTTTGTGAACTGGATGAATATGTAGATGTTATAATAATAGATACGGGAGCAGGAATTGCAGATTCCGTTTTGGAATTTGTTGCAGCAAGTTCGGAGGTGCTTTTGGTGGTTACGCCTGAGCCGACGTCTATTACAGATGCATATGCGCTGCTTAAGACACTCGACAAGAAGGCTGATTTCCTTGCTGATAATACAGTAATTAAAATGGTTTCCAATCGTGTGGGAACTTTGCAAGAAGGTCGGGAACTGTTTGATAAACTTAGTGTTGTAGTGAATAAGTTTTTGAATATCAAACTGGATTTTCTTGGAGCCATTCCGCAGGATGCAAGCCTTTCCAAAGCTGTAATCCAGCAGAAACCGGTGATGATAGGATATCCGAATTCACAGGCAGCCCGTTCTATTTATGAATTGGCGGTAATGCTCAATGACAATACCGTTGTAGAACAAAGAGACAAGAAGGGAATTACTGTTCTCTTTTCAAATTTGATACGCGCGAAATTTGCAAATAAAAACAGAGGGGATTGATATTATGTATGAAATGATTACTCCAGGGGATAAAATAGACATTATTCGTTTGAAAGATTCAGAAGGTAATTCCGTTGAGGCGAGACAGTATGCGAGTAAAATTCATGACATCGCAGATAATGGTCTTGCTCAGATTTCAATGCCGATTGAAGGCAGCACAATTGTACCATTGGAGGTTGGAGAAGAATATCAGCTTTGTTTTTACACAGAACGAGGAATGTTCCGGTGCAAAGGAGAAGTTGTAGACCGCTACAAAGACAATGCGTTACATATGGCTTCCGTTCATTTCACGACAGAATTAGAAAAATTTCAAAGAAGACAGTATTATCGTCTTGAATGTATTTTGAATATCAAGTATCATTTAATTAGTAGAGAAGAACAAATGCTTGTTTCTAGACTTGAAAATGAGAATTTTGGGGATGTAGCAGAGCGAGAAGGTGCGCTTTCTGAGTTGGAGGCTATGAGAGCATCCAAAATCAATGCAACAGTTACAGATATCAGTGGAGGTGGCTGCAGATTTAATTCTGTCTATGCGCATGAAGCAGATGAAAATGTAGTTGTATGCCTTGAATTTATGCTCAGCAAAGAGAAATACTATTATGAACTTCCCGCAAAGGTAATCAGTTCCGAACGTATTATGAATCGTCCGGGATATTACGCAACAAGAGTTGAATTTACCGGAATAAATATCGATCAGAGAGAGACTTTGATTAAGTATATTTTCGAAGAGGAAAGAAAAATAAGGAGACGGGAAAGGGGCTTTGCATAATGAAGAAAAATATTTTGGTTATTGATGACTCTGCACTTATAAGAAGGGTATTATCTGATATAATTAACTCGGATGATAGGTTTCAGGTTTGTGGTACGGCTACTAACGGCATAGAGGCACTTGATATAGTGATTAGAGACTACAAATCAATCGATGCTCTGATGTTAGATATCAATATGCCAAAGATGGGTGGCTTAGAGTTCCTGGAACAATTGTCTGCACATAAAATCAAGATTCCAATCCTGGTAGTTAGCACACTTGCAAAAGAAGGTGCAAAAGAAACTATTCGGGCATTAGAATTAGGGGCTTTTGACTTTATTACAAAACCGGACAGCTTTGCAGAAGCCAAAGGTAATTCTTTCCACAACAAAATTCTTACCAGTTTGGGAGTTATGTTTGGTGATGAGCAATCCATCATCGGAGAGAAGAAAACAACTGCAAAACCTGCTCCAAAGCCTGCAAGAACGTTTACACCTTCTCCTATGGGAAGGGTGGTCTCCAATGGCAAGAAGTTAATTGCACTTGCTTGCTCCACCGGAGGTCCAAGAGCATTACAGAGTGTGATACCAACTCTTCCAAGCAATTTGGACGCTCCAATGCTTATCGTACAGCATATGCCGGAGGGATTTACCAAATCTCTTGCCGTTCGTTTGAATGAACTTAGCAATGTTTACGTAAAAGAAGCAGAAGATGGTGATGTAATCGAAAAAGGCACAGTTTACATTGCAAAAGGTGGTCGCCAGATGCGATTAAAAAAAGGTCCCGATGGTGCATATCGTTTAACGGTTACACAGGAACCTGCACGAAATGCATTGAAGCCGTGTGCAGATATTATGTATGAATCGCTGGTATCTTCAGATTTTGAAGAGATTACTTGTGTGGTCCTCACAGGTATGGGCGGCGATGGAACAAATGGAATCAGTCAACTTAAACAAACAAACAAAATATACGTCATAGCTCAGGACGAAGCGACTAGTACAGTTTATGGTATGCCAAAGATTGTAGCAGAAGCAGGATTGACAGATGAGGTAGTGCCACTGAATCAGGTATCCGGAGCTATCACTAAGAACGTGGGGGTGCGTTAAATGGATGTAGGTCAATATCTAGAGATTTTTATTGATGAAACAAAAGAACATTTACAGGATTTAAACGAACAGTTGTTGGTTCTTGAAAAGGAACCGGACAATGAGAACACCATTAATGAAATTTTCAGAGCAGCTCACTCGTTAAAGGGTATGGCTGGAACAATGGGTTATAAGAGAATGCAGAGATTGACACATGATATGGAAAATGTGTTCTCTGAGATCCGTAACGGCAAAATGACAGTTCAGGCGAATCTGATTGACGTATTATTTAAGGGATTAGATGCTTTGGAGAGTTATCTTGCAATTATCCAGTCGACTTCAGATGAAGGTACAGAAGATAATGAAGATATTATCAATGCATTGAATGAAATATTAGAAGCAGGTACCGGAAAGAAGAGCAGCGCTCCGGCAAAAGAACCGGAAACCAAAACAGAAGAAACAAAATCAGAAGGTGGAGCTTCAGAAGCAAAGTTTGCAGCATTAAAACTTTCCGAGTATGAAGTGAATACCATTAATAAAGCCAAAGAAGTGGAACAGAATGTATTCGGTCTTACTGTATACATTCAGGAAAACTGCATTTTGAAAGCAGCAAGAGCATTTCTTGTATTCAAATGTCTGGAAGAATTAGGTGAGGTTGTAAAATCTGATCCGGTAGTTCAGGACATTGAAGATGAGAAGTTTGACTTTGACTTTAGTGTGGTTTTAATAACACAGGCACCTATGGATAAAGTTAAAACAGCTGTTATGGCAGTTTCAGAAATCAAAGATGTTGTAATAGACAACTTTGTTGTTCCTACTACAACAACAGAAACAAAAGAACAGAAGAAAGCACCACAGGCAACAGCAAAAGGCGGTGCAGCAGCAGCTACAGCAACTGCAACAACTAAGAATGCACAGCAGGCTAAGAAACCTGCAGGCAAACCTGTAGTAAACCGCTCTGTTCGTGTTGATATTGAAAAATTAGACGTATTGATGAACCTTGTCAGCGAGTTGATTATCGCAAAGAACGGCTTGATTTCTATTGGAGGTTCAGAAGACGGAAAGAACAGCAATTCTTTCAATGAGCAGATTGAATATCTCGAGAGAGTAACAACCAATCTTCATGAGTCAGTTATGAAGGTTCGTATGATGCCGATTGAAAGTGTTGTAAATAAATTCCCACGTATGATTCGTGACTTAAGCAAAAAGCTTGATAAGAAAATGGAATTGTACATGACAGGTGAAGATACAGAGTTAGACAGAACTGTTATTGACGAGATTGGTGATCCATTGATGCATTTATTAAGAAATGCTGCCGATCATGGTCTTGAAAAGAACGAAGACCGTGTTGCTGCGGGTAAACCGGAAGTTGGTTCTGTATTCCTCGATGCATATCAGGATGGTAACAACGTTGTAATCGAAGTTCGTGACGACGGTGCCGGAATTGATACAGATAAAGTAATTCAGAAAGCTTTGGATAAGGGTGCAATCACTCCTGAACAGGCAGAAGTAATGACAGAAAAAGATGCCATTGACCTTCTGTTCAAACCAAGTTTCTCTACTGCAGAGAAGATTACAGATGTATCCGGACGAGGCGTTGGACTCGACGTTGTTAAAACCAAGATTGAAAAACTTGGTGGAGATATTGAATGTAAATCAGTATTGGGCGAAGGAAGTAACTTTATTATCAGATTACCACTTACCCTTGCTATCATTCAGGCACTTATGGTTGAACTTGGAAGTGAAAAATATGCGATTCCTTTAGGATCCATTCAGACAATTGAAGACGTTCCTTGTTCCGATATTAAGTATGTACAGACGAAAGAGGTTATTAACCTTCGTGGAACCGTTATTCCATTGATTCGTCTGGATAAAGTCTTAGACGTAGAGCCTAGAGAGGTAGAGCCTGAAAGCCTGACAGTTGTAATTGTTTCTAAGGGCGAAAAACTTGCTGGATTAGTTGTTGATAATTTGATTGGACAGCTTGAAATCGTAATTAAGTCTATCGGAAAATACATCAACAACAATAAGGTAATCAGTGGAGCAGCTATCCTTGGTGATGGAGAAGTTGCATTAATCATTGATGCCAATGCATTAGTTTAGGAGGTGCCAATATGAGCGATATGACTAATCAGGCAGCAAATGCTGCTACCGAAAAACAGTATATTTGTGTTAAACTTGCGAATGAGCAGTATGGCATTAATATTAAATATGTAGACAACATTGTAAGAATGCAGAGAATTACGAGAGTGCCAAAGGCGCAGAAGTACTTCAAAGGTGTAATTAACCTTCGTGGTGAGATAGTACCTGTTATGAGTCTTCGTTTGAAATTTGACTTGGAGCCGGATGAATATACGGACGCTACTCGTATTATTATCATCAAATTAGAGCCTCAATCCAGCGTTGGTTTGATTGTAGACGCAGTAAAAGAGGTAGTTAATTTAGATGAAGAAAGTATTGACAAGCCAACATATAATGAGAAAGATTCCAAATCACAGTATTTGGCAGGAGTTGGAAAAGTAGGAGAGGAACTGATTTCCCTGTTAAATATCTCGGATGTAATTATTGAAAAAGATAAGAAGGAATCTGCTAACAATTAGAGGGGGAACTCAAATTGGGAGATTTTAATTACGAATCTATAGACACAGTCGAATATGATGTGTTAAGAGAAATCGGTAATATCGGCGCTGGTAATGCTACAACCGCATTATCACAGATGCTTAATATCAAAATTGATATGAAAGTTCCCAATGTTGACCTTTTAAATTTTCAGGAGCTTCCAAACATGTTTGGAGGCCCTGAAAATCTAATTGTCGGTATATTGCTGACGTTAGAGGGTGACATTGATGGAATGATGATGTTTATGCTGGAAAAGAATTCTGCGCATCACATTGTAAATGT
Organism: Lachnospiraceae bacterium; assembly: GCA_024698865.1. Lineage (GTDB taxonomy): Bacteria > Bacillota > Clostridia > Lachnospirales > Lachnospiraceae > JAILQS01. The sequence continues at coordinate 9,447 of JAILQS010000133.1, read as the reverse complement.
ATTGATGGGTAGAAGTCTTACGAGTGTAGACGAATTTACAGATATGGATAAGTCTGCAATGAACGAAATCGGTAATATCATTGCAGGTGCTTATTTGTCATCCGTATCTATGTTAACAAATATGCAAATAACATCGTCTGTACCATATATGGCAATTGATATGGCAGGGGCGATTTTAAGTGTACCAGCCATCGAGTTTGGTAAGGTTGGAGATAAAGCACTTGTTATTAAAACACAGATTACAGAAAACGATGTTGAAATCGATGGATACTTCGTTTTGATTCCAACAATAGAAGGATACAAAAAGATAATGACTTCTTTGGGTTTATAGGTGATATAAATGGGAAATATGGTGAAGGTTGGGATGGCAGATTTTAATATTTGTCACGCCCCAGATGCAATTACCACCCTGGGACTTGGTTCCTGTGTCGGAATTGCATTATATGATCCGGTTAAGAAGATTGCCGGATTAGCACATATAATGTTGCCAGACAGTAAACTTGTAAAGAATAATGAAAATATTGCCAAATTTGCGGATACAGGAATTGATGCATGTATTGATATGATGGTGAAAGCCGGTGCGTCCAGAATGCGTCTTACGGCTAAGATTGCAGGAGGTGCCCAGATGTTCGCCTTTGGCAGTAATAACGACATGTTACGTATTGGTGAACGAAATACAGAGGCAACAAGACAAAAATTAAAACAATTGGGGATTAAAATATTAGCTGATGATACAGGAGCTAATTATGGACGTACAATTGAGTTTTATCCGGAAACAGGAGATTTATTAATTAAATCTGTTGGCAAACCGGTTAAGACAATATAATACCTGAGGTGAATATAATGCAGGAAAGATACATACCCGCGGCGATAACACTGCTTGCAGGTTTTGTGGTATGTCTGACATGTATTTTGAATAAGTTAGACGTTGTATTTAGTCTTACAGTCCTACTGATAACGCTGATTATTTTTTATATAATTGGATTGATAGCGAAGAAGGTTATCATGAAAGTTGTGGAAGAAGCGCGTGCTGCAATTGCAGAAGAAGAACGACTGGCTAAAGAAGAGGCAGAAAAAGAACAGGAAGAAGCAGAGAAAGAGCAAGAAGAACAGTCGGAAGATGCTTCCGACAATACCAACGAAGAAAACTCGGAAGAAACGACCGAGAATGAGATTTAAGTATAGCTAGAATGACACATCTAAGGGGAGGCATATATGAACGAAGAGGGTAGAAAAAAACTTTGGGAAGAATATGCTAAAACTAAATCAATGGAAATTCGTGAAAGCCTGATAATTGAATATGCAGGCTTAGTTAAGATTGTAGCAGGAAGACTGAGTATGTATCTTGGTTACACTGTGGAATATGATGATCTTGTTGGATATGGAACCTTTGGATTGATTGATGCAGTTGACAAATTTGACCCTCAGGTTGGAGTCAAATTTGAAACCTATGCAAGCCTTCGAATTCGAGGGGCAATATTGGATCAGATACGTAAAATGGATTGGATTCCAAGAACCTTGCGTCAAAAACAGAAAAGACTGGATCAGGCGATGCAGGAGTTGGAATCAAAACTTGGCAGACTCGCTACAGATGATGAACTTGCAGATGCTTTAGAAATATCAGTAGATGAGTTATTGAACTGGCAAAACCAATTAAAACTTACCAATATGGTTTCACTGGATGAATTTATGGAGCAGGGGAGCGAAGCAAAAGTTGATTCGGTGAACAGTTCACATTTTGATCAGCCGGAACAGGCAATCGCAAAAGATGAACTGAAGAGAATACTGGCAGAGTCTTTGGAAAAATTAACGGACAACGAAAAGAAAGTAATTTTATTATATTATTATGAAGAAATGACCTTGAAAGAAATCAGCAAAATCTTAGAGGTTTCTGAATCAAGAATCTCACAGCTTCATACGAAAGCAATACAAAAAATGAGGACAGCTTTGGGGAATGATGTAGATATCCTTAATATACTGTAGAGGGGTGAAAAAATGGTATATAAGCATAGTTTTTTTCAGTTAGTACATAAAGAGGATGGTACCTATATTAAAGTGTATCCGGCCATGAATGGGGGCAATCCTTTGACGTTTGAAATTGTATCCCGGTATCTGGATGCAAAGAAAATCACAGATTATAATTCAAGAGCTATTAATGAAGTTATCTCAACGGCAACAGAACCGACAGAAGTTAAAGTTTCTGTTCAGAAAATTCTTCCACAGTCGGAGTATCTGGATGTTGCTATCTCATTGGACCGCTCCAAGGCAATCGGCATTTTTTATCCACCATCCAATAAAGGTAAACTAATTGATAAAAACGATATCATTTCGGATTTGCATATGGCAGGAGTGAAATATGGCATTGCAGAAACTGTTATTGATAAATACCTTGCTCACAGACAATTTTGTACACCGGTTCTGCTTGCGAAAGAAAAACCGGTAAAAGAGGGAAGAAGTGCTTCCATCAAGTACAACTTTAATCTGAATATAGACAGTAAACCTAAGATGAATGAAGATGGATCCGTAGATTTTCATCATCTGGATATGATTAATAATGTAAATGAAGGAGATATTCTTGCAGAACTGACACCGGCAGTGATGGGAGAACCGGGAAAAGACGTTTGTGGCAATCCGATTATGCCAAAGAAGGTTGTAAAGAAGATTCTCAAACATGGAAAGAACATTCATTTATCGGAAGATGGAACGAAGATGTATTCCGAGGTAAACGGACATGTATCGCTTGGTGGAGATCGTGTCTTCGTATCCAATGTTTATGAGGTGCCGGCAGATGTCAGCGTGGCTTCCGGTGATATTGAATACGATGGAGATGTTACAGTTCGTGGTAATGTAGTTACCGGTTTTAAGGTAGAAGCAAAAGGCGATATTATTGTAGACGGCGTTGTGGAAGGCGCAACATTAATTGCAGGTGGACAGATCATTTTAAAACGTGGTATTCAGGGAATGGGACGTGGACACTTAGAGGCCGGAGGCAATGTCATTGCCAAGTTTATTGAAAGTGCCGAGGTCAAATCGGGCGGAAGTGTTACTTCAGATGCAATTATGCATAGCACCATTATTGCGAAGGGCGATATTGATGTCGGTGGCAAGAGAGGTATGATTGCAGGCGGCAGTGTAAAGAGTGGTACCGCGATTAGTGCCAGAATTCTTGGCTCGAATATGGGAACGCAGACACTTGTTGAAATTGGCGTGGATGATGAAAAACAGGCGGAGTTGCACCAGATTGAAAGCGATTTAAAAGAATTGGCGACGGAACTGGAAAGTAATATCAAAGTATTTACGATGTTTCGTAATAAGATGCAAAAAGGCGACGATTTAAAACCGGATCAGAAACGAAATTTCCTGATGGCGAAAGGAAAAATCGAGAAACTTGATGCAGAACGAAAAGAAAAAATGGAACGTCAGCTGATATTAAAGAAAGAGATTGAGAACTATCAGGCAGGAAGAGTAAAGGTAAATGGAGTTACGTATCCGGGCGTGAAAGTTACGATTATGAATGTTAGTTGCTTCATCAAAGAGGAAATTGTTCACAGTCAATTTGTAAAGGATAAAGGCGACGTGCGTGTTATGTCACTGTAAACCAATCACCGAAAGAAATGGGGGATTAATATGTCCATACGACCAATTGACGTAATTACAATGGCACCAAAATCTCAAGAAGTAAGTCATATACAGCATGCAGAGCAGGCGAAAGCAACACATGCTCAGGAGCAGATTGGTGTAATTTATGAGAAAGAATCCAGACAGCAGAGCGAACAAATCAATCAGACAGACAGCGCTGAAAAAAAACGTGAATTTGATGCTCGTAACAGCAGTGGAAATAATGCGGGGGCATTTAGTCAGCAGCATAAGAAGAAAAAAGATGAGAAAGAGAAAGAAAAAGCACCCGAAATCAAACAGGGAAGTTTTGATATTAAAATTTAGAAAAATATCACGAATTGATACTTGAAGTATTTATATTTAGGATGTACCATAATAATCGGGTATGTCCTAAATATTTTTGTGTAAAATGATGAGGAATGGAGAATAAGATGGTAGATATTATTTTGATTGTTGTAGGACTGGTTATCGTTGCAGCAAGTTTTTTTATTTCAGAGAAAATCGAAGGAAACAAAGCCGGTAGTGAAGGAAGTACTGCCAGCGAAGTATGGAGCGCCAAGGACGAAAAGTATATTCGCAAGCAAATCAAAGATGCTTTGGCGAAAGAATTGGACGCTTCTGTAATTAAGGCAGATGATCAGTTAAGTGAGGTTAGTAACGAAAAGATTATGGCGGTTAGTGACTTCTCAGATCAGATATTAGAGAAAATCGAACAGAATCATACAGAAGTTGTGTTTTTATATAATATGTTGAATGAAAAAGAGACAGAGATGAAGACTCTTATGGCTAAGGCTGATAAAGCAAAGAGTGGTCTCGAAAATGTGATGGCTACGTTACCAATCAAGGCAAATGCGAAAGATGGTGTGGCACATGCACGCAAATCTGCGACAACAGTGGCGGAACCGGCGAAGAATGTTCAGACTGCGGTTGATATTTTGTCAGCCAGACGCAACAAATCCATTATGGAAAAAGAACAAAAAGAAGCCGAAGTACTTCAAAAAGAACGAAAAGAGCGGGTGAGTGATATCAATCCATTGAATCATTCCAATGAGAAGAATCCGATTGAGGAAGAGAATGAAGCTTTGCATCAGATTGCCCATTCAGCGCTTGAAATGATGCAGACGATGTCTAAGGAAGAAGAGGAAAGAACCGCAGGAGCTGTAGTCGGTACAAGCAATGAATCCAAGAACCAGAAGATTTTAAGACTTCATCAGGAAGGAAAGAGCATTATTGAGATTTCCAAAGAACTTGGACTTGGACAGGGCGAGGTAAGACTGGTAATAAATCTTTTTGATACCGATAAATAGCAATTTTAGAAAGAGGATAAAAAGTGAAACGTAAATATTTTCTTAGAGGATTTGGAATAGGAATTGTATTTTCAGCAGTAATTGTAATGGCGTCGCATCAACTGCAGAAAGATGAGACACTTACGGAAGCGCAGATTATAGAAAAAGCAGAAGCACTTGGCATGGTAAAAGAAGAGGATCGTGTGATTCAAAGCGCAAGTCCGGATGCGAAGGATGATGACGCTGCCAATAATGAAAAAAATACAGAAGATAAGGGCGAGGCTGCCGATTCGAATAACGCCGGTCAAGACGATTCTGCATCCAAGGAAGCAGGAACAAAGAAAGATACCGGTAAAAAAGAGGATGCAACTCCTACACCGACACCAATGCCATCGATTTCTCCAATAGGAACAATCAAACCGATCGAGCCGATGGATACGACGGTACCGACCCTGTCACCGACGAAGTCACCAAAAGGAGCAGATGCATCGGCAAAAGAAAAAAAGAAATATACCAAAGCAAAGATACAACCCGGAATGTGGTCAGAGCAGGTTTCTGAATATATGAAAGATATCGGAGTGGTAGACAGTGCGATAAAGTTTGATGATTTCTTATGTAATCATGGCTATGCATCTGATATTTCCGTTGGAACCTATAAGATTCCGGAGGGAGCAAGTTATGAAGATATTGCAAAAATTATCACGCGTAAAGAGTAGTAATTAGGAGAGGATTATGGCGAAAGGATATATCCATTGGGACAAACTTGATAATACTGCGAATTTATTTCCGGTCATTGCCGGAGAAAGTATGACGAATACTTATAGAATAAGCTGTACTTTGACAGAAGAAGTGAATCCTGAACTTTTGCAGGAGGCAGTGGATATTGTCACGCCAAGAATAAAAGGTTTTAATTTAAGACTTAGGACGGGAGTTTTTTGGTATTATTTTGAGGAGAACGGGAAAAGTGCACCAAGAGTAAAAGAAGAGGACAATTTCCCGTGCAGACTTATACACCCCGGCAAGAATAACAGTTATCTTTTCCGGGTTACCTATTTTAAGAACAGAATCAATTTGGAAGTTTTCCATGTGCTGACGGATGGAATGGGAGGAATCACATTTTTGAAAGAACTGGTATATCAGTATCTGCGTCTGGCGCACCCAAAACTTCGTGAAATCTATGGGGACCGTTTGAGTAAGGATACTTCCCTCAATCGGGAGGATTCATTTATTAAGAATTACAAAAAGCGGTCAGCACCCATCTACAAATTCAAACGTGCATTTTTAATCAAAGGAGAGCGTTTACCGTACAACGGTTTTGGTGTGATCCATGGTAATATGAGTGTTAGCAGCTTAAAAGAGGTGAGCAAAAGGCGGGGACTAAGCATTAACGAGTATCTCGTTGCAACATTTATCTGGGCGACCTATCAGGAACATTATCGTTTCATCACCAAGAAAAGACCGATTCGAGTTGCAGTACCGGTAGACTTAAGATCATACTTTAGTTCTAACACAACAAAGAATTTCTTTGTTATGGTTTCGGCAGAGTTTGTTCCACAAAAAGAAGAATATACCTTTGATGATATTTGCGAGATTACGCATGAGAGTCTGCGTAATCAGATTTCCAAAGAACATTTAGAAAAAATATTTTCCTATAACGTTTCGAATGAACAGTTCTTTGCTGCAAGAGCGGTTCCGCTGTTTATTAAGAATTTATTGATTAAACTGATTTATACCAGGACAGCACTTGCCAACACAACTACGATTACAAACATAGGAAATATCAAAGTTGATGAGGTATATGAGCCATACATAGAGAGATTTCAATCTTTTCTGGCATTTTCCAAAGGCCAGCTGTTGAAAGCTACGGTTACCTCCTATAAAGATACACTTTCCTATACTTATACATCAGCGTGGAAGGATGTATCCATTCAACGCAGAGTATTTCGGCAGATAGCAGAAGATGGAGTAGATGTTTTGATTGAGACAAATGGAGTATATTATGAATAGATGTAATAATTGCGGTGTCAGGATAAAAGATCAGACCGAGCAGTGCCCGTTGTGTAATGGTATATTGGATGGAAATGAAACCGGAAGTAATACATATCCAAACATCATAAAAAGAATCCGTGCTTTAACGATTGTGTATAGAGTTCTCATGTTATTATGTGCGGTTGGTTTGATTGCGGATGGAGCGGTTTTCTTCTTTGGCGGGAAAATACTGAAATTTGGCGTTGTTTTTGCGCTGATGATTTTGTATATTATGTGGTTACTCAGAATTTCTTTTAAAGATACGGCTACGTATCTCTCAAGAACGCTATGGGGAACTTTTTTTGCAGTGATCTTATTAATAATGATAGACCAGGTGCTTGGATATCAGGGATGGTCGGTAAACTATGTTTTGCCGGGCGGTGTAATATTTGTCAGTGTCAGTCTTGCAATCTTTAAGCTGATCAATCACCGGAACTGGCAAAGCTACATTATCTTTGATATTGGACTGATATTGGTTTCTGTAGTAACGGCTGTTTTTATTTATGTTGGGATTATCGATCAACCGTTGGTTGCTGAGATTTCGATTTTACTGATTATCATAGATTTTGTCGCTACGATGATTCTTGGTGGGGAAAGAGCCAAAAACGAATTGCGAAGAAGATTTCACGTCAGATAATTATAAAACGGTGATTTTATCGTTTAAAAAATAATTTTCGTACTTGCGTAATGTTTGATATTGTGATATATTTATCAAGTACGTTAAAAATCACGCATATTGATTTTCGAAGTGGTGCTTGTATAAGTTCTTCGAAGAAGAGAGATATGCGGAAGCAAAACCAATGGAGGTAAATTATGAGCGTAATTTCAATGAAACAGTTATTAGAAGCAGGTGTACATTTTGGACACCAGACAAGAAGATGGAACCCTAAGATGGCTCCATACATCTACACAGAGAGAAATGGTATCTACATCATCGACTTACAGAAATCTGTAGGTAAAGTAGATGAAGCTTACAATGCAATCAAAGACGTTGTAGCAGAAGGTGGTACAGTTCTTTTTGTTGGAACAAAGAAACAGGCACAGGATGCAATCAAAGCAGAAGCTGAGCGTTGTGGAATGTTCTATGTAAATGAAAGATGGTTAGGTGGTATGCTTACCAACTTCAAAACTATCCAGACAAGAATCGAAAGATTAAAAGCAATTGAAACAATGGCAGAAGACGGAACTTTCGATGTTCTTCCTAAGAAAGAAGTTATCAAGTTAAAGAAAGAATGGGAAAAACTTGAGAAGAACTTAGGCGGAATCAAAGATATGAAGAGAATTCCGGATGCTATTTTCGTAGTAGATCCTAAGAAAGAAAGAATTTGTATTCAGGAAGCACAGAACCTTGGAATCAAATTAATCGGTATCGCAGATACAAACTGTGACCCTGAAGAATTAGATTATGTAATTCCTGGTAACGATGATGCTATCAGAGCAGTAAAATTAATCGTTTCTAAGATGGCAGATGCTGTTATCGAAGCAAACCAGGGTGTTGAAATGTCTGATGCACCAGCAGAGGAAGCTGAAGCAGAAGAAGCATAAGATTTGTTACAATATAATATGAATTCGGATTGTGCAATGAGAAGGCACAAGAAATGAGGTTTAAAATGGCAATTACAGCAGCAATGGTAAAAGAGTTAAGAGACATGACCGGCGCAGGTATGATGGACTGTAAAAAAGCTCTTAACGAAACAAATGGAAATATGGAAGAAGCAGTAGACTTCTTAAGAAAAAATGGACAGGCTAAAGCAGAGAAGAAAGCTGGAAGAATTGCAGCAGAAGGTCTTTGCAAAGTTATCGTGGAAGATAATGTAGCAGCTATGGTTGAAGTTAACTCTGAAACTGACTTCGTTGCTAAAAATGCTGAGTTCCAGGGATTCGTTGAGTTAGTTGCAAAACAGGCACTTACAACAGAATCTGCAGACATCGATGCATTCCTTGCTGAAGCATGGAAAGAAGACAGCAGCAAGACTGTAAAAGATGCATTAGTTGAGAAAATCGCAGTAATCGGAGAGAATCTTTCTATCCGTAGATTTACAAAGGTTGTTCCTGCGAACGGATGTGTAGTTTCTTACACACACGGTGGCGGAAGAATCGGTGTTATCGTTGAAGCAGAAGCTGACAGCGTTAACGATGCAATTAAAGAAGCTCTTACAAACATCGCTATGCAGGTAGCAGCACTTTCACCAAAGTATGTTTCTCCTGAAGATGTAAGCGAAGAGTACAAACAGCACGAGCTTGAAATCTTAATGGCTCAGGCAAAAGGTGATCCTAAGAATGCAAACAAACCGGATAACATCATCGAGAAAATGGTTACCGGACGTTTGAACAAAGAATTAAAAGAAGTTTGTCTTACAGAGCAGGCTTATGTTAAAGCTGAAGATGGTAAGCAGACAGTTGGACAGTATGTAGCTCAGGTTTCTAAAGAATGTGGTGTTGATTTCAAAATCAAACAGTTCGTTCGTTTTGAAACAGGTGAAGGTCTTGAAAAGAAAAATGAAGACTTCGCAGC